>JBBQER010000118.1:0-10415 GCA_038320885.1 Acidimicrobiia bacterium
GATGTTGTCCTTGTAGAGCATCGACGCGTGCGTGTCGGGCCAACCCTCGACCGCGACGAGCTCCTTCACGCCCATCGGAACGCCGGCCCACACGCCGGGATCCTCACCGCGCGCCACCGCGGCATCGATCGCCGCCGCCCGTTCACGCGCGCGCTCGACGTCGAGGAAGCAGAACGCGTTCAGTTCATCGTTGAACTGCTCGACGCGCGCAAGGAACGCCTCGAGCAGGTCGACCGCGCGCAGTTTCCCGGCGCGCACGTCGTCGGCCAACTCCCACGCGTCGCGCTCCCATACCTCGGTCATTCGGTCCCTCGCTCGGTTGCCGCCTTCGCCATCTCGGCGAACGCGTCTTCGATGCCACCCGCGAGCACTTCGAGGTCGCCGCCGGCATCCCGGTCGGCCCACAGACCGAAGTGCAATGTTCCGTCGTAGGAGAGAATTCCGACGACCACGGTGAGATTCTGTGTGAGGGGAACAATCGGAAACGCCTCGATCAGTCGCGCGCCCATCATGTAGAGCGGCACCTGCGGTCCGGGAACATTCGTAACGATGAGGTTCACGAAGGGCTGGCGATGCACTGCGCGCGCGGCAAGGCTCATGAGTGTGGGCGCGATGTAGTCGCTCATGTTCAGCAGCAAGTCGGCGCTCAGGGCCTGCCGCTTCTCTTTGAGGTCGGCGGTCTGCTCCGATATCTCGGCGAGACGGTCGACGGGATCGGACGGACCGACCGGGAGCGACACGAAGATCGCGGAGATCTTGTTGCCGAGCTCGCCGCGCTGATCGTCGGAACGCACCGACACCGGGCACAGCACGCGCAACCGGAGATCCTCGACGTCGTCGCCGCGCTCGGTGAGCAGCCGGTTCAACCCGCCGGCGACGCCCGCGAGCACCACGTCGTTGACGGTCCCGCCCAGCGTGCGGCGAATCGCCTTCACCTCGGTGAGGGGCACACGAACAACCGACAGCAATCGGTGCCGACCGGTGCGCCCGTTGATCGACGTACGCGGCGCGATCGAATCGCGGCTCACCATCGTGCCGAGCGACTTGCGCAGCTCGCTCGCTCGCTCCACGGCGTGGCGCGGGCCGCGGAACATCGAGCGCACCGAACGGGCCAACTCGGCCGGTTCGGTGGCGCGCTCGCGCAAACTGTCGACGAGCAGCTGTGACGGATTCGGCGCGGGATCCGGACTCCACACGTGAGGGACCGGCGGTACATATTCGGGAGTGGCATCGAGCAGGAGCGTCGCGACATCGACGCCGGACACACCGTCGATGAGCGAGTGGTGCGTCTTCTGCACGAGCGCGACATTCCCGTTCTCGAGACCTTCGACGAACCACAACTCCCACAGCGGGCGTTCGCGATCGAGCAGTTGCTCCTGCACGCGCGTCGTGAGCGCCACCAGCTGGTCCCAGGAACCGGGCTTCGGGAGCACTGTGTGCCGCACGTGATACGTGATGTCGAATCGGTCGTCGTCGATCCAGACCGGCCGGCCCTGGTCGTAGGGAACCGTCATGAGCCGGCGGCGAAACCGCGGGAGGAGCGGCAACCGCGACTGCACCAGCTCGCGCACGTCCTTGATGCGGAAATGCCCGCTGTCGTCGAAGAATGGTGCGCCTTCGAGGAGGCTCATCGCACCGACATGCATCGGATACTCGAGCCGCTCCATGTGCAAGAAACTGGCGTCGAGTGACGTGAGACGGTCGTATTTGTTCATTGACCGCGAATGCTACGGCCAACGTATAGATACGGTCTACGGGCATGCCCCGCGTCGCGACCACTGTCTGGACCATCTCGCCCGAGCTCGTGCTCGGCCTCGACGCGCAACTCGGCCTGCCCGTCGACAGCTACGTGAACGGTTCCCAGACGTGGCTGGTCGAAGAGGGCCCGGTCACGCTCGAATGGCGGCTGCACCCCATCGCCGGGTACCGGGCCCCTGACGGCATCTCCACCTACGACATCTGGGAGACGGTGGTGGGCCAGCTCTCGTCGGCCGTTGATCCGCATGCCCTGCGCCTCGGCAAGGAGGTGCGGCCGCTGACGGCGATGTGGGACGGGCTCGAGTGCTACGCGGCGTACGGCGAGGAGCTCGAGCCGCAGGAGCTCGTGACTTTGGCGACGGCGCAGTTGGGACGGCCGCCGGATCGGTTCGGTCTCGTCGATCACGAGGCGATCGGCGACGCCTGGGAGCACGCCAACGGGGCGGTGTCGATCGTGGCCCTGCTGCTCGCGCAACTCGAGCCCGGCGGATGAACGGCGGGCGCGACCTGATTCAGTCGCGCCAGGTGGGGTTGCGGGGTTCGTCGTACCAGGCGGGGAGCTCTTCGCCGTCGATCGCGCGGAACGCAATATCGAGCCAGCGATGCGCGCCGGCGAGCGGCTGCGGCAGCGAGTCACGCGCGTAGAAACCCACGGCCGAGGTCTCGAGTGGGTGGCCCTTCAACTCCCCGCCGATCATGCGGCAGTGGAACACGATCGAGTACATCGGCACCCGCGCGAAGCCGAGACGGAGTCCGTCGAGCACCGCGATCAGGCGTATCGGCTCGCATTCGATACCGGTCTCCTCGAGCACTTCCTTCATCGCGATCTCCGACGCGGAGTACCCGACGTCGGCCCACCCGACCGGGTAGAGCCACCAACCCGAGTCGGCCCGCTGGGTGAGGAGGATCTCCTTGCGCTCGTTGCTGACGACCGCCGCCACCGCGACCTTGGGCGTCACGTACCCGGCGACACCCTCGCCCACCGTGCTGAGCCATTCGTCGAAGAGCACGTCGCTCTCGGCCTCTTCGACGGCCGCGGCACGGATGTCGGACGCGACCTTCAGCACCTCCTCGAAGCGCTCCTTCTCGTACAGGCTCTGGGTGAATCCGAGGCCCGTGCGGGCGATGCCCGACAGCGTCTCGGCCCATCGGAGCAGTTCGGATGCTGATGCGTGGAACGGTTCGCCGCGGGACACGCGGCGCAGGTTAGGACACCGATCGGCGCGGCCCGCCGGCGGGTCGCATCACCGTCGCTCCCGGTGGGCGCCACGTGCGTGTCCGGGCAATCAGCCCGCGCAGATCGGAAGCCGGTTGCGGGGGCGAGAAGAAGTAGCCCTGCGCCTCGTCGCAATCGAGATCGATCAGCGCGAGCAGCTGCTCTTCGGTCTCGACACCCTCCGCCGTGACGCGCAGGCCGAGCGCGTGGGCGAGCCCGATCACCGCCGAGACGATCGCGGCGTCGCCGGGATCCGTCCCGAGCCCGCTCACGAACGAGCGGTCGACCTTCACGGAGTCCACCGAGAATCGCTTCAAGTAACCGAGCGACGAGTAGCCGGTCCCGAAGTCGTCGATCGCGAACTGCACGCCGAGCGCGCGCACGCGGCTGATCACATCGAGCACGGTTTCCGCGTCATCCATCAAGACGCTCTCGGTGATCTCGAAACACAGGCTGGAAGGCTGCACACCAGTGAGGCTCATCACCTCGGTCACGCGGTCGGCGAGTCCGGGCTCCACGAGTTGACGCGCCGACAGGTTGATCGCGACCTGGAACGGCTCCGAGTGCTCGAGCTGCCAGCGGGCCGCGTGGCGCGCGGCTTCTTCCAGCACCCAGCTCCCCATCTCGATGATGAGACCCGTCTCCTCGGCCAACGGGATGAACTCGGCCGGCGCGACGAGCCCGCGCTCCGGATGCTGCCAGCGGATCAGAGCCTCGGCGCCGACGCACCGGGCGTCCGCCAGCGACACGATCGGCTGGAAGAACAGGCGGAACTCACCGCGTTCGAGCGCTCGGTGCAACGCGTTCTCGGTGGCGTGCGCGGTAACCGCACGCGTTCGCATCTGGTCGTCGAACACTTCGACGCGGCCGCGGCCGGACTCCTTGGCGTGATGCAGCGCCGCGTCGGCGTCACGGATCAGCTCCTCGGGGAGCTCGTCACCCGACGACGTCAATGCGATACCGACGCTCGCGCCTACGAACATCTCCGTACCGCGAACGACCATCGGGCTGATGACCGTGGCCAGGAGGCGTTGCGAGATCTCGACCGCAAGCTCGCGTGCCGAGCCGGGCGTCAGGTCTTCACAGAGGATCGTGAACTCGTCGCCGCCGAACCGGGCCACGGTGTCGCCGGGCCGGATCACCGACGCGAGGCGCTCCGCGACTTCGACGAGCAGCTCGTCGCCCGCGTCGTGGCCGAGGCTGTCGTTGAGGTTCTTGAAGCGGTCGAGGTCGAGGAACGCGACGCCGACAGTCGACTTCGTGCGCCGGCACCTTGCGATCGCCTGCCCGAGCCGGTCGAGGAACAGCAACCGGTTCGGCAAACCGGTGAGCGGGTCGTGCATCGACTGGTGCACGAGCTGTTCCTCAAAGGCCTTGCGCTCGATCGCGATCGACGCGAGCTGCGCCAACAGATTGAACACCTGTCGCTGCTCGACGTCGGGCAGGCGCGGTTCGCCGGCGAAGACGTTGAGGGTGCCGAGCACTGCGCCGCCGTCGCTGGCCACGATCGGGATCGACCAGGATGCGTGCAAGGCGTAGGTGCACGCGAGGTCGCGATGCTCGGCCCAGCGTTCGTCGGCGGCGATATCGCGTACGTACACCGCCTCGCACGCGCCGGCAATCGGCGACGAGCTCACACTCCCGATCGCCTCGAGGAACTGCGCCGGGATCGTGGGTGCGGCGCCGATCCGCAGCTTGGCGCCGGCCGGATCGAGCATCATGATCGCGCACGTGAACCGTGGGAAGTGGCCTTCGAGCGCGGTGGCAATCGTCGACAAGGTCTGGTCGAGCGGCACGCCGCGCGCAACCTGCTCGAGAATCTCGGCCTGATCCGCGGTGAACTCGGCGGCGCGTCGCTGATCGGTGATGTCGTGCCCGACCGACTGATACTCGACCACCGCACCGCTCGCGTCGACGAAGGCCCGGTCGGTCCACTGATACCAGCGGAACGAGCCGTCGAGCGACACCTCGCGTTCGATGTGCGTACGGACGGAGTCGCCCTCGGGGAACGACTGCAGACGTTCCAGCACGTGCGGGCTCTCCGCGGCCGGACGCAGGTCAAGCAGCTTGACGCCCTCGAGCGCGTCGTTGCTGCATCCGAAGAACTCTGCGAACGCACGGTTCACGAACGTCAGCGTCGCATCGGGTTGATAGCGGCATACGAGCTCGGTCTGGTCGTCGAGCACACCGCGATAGCGCGCCTCGCTCTCGCGCAAGCGCGACTCACTGGCGCGCAACGCCTCGTCGGCCTGCTTGCGGGCCGTGACATCGCGCGACGTAACGACGATGCCGTTGACCGTCGGGTCGTCGAGCATGTTGTTGGCGATAGCCTCGATGTCCATCCAGGAGCCGTCGCCTCGCTGCACGCGCATTTCCAGCGGGTCCAACTGCCCGCTCGACGAATGCGCGCGTTTCCAGAGCTCGAGAACATGATCGCGATCGTCGGCGTGCACGGTGTCGAAGATGCTGCGATCCTCGGGCCACTCGCCGTAGGTGTAGCCGTAAACCTGCTCCATTGTCGGACTGGCGTATGTCACCTTGCCGCCCGCGTCGATCACCGACACGACATCGGAGATGTTCGCCACGAGGACGCGCAAACGCTCCTCCGACGCGCGCACCGATTGCTCGGCCTCGACTCGGTCAGTGATGTCGCGCGCATTGGTGACAACACCCATCACGGCCTGGTCGTCGCGGTGATCGGTCGCGACCATCTCGGTCCAACGCAACTCTCCGTCGGCGCGCTGCGCGCGATAGCGGATCGTCTCCGATGCCCCCGGGTTGCGCCCGAGGCGGGCGAACATCGCCGCCATCGCCGGCCGATCCTGCTCGAACACTGCGTGGTCGAAGGGAAGCTCGGGATCGTCCTCGGGATCGATCCCCGCGAACCGGCAGGCGCTCGGGCTGCGATAGGTCGCGTGCCCGGCCGAGTCGATGATCGTCACCATGTCGCTTGAGTTCTGCACGAGCGAACGGAAACGGATCTCGCTCTCGCGCAACGCCAGCTCGGCGCGCTTCTGATCGCTCACGTCGGCGACCACGAGTACCGCCGAGATGACACGGCCCGTCGCGTTGCGCAGCGGTGCCACGGAAACGTTGACGTCGAGTAGCTCGCCACCGCGTCGCTCGTAACGCGACACGTGCGCGCGTACCGTTTCGCCGTCGAACGCGCGGCCGACGAGCTCGACGATCTGGTCGGCGGACGCAAAGCGCGGCAACGAGCCGATCGCCTCGTCGGCCGTCCATCCGAAGAGCTCCTCGCACGCCCGGTTCCAGACGTGCACCGTGCCCGATGCATCGACCGCGAAGATCGGCAGCGGCGACGACTGCACGATCGCGCGCAAGGCCCCTTCGCTCCGCCGGCGCGCGGCATCAGCCGCGCGTTGCTCGGTGATGTCGCGTGAGACGGCCGAGAAGTACTCGTAGCGACCGTTCGCGTCGCGGTGACCGGTGACCACGACCGACGCCGGGATGCGGATCGCCTGGCCGCAAAGGTCGAGCTCACCCGACCAGCGTCCGTCGGCGGTGATCGCGTCCCGCATCGCCGCGAGCCGCGGCGGCGTCACGTCGAAGAACTCGTGCATCTCGATGCGCGGGAGCGGATCGTCGGCGCCGAGGCCGATGATCTCACGGGCCGCGCGGTTGGCGAACAGCATGCGGCCGGCTCGACCGTGGAAGGTGACGAGGTCGGTGGTGGACTCCACCGCCCGCCGCAACCGCAACACTTCCTGCGCGGCCAACTGGGCGTCGCTACTCGCGCGCCCCACGAACGAGTAGTGGTCGATCGTGCCGCCGGGCCCGGCGTGCGCCTGCATCGCGCCCGCGATCTCGACGCGGCGGCCGTCGGGCGCGAGCAACGCGATCGGCCCGGACCCGTCGCGCATGGTCGCAGGGTCGAGGCGGGCGCCGCGGGCATCGGCAGGTTCGGACAGCCCGAGCGCACGTCGGGTTGCGCCGTTCGCGTAGACGAGCGCGCCCGTCGCGTCGGCGAGGCCGGCCCATTCGTCGATCGACTCCGCGAGCTCCCCGAGCCACGCGGCGGAACGCGCCACCAGGCGCGGTTCGGTGACGTCTTCGATGGTCGCGAGGTAACCAGTGATGCTGCCCTCGTTGGTACCGACCGGAGCCGCGCGTAGGCGCGCCCAGCGGTCGTTGTCGCCGCTGCTCGAAAGCCGGAACTCGAGGTCGAGCACCTCGGGACGCCGGTCGATCTCCTCGAACGCGCCGGCAACGAACGCACGATCGTCAGGGTGGATCGCGTCGAGCCAGCCGTGCCCGAGCGCGTGCTCGTGCGCGAGTCCGAGTAGGGCAAGCAGCGCGTGATCGGCGAACACGACACCGAGGCCATGTTCGTAGCGCAGCGCGCCGACCGATGACGCGGCCGGAGGCGCGATCTGGTCGGACTCGAGCGAAGGGTCGTTCGCGCGCATGACGGCCAACACGCGGGCGTCGCCGTTGGCGGTGACCGGGAGAGGCTCGAGTTGCAGCTCGACCGCGATCTGACCGCCGTCGTGCGTGGGCAGCATCAGCGTCTCGCGCGTCGCGCGTGAACGGCCGGCCGCGCGCCGCATGCTTTCGAGAATCGGACGCGCCGACGGCGGGCAAACCCGCTCGGCGGTCGCGGCGTCGTCGTCGGGTCGGAGGCCGAGCACGAGCCGCGCCGACTCGTTGGCCAGCTCACCCACGAGATCATTGTTCGCATCGAGACGGGCCACGAAGACCGCGTCGGCACCGCCGCGCAACGCGCGGTGCAGCCCGAGGTCAGCTGTCTCCATCTCGCCGGGGGCGTCCGCGGTCACGTCCTTCTTCCTCCACTCCTTCCAACCGGTGGACGCCATAGTGTCTTTTCGGCACTCGGCGCACCGGACAGGAGGCCCCGGCCGCCCGATCTAGGCCAGGCGCAGATCCGCAGGCCCGGCCGGTCTCGGGCGGAAATCACGTGATGGAGGGCCGGAGGTCGAAGCCGCATTCAGCCGGCGACGACGTCGCCTTCCATGCGGTTCACAGCGCAACCCAGGCCCTCGAGATAGGCAATGGCCTCGTCTCTGGCCGCCACCGCCCCGGAGAGCTCCAGAATGACCCAGCCGGAGTGCGATTCCACGTTGGCCCGGCGGATATTCGGGACGACGTCGTATCGCTTCACGAGCTCGTAGATCATCGGGCGCTCGACGAGCTCCTCGGGGAACGAGACGAAGAGCCGGATGGCCGGCAGATGCTCACTCATGAGGCGCGCAAGCCGACCCGCTCGCAGGCGTCGGCCGGCGGGAGCACGAGGCCGGTGAAGAACGGGCCGAACTCGGCGTAGCGCGCGGAAACGGGATCGAAGCGCATCTCGTAGACGATCTCCTTGAGCGCAACGACGTCATCCGCGAAGAGTGTCACGCCCCATTCCCAGTCGTCGATACCCGTCGAGCCGGTGATGAGCTGCAGGACCCGCCCCGCATAGGTACGGCCGACGCGCGCGTGACCGGCCATGAGGTCTTTGCGCGCCTCGAACGAGAGCTCGTACCAGTTCGCCTCGACGGCGCGCCGCTTCGACATCGGATAAAAGCAACACACCTGCTTCGGAGGAAGCTTCGGGTGCACGCGCTGTTCGCGGTAGTGCGCGATGCGGTCGTTCCACGCCGCAAGCTTTTCCTCGAGCTCGGCGCCCGCGAGCTGTTCGTCGGCTGCCAGTCGAGCGCGCTCTTCCGCTTCGGTCGCGCCGTACTCCGAGAGCTCGGTCAGCGACAGGTACGACCACACCGGCTCGATCGGCGCGCCGAGGAGCTCGGCCTGGAACGCCTGGAGCCGCGCGAGGTCCGGGCCGAGCACCATCACGCCGAGATCGGCCTTGTGCCCGAGCATCGCCATGCACACGGCCTGATGCCCGTCGGCCTCGAGGGAGGCGATCGCGTCGACGATGCGCTTCCCCGCTTCCGGCTCGCGCTCGGCGCGTTCGCGATCGACGCGGTAGTAGAGGTGCAGCACACCCCAACCGATCGACGGCGTCACAGGATCCATACGTCGGGGAGGGTAGCGCCGAAGCGCAGAAATTCCCTGCTACTACTGCATCGCCGAGACTGTGCCCGCCGCGGTCGGCGTGGTCGTGCCGAAGCCACCGAAGCCGCCCATTCCGAACATCGGCATCGACGAGACGTCGGAGGCCGGTGGCGCCTGCACGCTGACGGGAACGCCGAAGTCGTAGAGATCGATCGACATCGTCATCACCGCGTCGCTTCCGGCCGCACCGCTGCCGCCGAGCATGCGTCCGAACGCCCCGAAGTCGATGCTGAGCGTGATTCGCCGCGCGCGCCCTTCACTGTCGACGTACACGTCGGCCGGGATCGGCGCGCTCTTGCCCATCGATTCCGCGAGCTTGCGCAACGAATCGCGCAGCTCGGGCGGGACGTTGGCGCGGTCCGCGGCCTTCCCGAGATCGAGTGTGGCGTGGTAGTGCGTAGTGTCGACGCCGCGGATCTCTTCCGAGCCGACCGCCTTGACATCGTCGGAGACCGTCTCGAGGTATGCAAGGAACTGCTTCGGGTCGGTCTGGCCGAGCCCGAAGTCGGAAGTGGGAGATGCGCCGCCCGGCATCTTCGATGCGTCGATCGAGATCCAGTCCTTGCCGTCGCCGAGTGAGCTCAGGACCCCCGAAGGCAGCTTCAGGTAGAGGACCCGGTCGACCGAACGCATCTCGATGTCACCCTTCATGAACGCGGCGATGGCGCCGCCGAAGTGCATCGTGAGTTGAGCATCGCCGTTCGAGAAGTCGGAGATGCCATCGGCGGTCACCGCAAACGCATCGGTGCCGCTGCCCCCCAGCTGCATCGACATCGCCATGCGCGCCGAACCCGCAGACGCGGTCGTGCGCGCGGAAGCGAGCAGCACCTTCGCGGGCGACGCCTTCGGGGTCGTGACGCTCGGTGGCGTGGCCTTGGGAGCCGCCGCCGGTGTGGAGGGTGAGCTCGAGCCACCGCATCCGGCGAGCACGACTGCCAGCAGCAGGGCCACACCGGTTCCGCGCATCGCAGCACTTCGCATAAAGGATCCCTCCGAAGACTCGGCCGCCAGGGTACGCCCGGGAATTCTTCGGACGCGAGCGGGGCGCCCCTGAGGGCGCCCCGCTGAATAACGCTGGAAAGAGAGAAGGACTAGAAGTCCATGTCTCCCATGCCGCCGCCCGGCATGCCGCCGGGCATGCCGCCGGCGCCTTCCTTCTCGGGCTTGTCGGCAACGACGGCCTCGGTGGTGAGGAACAGCGCCGCAATCGAAGCTGCGTTCTGCAGCGCCGAGCGCGTCACCTTCGCGGCGTCGATGACTCCCGCCTTCACGAGGTCTTCGTACTCACCGGTCGCGGCGTTGAGGCCATGCGAACCCTTGAGGCTGCGCACCTTCTCGACGATCACGCCACCTTCCATGCCGGCGTTCACCGCGATCTGCTTCAACGGCTCTTCGAGCGCAC
>JBBQER010000119.1:0-10403 GCA_038320885.1 Acidimicrobiia bacterium
ATCGTCCCGGCGCTCGCGGCGGCATCGAGCTTGGTCGTCGCCCCGGTCACCAACGCGTCGACTACGGCGCTCGGCTGGACATTGTGGGCGGTCGCGATCTCGCCGATCGTCTTGCCGCTGCGCAGCTCGCTCCGCAGCGTCGGCCGATCGATCCCGATGGTGTCGAGCACGGTCTTGCGAATGAACACCCGGACCCGGTGGTGCCGGCGGGCGCGGCGATGGGCGTGCGCAGGCTTGGCGATCTTGTCTGGCTTCGACGTTGCCGCGGCAGTCGAGACCGACGGCGAGGAGGAAGGCGACGACGAGCTTGCGGCGCCGGCGATGGCGACGCCGGCAGTCGAGAGCACGGCGGCGGCGGTGGCAGTGGTGATGAGGGTGCGAAGTTTCATTCCCGGAGCATCGTCTCGGATTGTGAGGTGCGCATGAAGGCCCGGTCAGTTCTGCGCCATGAGGTCGCGGACGAGGTCGAAGATGCCGTCGACCCCGGACCCGTGCAGCGTCATCCCGCCATCGATCACGAGGTTCTGGCCGGTCACGAACTTGGCGAGGTCGGAGCAGAGGAACACGACCACGCCGGCGATGTCGTCCGGCGTCCCGACGCGGTTGAGCGGAGTTTTGGCCGCCATGTGCTCGGCTCGATCCAGCCCCGGATCTTCGAGCAGCAGCGTCGTCATCGCCGTCGCGATCATGCCGGGTGACACTGCGTTCACGCGTACGGTCGGCGCGTACTCGAGTGCAGCGGTTGCAGTGAGTGCCGCGACGGCGGCCTTGGCCGCGGCGTACGGCGCCTCACCCGCGGCGGGTCGGGTGCCCGAGATCGACGCGGTCGAGACGATCGCGCCGCCCCTCGACTCCAGGATGAGGGGCGCGACGGCTTTGAACCCGTGGAACACGCCGGTGAGGTTCAGCGTGATGATGCGCTGCCACTCGTCGAGCTCGTAGTCGTGCACGGCGGCCATCCCGCCGCCGCCCGCGTTGTTGAACAGCAACGTCAATCCGCCGAGGCGTTCGTGCGCGTCGCTCGCGGCGTGCGCGAGCGCGTCGAAGTCGGTCACGTCGACGGTGTACGCGACGCCGTCGATCGCGCTCGCCACTTCCCGCGCGCGCTCCTCGACGACATCGACGACCGCGACCGCCGCGCCCTCGGCGGCCATGCGCCGGCACGTCGCCGCGCCGATACCGGAACCGCCGCCGGTGACGAAGGCGCGCTGACCGTCGAGCAAGCCCATCGTCGGGCACGGTAACCTGACCCCTCTCTCCCGGGCGGTTGGCTCAGTTGGTAGAGCACCTGCATGACGCGCAGGAGGTCAGGCGTTCGAGTCGCCTACCGCCCACCACAGTTGTCACTCCAGTCACACTGGACCGAACCACCCTCATGCGGAGTGGGGCTTGGTTCGGTGGCGCTGGCGTATTTCGTCCTCGCCCTCGCTTTCGCGGCATTTGCCGGTTACCATCCGCCGATGATCGCCGATCTGCCGAACTGGATGGATGCGCAGTTCCTGCGCAGCGTGTCGGGCACCCTCGTGATCGTCGCCGTGCTCCTGGCGCTCGTCCTCATGTTCGTCGTGCGGTCGGTCGGGACCCGGCTCGTCGCGATCGTCCTGCTCGGCGCCGCGGTGTTCGGTCTCGTGCACTACCGCCAGACGCTCGAGCGCTGCGACAAGATCGGCTGCGAGTGCAAGCTCTTGGGCGAAAACGTCCAGGGCGGCAACTGCTCGCAGGGCTAGCCGGCTAGCACCCTCCGGGTTGCTTCGCTCACGGCGAGCACTCGTAGCGCACGCGTGACGTACGCGACGTCGCTGCCGCCGTAGCCTGGCAGCGTGTTCATCGACGGGTCGATCCACCAGCTTCCCGACATCGATCGGGCGGAGACCGCGGAGTGGCTCGACTCGCTCGACGCGGTGATCGACGGCCGGGGCAAGTCGCGAGCCCACTACCTCCTGGCGCGTCTGATGGAGCGGGCGCGCGACAAGGGCGTCGGCGTGCCGCTGATGGTGCAGACCGACTACATCAACACGATTCCCCGCGAGCAGGAACCGTGGTTCCCGGGCGACGAGTACGTCGAGCGTCGCATACGCGCGTTCATCCGTTGGAACGCCGTGATCATGGTGGATCGCGCGAATCATCGCTACGACGGGCTCGGCGGTCACCTCTCCACGTACGCGTCGGCGGCTGCGCTCTACGAAGTCGGCTTCAACCACTTCTTCCGCGGAAAGTCGGACGGCGGGTACGGCGATCAAGTGTTCTTCCAGGGCCACGCCGCGCCCGGCATCTACGCGCGCGCATTCCTCGAGGGGCGCCTTACCGAAGATCAGCTCGACCACTTCCGGCGCGAGGTCGGCGGACAAGGCCTGCCGTCGTACCCGCATCCGCGTCGCATGCCGGCATTCTGGGAGTTCCCGACCGTGTCGATGGGACTCGGCGCGATCAGCGCGGTGTACCAGGCGCGCTTGAACCGCTACCTCTACAACCGCGAGCTCGTCGACACGTCGAGAGCGCGGGTGTGGTGCTTCGTCGGCGACGGCGAGCTCGACGAGCCCGAAGCGATCGCCGCGCTACGCCTCGCGTCGCGCGAGCGCCTCGACAACCTGATCTTCGTCGTCAACTGCAACCTGCAACGCCTCGACGGACCGGTGCGCGGCAACGGCAAGGTGATCCAGGAGTTCGAGTCGACGTTCCGAGGCATGGGTTGGAACGCGATCAAGGTCATCTGGGGCGGCGCGTGGGACGACCTGCTCGCCCGCGACGTCGACGGCGTGTTGGTCAACAAGATGAACACGACGCTCGACGGCAACTTCCAGAAGTACGCGGTCGAGTCAGGCGCGTACATCCGGGAGCACTTCTTCGGTCCCGACCCGCGGCTGCGCAAGATGGTCGAGGACCTGACCGACGATCAGCTGGTGAAGCTGCCCCGCGGCGGTCACGACTACCGCAAGCTCTACGCCGCATACAAGACCGCGGTCGAGCACGAGGGTGCACCCACGGTGATCCTCGCCAAGACGGTCAAGGGTTGGACGCTCGGGCCCGATGTCGAAGCGCGCAACGCCACGCATCAGATCAAGAAGATGACGGTCGACGACCTCAAGACGTTCCGGGACCGGCTCTACCTCGAGGTGCCCGACTCTGCGCTCGAGGCGGGCGAGCCGCCCTACTACCACCCGGGATACCGCTCTCCCGAGTACGAATACCTGATGGAGCGCCGGCGCGCGCTCGCCGGATTCCTCCCCGATCGGGTGGAGCGGGCCAAGACGATCGTGTTCCCGCCCGCCGAGGTGATCCAGCCGCTCACCGCCGGTACCGGGGAGAAGGTGCAGGCGTCGACCACCACAGCGTTCACCCGGCTGTTGCGCGCGCTGCTGAAGGATCCCAACATCGGCCCGCGTGTGGTGCCGATCATCCCCGACGAGGCGCGCACGTTCGGCATCGACGCTCTGTTCGCCGAGTTCAAGATCTACTCGCCGCTCGGTCAGCTGTACGAGCCGGTCGACGCCGCGTTGATGCTGTCGTACCGCGAGGCGAAGAACGGACAGCTGCTCGAAGAGGGCATCACCGAAGCCGGTGCGATGGCGTCGTTCACCGCCGCCTCCACCTCGTACGCGACGTGGGGCTACCCGCTCATCCCGTTTTACATCTTCTATTCGATGTTCGGCTTCCAGCGGGTCGGCGACCAGATCTGGGCCTACGGCGACCAGCGGGGCAAGGGCTTC
Organism: Acidimicrobiia bacterium; assembly: GCA_038320885.1. Lineage (GTDB taxonomy): Bacteria > Actinomycetota > Acidimicrobiia > IMCC26256 > PALSA-610 > JBBQER01. The sequence continues at coordinate 3,708 of JBBQER010000119.1, forward strand.
CTGCTCGGCGCGACCGCAGGCCGCACGACACTGACCGGCGAAGGCCTGCAGCACTGCGACGGGCAGTCGTTGCACCTCGCGATGGCGGTGCCGAACTGCCGCGCTTATGACCCGGCGTTCGCATACGAGGTCGGTGTGCTCGTTCGTGACGGCATTCACCGCATGTACGGCGACGATCCCGAGGATTGCTTCTATTACCTCGCGCTCTACAACGAGAACGCGGTGCAGCCGCCGATGCCCGAAGGTGTGGAAGAAGGCATCGTTCGCGGCATCTATCGGTACCGGGCCGCACCCGAAGGCCACGCGCATCGCGCACAGATCCTCGCGAGCGGGCCGATGGTTCGGTACGCGCTCGACGCGCAGGAGATGCTCGCGGAGCACCACGATGTTGGCGCCGACGTGTGGAGTGTGCCCGGGTGGAAGCAGCTGCGAGACGACGCGATCGACACCGAACGGTGGAACCGGTTGCACCCGGAGTCGGCGCCGCGCACGCCATACGTCACCGAGCAGCTCGGCAACGTCGAAGGACCGATCATCGCGGTGACCGACTGGGTGAAAGCAGTACCTGACTCGATCGCGCGCTTCCTGCCCCAGCCGTACATCGTGCTCGGTACCGACGGCTACGGGTTCTCCGACGTTCGTGCCGCGCTGCGCCGGCACTTCGAGATCGACGCCGAGCACATGACGGTCGCCGTGCTCGACGGCTTGTCCCGCACCGGTGACGTCAAGAGCGAGACGGTGGCCGACGCCATCCGTCGCTACGAGCTGGACCCCGATTCGATCGACCCCCGGAGCGCCTGACCTCGCTGATCAGATCAGTGCGGCCGCATCAGTTGTTGATGTGGTGGTCCGGGTCCCAGTCGTCCTCGTCCTCGTCGTCGAAGTCGTCGTCGAAGTCGTCGTCGAGGTCGTCGTCGCTCTTGCTGTCGACGTCGGCAAGTGTGCCGGAGCCTTCCCGGAACAGGTCATCCTCAAAGCCCTGTTTGAGCGCCCGCGCCTCACGGATCCGGCGCGCTCGTCCTTTTCTGGGCACGTCGTCACCTGCCTGGAAGTCGTGGCTCCCATTATGCCGCGACTCCCCGGGTCGGCGTCGCCGCGCGAGCCGGATTTTCGCCGACTAGGGACGAACGCGGCTCCGAAACGGCTGGTGACCGTACCGATCGAGGTGTACGAGATTCCCGAGCGGAGGAACCGGCACCGGCTCGGGGAGACCCCGGGGGCGGCCGAGGGGGATGACGGCGACCGGCGTGACGGAGCGGGGAAGGCCGAGGGTGCGGCGGGCCTCCCAGCCCGACCACAACGCCAGGGTGCTGGCCGCACCACCCAGGCCGATCGCGGACGCGGCGAGGAGCAGGTTCTGCACCGCCGGCAGCGCCCCGGCGTAGAAAGAGGCGGCTCCGATCGCGGAGAACATCGGCCGGCGTCCGTGAATGCACGCGACCACGATGACCGGAACGTCCTCGAAATGATCCGCCTCCCATTGGCGGGATTCGAGGAGGGCGTCGTCACGATCCCGGGTGGAGAGGACCCGGCGGAAGATCGACCAGCCCTGGCGGTAGGCGCGCGCGAGCTGGTGGCGGACGTCGGGGTCCCGCACGACCACGAACTCGCAGCGCCGGCGGCTGCCCGCGGTGGCGCGGCTGGCCAGCTCGAGGAGCGTGAGGAGCGTGTCGTCGTCGATCGGATCCGCGCGCAGCCGGCGGACCGGCGTCTGCGCCCGCATGATCGCGGCGATCGGCGCGTCGAGCAGGTCGGTGGGGGAGTTCATGGCGCCACCGTACTGAGGCGCGTGTACTGGGCCGCGTGTACTCAGCCGCGTGCGAGTGCCTTCCAGAGCGCGAGGTAGCTCGGGTATTCGATCTCGTCGGTCACGTAGTTGGCGCGCCGGAGCTCGGCGTGGAGCTTCGGGAGGTTCGCCATCGGGATGCCGGAGTCGACGTGATGCGCGAGGTGCCAGCCGATGTGATGGGGCACCACGAAGAACCGCGAGATTGGTCCCTGCTTCACCGTGTGGCTGGTGAGGCGCCGGTCCTTGGATCGCTGCATGCCGCCGTGCTCGGCGATCGAGCGCAGCCGGTTGATGACGCGCCAGACCGTGAGGTACGGCGCGAACCAGAGCAGGAAGTACACCCACGGGTGGCCCAGCGCGAAGCCGGCGGCGATCAGCACGAGCTGCGTCCCGACGATCATCCGCGCCTGCGAACGAACGGCGGTGTCTTCGGCGCCGACGCCGCGCACGAGACCCTTGAAGAGCTTCCAACCGGTACGACCGGTCGCATCACGCGTGAGCTTTCGACGAAGTGACGCGCGAGCGATGGGGTAACCGCGGTAGAGCGGGATGTCGGGCTCGTCGGGGCCGAACTCGTCGCGGTGGTGGGCCATGTGCCCGCGCCGGTAGAGATCGATCGGCGTGAACGCGGGGAAACCGAGCAGCCACCGTCCGACCCAGTCGTTGATCTTGCGATTGCGGAAAAGAAGGCGGTGCGCGGCCTCGTGCATGAGTGCGGCGAACTGCGCGTGGGCGCGACCCATAAGCACGAACGCGATGGCCCAGACGAAGAGGTTGTCGATCCACACCGCGGCGACCACGATCCCGATCGTCTGCGCGTATACCGCGGCCACCGCGAGCGCGTTGCGCAGGTTCGGGATGCGGCGGAGCTCGTCACGAAATGCGTTGGCCGGACGGGCGGTCGCGGTGAGGCGCGCGTTGGGAACGAACTTCCCCAGCGCGGAGGCTTCGGGCAGCATCGTGCCGGGAACGGTGGTCGGCGCGGAAATGCTCACGTCGTGATGTTACACTCTCTGCACAAATGATGCCAGAACGTAATACCAGGCTCCCGGACCGGCCGCTCTCCACCCGGTCGGTGATCGCCAGCCTCCTGCTCGGGATGCAGCCGCCCCGGCTGGCGGCCCGGCGCCTCGTGCAGTGGTGCGCGTTGTTCGGCATCAACGAGGGAACGGCGCGCACGGCGCTCAGCCGCATGGTCGAACGCGGGGAGCTCGCGACCGCCGACGGCGTGTACGAGCTGGCGGGACGTGTCCGGCGGCGCCAGCCCGCGCAGGATTGGAGCCTCGCGCCCGAGCTCGAGCGCTGGAGCGGGGACTGGCTGCTCGGCGTCGTGACCGCGGGCGCGCGGAGTGCCGACGATCGCGGTGCCCTGCGCGATGCGGTTCGCCGCCTGCGCATGGCGGAGCTGCGCGAAGGCGTGTGGGCGCGTCCCGACAACCTGCCGCGTGGGGCTGCGCCGGTCGACGCCTGGAAGGCGGCCGACGCCCAATTTTCCTGGTGGCGGAGCCGGCCCGACGCCGATCCGATCGGGCTCGCCGACCGCCTGTTCGATCCGTCGGCGTGGGCTGCCCGCGCTCGGACGCTCACGGGTCGCCTCCAAGCTTCGACGGTCGCGCTCGATCCGGAGCACGGTGATCGGATCGCGGACGCATTCGTGGTCGGCGCGGGCGCGCTCGCTCATGTGCGCTCGGATCCGTTGTTACCTTCCGAGCTCTGCGGATCCGATTGGCCCGGCGACGCGTTGCGCCAGGCCTACCGCGAGTACCAGACCGCGTTCGCCGCCGCGGCGCGCCAGTGGTTCCGCGACCGCTGACGCCCTCACCCTCCTCGAACCTGCGTCGCCTTGGCATACCTCGTCTGCCGGAGTGACGCCGGTTCGCTCTAGGCTCGCGTTTTGTGCCCGCCTTTGTCGCTGATGCGCTTCTCGCAGAGGCGGCCGAGCAGTTGCCCGACGCGGTGGATCTCCGGCGCCGCATCCATCGCCATCCCGAGCTCGGGCTCGAGCTGCCCCGCACGCAAGCGGCCGTTGTCGACGCGCTGAACGGTCTCGATCTCGACGTCCATACCGGCGACGGTGTGTCGTCGGTCGTGGCTGACCTGCGGGGCGGCGGCATCGGTGACGCCGCGCCGGTCATCCTGCTGCGCGCCGACATGGATGCCCTGCCGATGCCCGAAGACACCACGCTCGAGTACAAGAGCGATGTCGACGGCGCGATGCACGCATGCGGCCACGACGCGCACGTCGCGATGCTCGTCGGCGCGGCCCGCCTGCTGGTCGCGCGTCGCGACGAGCTGCCGGGCACCGTGCGCTTCATGTTCCAGCCCGGCGAGGAAGGCTTCCACGGCGCGCGTTACATGCTCGACGAGGGCCTGCTCGACGCGCCGAACGTCGACGCCGCGTTCGCGCTGCACGTGTCGCCCAACCTTCCGTCCGGATCGATCTGGACACGAGGGGGAGCGTTGATGGCATCGGCCAACGTCGTGTCGATCACCGTGACGGGCAAGGGCGGCCACGCGTCGACCCCGTATCTGGCGAACGATCCGATGCCGGTCGCGGCCGAGATCGTGCAGGCGCTCCAGGTAATGGTGACGCGGCGGATCAGCACGTTCGACCCCGTCGTCATCACGATCACGAAGATCCGTGCCGGCACGACGAGCAATGTGATCCCCGAGGCCGTGCACATGCTGGGCACGCTGCGCGCCGTCTCCGAAGCCGGGCGCTCGGTAGCCGTCGAGGGAATCGAGCGCGTCGTCGCGAACGTCGCTGCTGCTCACGAGATGACCGCAACCGTCGACGTCGAGCCCGGGTACCCGGTGACCGTGAACGACGACGGGTTCGCCGATTTCGCACTCGGCGTCGCGACCGAGTTGCTCGGCCGCAAACGCGTGGGCCGCATGCCCACGCCGGTGATGGGCGCCGAGGACTTCTCGTATGTGTTGCAGCAGCGGCCCGGCGCGCTCGCGTTCGTGGGCGTCTGCCCGCCGGGCGAGCAACCCGCCCGCGCGCACGCCTGCCACTCCAACCGGATGACGATCGACGAAGACGGGATGCAGGCCGGGATCGCATTGCACACGGCGATCGCGCTTTCGTACCTGTCCGGGCAGACGTCCGGGTAATCTGCGCGGCTCCGGGGCGGTTAGCTCAGACGGCTAGAGCGCATCCTTCACACGGATGAGGTCGGAGGTTCGAGTCCTCTACCGCCCACTCGTTGTCAGAATTACAACGTCTGTCCTGATCAGGTGGCGTTTCGCGTGTCCGATCGCTCGGGCAATGTTCGTCTTCTTATTCAAACCCTCCGCGGCAGTCGACGCCGCCGTGGTCAAGATCCAGGCCCTTCTGCGCGTTCCGAGACTGGCCGAATCCGGCAGTCGCACGATCGCGAACGCCCCGGTCCCGGCGATCAGGGACACTCGCGACTCGGGCTATGGGGCGTCGTTGTGGGATACCACCGTGCGGTGTCGCCGGCACGAGGACGGGGGTCAGCTCGGCTGCTGCCCTGACTCCGCGACTGCGGCAAGGCGCTGCAATGTCTGCTCCATGCCGTTGCGGTTGTGGGTGGCCCGATCGCTCACGCCCGTGGCGAGACGAGCGACTGGCTTGAACCAGCCGGGTCGCAGATCGGTCCAAGACTCGGTGACGCGGCATCCCTTCGGCATCGCGTCGAACGTGTAGCCCCACTCAGAGACCTTCACCGGACCTGCGCTCACGCGAAACGAGAACCGCCGACCGGGTTCGGCGTCGACGACCGTCGCCACGGTCTTCCAGGACTTCTTCTCGACGCGGTTCGTCGCGCGAAACTTCGCGCCCGACTGCGCGGCGGTCGCGTCGCCCAGCCACTCGCCGCCCTGATTCTCCGGGGACCACTCGCCCATGCGCGTGACGTCGGAGACCATCGCGTACAGCTGCTCCGGGGGCGCGGAGATATCACGGCTCACGCTCATAGGTTCAGTCATACGCGGAACGGTAACTGTCCTCGCCGGCGAATGCGAGTCCCCCACGAGCCGCCAGAACAACCTCTTCGCGGTTCGGCCCAGGCGCGGGTCGCGTTCGCTGAGGTTCTGACGCTCGAAGTCGCCCAACCGCCGAGTGTCTCCGAGCCGGCGATTGGAGACACCCGGTATCCGGGATATTGGGCGCATGTTCTGGGACACGGCGCGTGGTTCAGAAGGTCGTCTGCGCGGGAGTTGAGCCTGCGGCGTCCGCTGGTTGGTGTGTCGTCGCGGGTTTGTGTTTCCGGGCTGACGTTTACGGAGCGATGCGCGTGCGTTCAGGTCGGCTGGTCGCCCTCGCTGAACAACAGGGCGTTGGCCGCAGGAACGAACGTCTCGAAGGTGCCGGTTTGGCTCCAGAGCTCCAGAAATGCATCCGCGTCGGGACCCACGTGCACGTGCAACGGACTGGCAGGGTCGGCCACCGCGGCGACGACGGCATCGGCCACATCGGCCGGGTCTCCACCGTTCACCAGTGCCTGCTTGCTGAAGTCCAACATGAACCGGTTGACGTCGGCATAGGGCGACGACGGGTCGATCTGGGCGACCAAAGTGTCGACGGTGTCGGTCAGGGCGGTGGTGTAGTAGCCGGGCTCGACACACACCACGCGAATCCCGAACGGTGCCACCTCAGCAGCCAACGACTCCGACAGGGCACCGATCGCGTGCTTCCCGGCCGCGTAGAACGCGTAGGCCGGGAAGGCAGGGAGACGACCCGTGATCGAGCTCATGTTGACAATGACGCCGCTGCTCTGAGCGCGCATTGCTGGAAGGACCAGGCGGGTCATGCGGACCGGACCCCAGAAGTTGGTTTCCATGGCAGTACGGGCCTGGTCCTCGGGGAAATCCTCGACCGGGCCCGACAACCCGACCCCGGCATTGTTGACGAGCACGTCGACGCGTCCATGCCGTCCCAG
>JBBQER010000120.1:0-9993 GCA_038320885.1 Acidimicrobiia bacterium
ATGCGCACAAAGACCAGATGCGCCGCTCGGGTGACCCCTACATCGCCCACCCGCTCGGTGTCGCGATGATCCTCGCCGACCTCGGCCTCGACGACGTCACGCTCGCGGGCGCCTTGCTGCACGACGCGGTCGAGGACACCGCGCTCACGCTCGACGATCTCGTCGCCGACTTCGGTTCCGACGTGGGCGCGATCGTCGACGGCGTGACCAAGCTCGACCGCCTCGAGTTCGATTCCAAAGAGGCCCAGCAGGCCGCCACGATGCGCAAGATGCTCGTCGCGATGGCCAAGGACGTGCGCGTCCTGCTGATCAAGCTCGCCGACCGCTTGCACAACATGCGCACGATCGCGTCGCTGCCGGAAGCGAAGCAGAAGCGCATCGCGCAGGAGACACTCGATATCTACGCGCCGCTGGCGCACCGGCTCGGTGTCCAGGACGTGAAGTGGCAGCTCGAGGACCTCGCGTTCGCGGTGCTGCATCCGAAGCGCTACGTCGAGATCGAAGCGATGGTGCTCAACGCCGCGGGCGAGCGTGAGGCCTATCTCGATGAGGTGCTCGAGCAGGTGCGCACCCGTCTCGATCAGCTTCAGATCCGAGCCGATGTGCGGGGCCGGCCGAAGCACTATTGGTCGATCTACGAGAAGATGGTCGTGCGCGGCAAGGAATTCGACGAGATCAACGACCTCGTCGGTGTGCGCGTGATCGTGGACTCGGTCAAGGACTGCTACGGCGCGTTGGGCTCGATCCACGCGCTCTGGCGACCGGTGCAGGGCCGCTTCAAGGACTACGTCGCGATGCCCAAGTTCAACCTCTACCAGTCGCTGCACACGACGGTGGTCGGACCCGAGGGCGGCGCGGTCGAGTTCCAGATCCGCACCGACGAGATGCACCGCCGGGCGGAGTACGGCGTGGCCGCCCACTTCGCATACAAGGAGAAGCACAACCCGACCGAAGACCTGGTGTGGCTCCAGCGCATCGTCGACTGGCAGCAGGACACCACCGATCCCGGCGAGTTCATGCAGAGCCTGAAGATCGACCTCGAACAAGACGAGGTCTTCGTCTTCACGCCCAAGGGCCGCGTGATCACGCTGCCGACGGGCGCTACTCCGGTCGACTTCGCCTACGCGATCCACACCGAGGTCGGCCACCGGTGCATCGGCGCGCGGGTGAACGGCCGGCTCGTTCCGCTCGAATCGGCGATGCAGTCCGGCGAGACGTGCGAGATCTTCACCAGCAAGGTCGAGGGGGCGGGCCCGAGCCGCGACTGGCTCCAGTTCGTCCAGACGCCGCGCGCCCGCTCGAAGATCCGGCAGTGGTTCTCGCGTGAGCGCCGCGTCGACGCGATCGAGACCGGCCGCGACGAGCTCATCAAGGCGCTGCGCCGCGAGGGGATGCCGGTGCAGAAGCTGGCGTCGTCGGCGGCGATGTCGAAGATCGCCGCGCAGCTCAACTACACCGACCTCGAGACGCTGTACGCCGCCATCGGCGAGGGACATCTCTCGGGCAAGGCCGTCGTGCAACGAGTACAGCGTGACCTGCGCGGCGGCGAGGAGCAGCTCCCCGTCACCGTGCAGCGCCCACCGCGTGCTCGCACCCGCGGTCATGCCGACGTCGGTGTACACGTCGAGGGGCTCGACGACGTGATGGTGCGACTCTCACGCTGCTGCACGCCGGTGCCCGGCGACGAGATCATGGGCTTCGTCACCCGCGGCCGCGGTGTCTCCGTGCACCGGACCGACTGCGCGAACGCGCTGAGCCTGCGGAGCCAGGCCGACCGCGTCATCGACGTCGAGTGGGACAACGACTCTCCCGGCAACTATGTGGTGTCGGTGGAGATCGAGGCGCTCGACCGTTCCCGGTTGTTGCGCGATGTCGCCGACGTCCTCTCCGAGCATCACGTGAACATCCTCTCGTGCACCTCGCAGACGCAGGCCGACCGGATCGCGCGGCTGCGGTTCGAGTTCGAGCTCGCCGATCCGGGGCACCTCCACTCGATCCTCCTGGCGGTCAAACGGGTCGGATCGGTCTACGAAGCGTCGCGAGTGCTCCCGGGCGCGCGGAGCTGATCGGCACCCTTTCCGGCGCCCGAGCGCGGCAGAACCCAACCCGGACTTCAGAATTCGCCCGTACCGGCCGACTTCTAGAGGCATGCAGCGGCCCTCTCGGGTGCGGCAACCACCGCACCGATCACGGGCCCTTCGCGAAACGCGGGGGGTCGGCTCCGACGCGGGCTTCACGATCATCGAGGTCGTCGTCGCGTCGACGCTGCTCGTGGTCTCGTTCCTGGCCGCCGCCGCGCTGTACGAGTCGGGGACCTCGATATCGGGTGACACCCGGCTGCGGGTGGTCGCCGCCCAGATCGCGGCGTCGGCAATCGAGAAGGTCCGCGGGCCGGCCGCCGATCCGGCGCGCTTCACCTCGTCGATCATCCCCGGCACGACGGTGACGACCCAGCTGGTGAACGGGCTCAAGTTCACGCTGACCCAGGAGATGCAATGGGTCGCGCAGTCGGCGACCACGAGCGCGTGCGACAGCGGTGGCCTGGGGAGCAACGGGATCCTGCAGGTCAGCGAGTCGGTCACGTGGGCGGGTGCCGGCGGTACCGCACCGGTGGAATCGGTCACGACGCTCGCGCCGCCCGCCGGCGCCTATTCGTCCGCGACGGGATCGATCGCGGCCAAGGTGCTCGACGCCGCGGGATTGCCCCAGGACAATGTCCAGGTTTCGATCTCGGGCCCGAGCTCGCAGTCGCAGGCAACGACGTCCGAAGGATGTGCGTTCTTTGCCTACCTGACGCCGGGCGCCTACACCGTGTCGGTAACCGCGGGCACCGGAGTCAGTGACCAGCAGCAGCTCGTGCCGAGCCAGGGCACGTCGGTGACCGTCGGGCAGACCGCCTCGTTGTCGTTCAACTACGACACCGCGGCGACGATCACGATCACGGGATGGTCGGGCACGGTCTCGACGCCGGCCACCAACATTCCCATCGGGACCGGTAACTCCGCGCTCACCCCGTACCGCATGTACTCCTACGCCGCGGGTACGACAACCCTGACGCCGCTGTTCCCGTCGCCGAGCGGGTACACGGTGTTCGCCGGGAACTGCACCGACAACAACCCGGTCGGCCTCGACACGACGAACAACGTCTTCTACATCAACCCGGGCACGAGCCCGGTGTCGGTGACGGCCGGCGGCACGACCTTGGCGACGATCCCGCTCTACGACATTCCCGTAAAAGTCGTGAACTCGACTGGGGTCGTCCAGCCCAACGCGGTCGTCACCGCGACCGAGACGACGTCGAACCCGTCGCCCTACAACGCGGTATGCACGAGTGGTGCCGGCAGTGGGTCCGCGCCGACGCTCGGCATGGTCACGACCAATGCTGCGGGAACGAGCACGACCGCGATGCCGCTCGGCCACTGGTCGATCAAGGCCGTCGTCGGGCCGAAGCAGGGCATCACAAAGATCTGGCGCGAGATCACGGGCGTGTTCGCAACGACAGCAACCGGAGCCGCCACGGGAAGCGCGCTCGCGACGGTCACAGTGACCGTGATATGACCCGCACGGTCCGCGCTCTCGGGCGCCGTCGCGACGAGGGGGGCTACACGCTCATCGAGACCATGGTCGCGATGATGCTGTTGTCGGTCGTGATCGCGGCCGCCTTCGGCGTGGTCTCGGTCATGCAGCGCGGCGCGGTGACGACGACGAACCGGTTCACCGCCGAAGGTGAAGCGCAGACCATCGCCGACCGCATCTCGAAGGACATTCGCGCCGCGGTCGCGACGTCGGTAACCGGCGCGGCCTTCGCCTCGGCCGACGTGAACGACGTGACCTTCTACGCGAGCCTCGCCGATCCCCTCGGCCCGACGAAGCTGCGCGCGTACGTCACGCAGCTGGGCACGACGAACGTGTACTTGTTCCACGAGGACTCCACTGCGCCGAACGCAGGCGGAAGTTCCGGCAACTACACGTACCCGGCGACCGCCACGACTCGCATCGACGGCAAGTACCTCGACACGACCCAGCCGATCTTCTCCTACTTCGACTCCGACGGCACCCCGATCGCGACGCCGATCACGACCACGGCGAACCTGCGCAGCATCAACAGCGTCGGTATCAACGTGCGTGTGCGTGTGAACCCGAAAGCGCCGATCGTCGTGATCAACACCACCGTCCACGTTCGCAACGTCGACTACAACCCCGACAACTGAGCCGATGGCCGAGTGATGATGACCCACCGCAGGAACGCCCACCGCAGCCGTTCGAGGATCGTTCGCGACGAAGCCGGGATCGCGATGATCATCGTGATGGCGGTCGTCATGCTGCTCACGCTGATCCCCCTCGCGATCTTCACGCAGTCGCTCCAGCAGCTCCCGCTCGCGCGCCACGACCAGGACCACGAGGCGGCGCTGGCCGCGGCCGAAGCCGGTGTCGACGATTATCTCAACCGGTTGAACCAGAACAGCAACTACTGGTCCTACAACGCGGCCAACCTGCCGGGCGACGGCAACCAGGCCTTCACGAGCTTCGTCAATGTTGCCGGTCCGACTCCCAACAAGGAGACCTTCCGCTACACGCCCGACACGACGAAGACACCCAGTAGCGGCACGATCTACCTCACGACGACGGGCAAGTCGCGCAACGTGATGCGCACGGTCAAGGTCGCCATCCGGCGCCAGGGCTTCCTCGACTTCCTCTACCTGACCGACTTCGAGATCATCGACCCCGCGCTGTCGGGTAGCCCGAGCTCGTGCCAGTACAAGGCGTGGCAATGGAACTCGAGCCGTAACGCCTACGGGCCCAACCCGTCGACCTGCAGCATCGTCTACTGGACCGACTCGGCCGCGCTCAACGGTCCCGTGCACACCAATGACGGGCTCTACGTGTGCGGTTCGCCCGACTTCAACGGCGACACCGACACGTACTACAACTCGCCAACGAGCCAGAGCGTGGCGGGAAGCACGAGCTTCGGCGGCCCCAACACGGTGCTGAATCCGCTCGGCTGTACGAACTCGCCGTTCTTCAACCGCAACAACGATCCCGCCAGCGGCGCGAACCTGCCGTTCCCGCCCGCGAACACGTCGATTCGCACCCAGGCCGACGGGGCGCTGGGTGGAACGGGTTGTCTGTACACGGGCCCGACCACGATCACGTTGCACAACTCGGGCAACGTGGGCCAGATGGATGTGGTGAGCCCGCTCACGAAGGTCACGAACGCCGGCTGTGCGCCCGGCACCAACCGCAGCTTGCCGGCCAACGGCGTGATCTACGTGCAGACGGTGCCGAGCTCGAGCGCCAACCCGAACTACGGGGCATGCAGCGGCGCGGGATGCAACGGTGACGCGAGCGTCCTCGGCACGCTGGCGGGTCAGCTCACGATCGCCGCGCAGAACGACATCATCATCAAGGACGACGTGCTGTACCACGTGTACCCGGGCGGTACCGACGTGCTCGGGCTCGTGGCGAACAACGACGTCGCGATCTACCACCCGACGAGCGGCAGCCCCGCGACCAACCAGGCCGGTTCGATCACCGACCCCGTCGTCGACGCCGCGATCATGGCGCTCGCGCACTCGTTCTACGTACAGAACTGGTCCAAGGGCGCGCCGCTCGGTTCCCTCACGGTCAACGGTGTGATCACGCAGGAGTACCGCGGCGCGGTGGGCACGTTCTCGGGCTCGCCGCCGGTCATCCAGACCGGTTACAACAAGAACTACAGCTACGACACCCGGCTCAAGTATCTGAGCCCGCCGTACTTCCTCAGCCCGACCCAGTCGGCGTGGCAACGAATTGCGTATTCGGAGTTGAAGCCGACCGCGACGCCCTGAACGGGTAGCGAACGCGACACCCGATCGGGGAGAATGATCGGCCGGTCGCGGCGGCCTTCTCGCTACGATGACCGCGCATGCCCGGCGACCGAGACGTTTTTCGCGCGCCGATCGGCACCCACGACGTCCTGCCCCCCGAATCCGAGCGGTGGGAGGCGCTCGTCGCCGCCTTCGCGGCGCGAGCGCGGCGCGCCGGATTCGGCATGCTCGTCACGCCGATCTTCGAGCACATCGAGGTCGTGCAGAAGCTGGGCTCGACCACTGACGTCGTCAGCAAGGAGATGTACGACTTCGACGACAAGGCCGGCCGCCGTCTCGCGCTGCGTGCTGACGGCACCGCCTCGGTGGCGCGCGCGTTCGCCCAGCACCAGCCCGTCACGCCGTGGAAGGTTTGGTACGTCGCTCCGAACTTCCGCTACGAGCGTCCGCAGAAGGGCCGCTACCGCCAGCACTGGCAGGTCGGCGTCGAGGTGCTCGGCGTCGACGACGCCACCGTCGACATCGAGGTGATCGCGCTCGCGCACGGCTTCTACCGCGAGGATCTCGGCCTGCACCGGTTCCGCCTGCTCGTGAACTCCATGGGCGACGCGGAGACGCGGAGCCGGTACCGAGAGGTGCTGCTCGGCTACTGGCGCGCGCACGCGGAGGTTCTGGGTGGCGAGATGGAGCGAGCCGAAGCCAACCCGCTACGCATCCTCGACTCGAAGCACGCCGACTGGCAGGACATGATCGACGCTGCCCCCCAGATCGGCGACTACCTCACCGACGAGTCCGCGTCTGATTTCGAAACGGTGCAGCAGGGGCTGCACGCGCTCGGCATCCACTTCGAGATCGAGCCCCGGCTCGTGCGCGGCCTCGACTACTACACCGGCACCACCTTCGAGTTCCAGAGCGACGCGCTCGACGGCGCGCAGAACGCGATCGGCGGCGGCGGCCGGTACGACGGGCTCGTCGAGCAGATGGGCGGCAAGCCGACGCCCGGCATCGGGTTCGGCATCGGGATCGAGCGCGTGCTCATCGCGTGCGACGGCGAAGGGGTGTTCGGCGCGCCGGCCCCCGCGATCGACGTGTTCGTGATCGACATCGTCGGTGGCATCGCCGGGGTGACGCTGCTGAGCGAGCTCCGGACCGCAGGACTGTCCGCCGATCGGGCCTACGGAAACCGATCCGCAAAAAAACAGTGGGCGGCGGCAGATCGCGCTGGTGCACGATGGGGCGTGATGCTCGGGCCGCGCGAGTTAGCCGGTGGAAAGGTCGCGGTGAAAGATCTCGCGAGTGGTGTGCAGGAAGACATTGCCCGCGCCGAGGTGTCGGCCTGGCTGCGAATGAAAAAGGACGAGTCCGACTGATGATGCGCACGCACCGAGCGGGTGATCTGCGCGCTGAGCATGTCGGCGCCGCGGTCGTCGTATGCGGATGGGTCGCGCATCGTCGAGACCACGGCGGCGTCGTGTTCCTCGACGTCCGCGACACTGCGGGGCTCGTGCAGGTCGTCATCGATCCGGACCAATCGGGTTGTGACGACGCGCATCGCGTCCGCAGCGAATGGGTGCTGCGAGTGGAGGGGACGGTTCGGCCGCGACCGGAGGGCACGGTCAACGCCGATCTCCCGACCGGCGAGATCGAGGTCGGCGCGAGCGCGGTCGAGGTGCTGAACGAGGCCGAACCGCCGCCGTTCCCGCTCGACGACCGGGCCGACGTCGACGAGGTGCTCCGGCTGCGACACCGCTACCTCGATCTGCGCCGCCCGCTGATGCAGCGGAACCTGCGCCTGCGCGCCGACGTGAATCACTCCTTGCGCGCGACGATGCGCGCGCAGGGATTCGTCGAGGTCGAAACGCCGATGCTCATCGCCTCGACGCCAGAAGGGGCGCGTGACTTCGTTGTTCCGTCGCGCCTGCAGCACGGCTCGTTCTATGCGCTGCCGCAGAGTCCGCAGCTGTTCAAGCAGCTGACGATGGTCGGCGGGCTCGATCGTTACTTCCAGATCGCCCGGTGCCTCCGCGACGAGGACCTGCGCGCCGATCGCCAGTTCGAATTCATGCAGCTCGACATGGAGATGACCTTCGCCGGCCAGGAGGACGTTCTCGACGCGGTGTCGGCCGCGGTGCTGGCCGCGGCGGAAGCAGTGCGGCCCGGAGAAGCCCCGGCCTCCATTCCGCGGATGACCTGGCTCGAAGGGATGGAGCGGTTCGGCACGGACAAGCCCGACACGCGCTTCGGCATGGAGCTCGTGGACCTCACGGAGGTGTTCGCGGCGACGGAGTTCCGCGCGCTCGCGGGCGCCGAGGCGATCAAGGGGATCCTCGTCGAGGGTCAAGGTGACGGGGCGCGATCGAAGCTCGACGCGTTGACCGATCGGGCCAAGGCGTTGGGCGCCGCCGGTCTGGTGTGGATACGAGTCCGTGAAGAGCAGGTCCTCGAGTCGCCGGTCGCGAAGTACCTCAGCGACGCGGAGCAGCTCGGCGTCATCGACGCGATGGGGGCGCGTGCGGGCGACCTGGTGCTGATCGCGGCGGGGGAACGAGCGACGACGCGAGCGGTGATGGGCCAGCTCCGCCTCGATCTCGGACGTCCGCCCGTGGCGCAGGGACTGGCGTTCCTCTGGCTCGTCGACTTCCCGTTGTTCGAGGGACTCGACGCCGACGGTCGACCGATTCCCGCGCACCACGCATTCACGGCCCCGCACCCCGACGACCTCCACCGGCTGGAAAGCGCCCCGCTCGAAGTGCGATCACGCTCGTACGACCTCGTGCTCAACGGCTGGGAGCTCGGATCGGGAAGCGAGCGGATCTATCGCGGCGACGTGCAACAGCGGATCTTCTCGCTGATCGGCATCGCGCCCGAAGCGGCGCAGAAGCGGTTCGGGTTCCTCCTCGAAGCCTTCCGCTACGGCGCGCCACCCCACGCCGGATTCGCATTCGGCATGGATCGGCTGGTCGCGCTCCTGGCCGGCGAGGAGAACATCCGCGAAGTCATCGCGTTCCCCAAGACCCAGTCGGGCACCGACCCCCTGACCAACGCCCCCACCCCCATAGAAGAGTCCCAACTCCAAGAGCTCGGCCTCACCCTCAGAAAGCCCAAGAAGTAACCCAACGCCCAATTACATTGGGCGGCGGTGCGCGTCGGCGACACATATAAATGCCCAATCTGATTGGGCGTTCGTGACTGCAGGCAACACGTGAACGCCCAATCACAAAGTGTCGCACCTGACTTCTACGGTGCGGCATGGCTTCAGTGCTTGCCCGGGTAGACGAGATTGCTAGTCGGCAATGGTCACTCGTGAGTCGCGCGCAACTCCGAGAGGCCAAGATTTCCGACAGCTCGACCGCCAGCATGCTGAGAACGCGAACGCTCCGGCGGGTCGAGCTTCGCGTCTACGCCACCCTGGGATCGCCGAGCTCGTGGGAGCAGAGCGCGATGGCAAGCGTGCTCGCCTCGGGCTCGGGTGCAGTGGCGTCTCATGCCTCGGCAGCTCGACTCTGGGGGTTTGCCTATCTTCCGGAGGACAGGCTCGACGTCACCGTGTTGGTTTCTCCGATGGAGCGGCCCCGGCGCCGCCTGTTGCATCGCACCCTCATCCTTCCTCCCGACGATGTGACCGAGAGGTTGGGCATCCCGTGCACGAGCTTCGAGCGGACACTCTGCGACTGCACGACAGTTCTTTCTCCGTTCCAGCTCGGTCGCGTCCTTGATGACGGGTTGCGACGTGGAGTCGCAACCCTCGATCGTCTCGTGAAGTGCTCGGCGCGTTTGGATTCCGGTCCGGGGCGCCGGCTGCGCGTGGTCCAGCGCCTGCTCGCCGAACGCGATAAGTCCTTTGACCCTGGCGGCAGCGCGGCTGAGCTGGAGGTGCTGAGAGTGCTCCGGGAAGCAGGTGTCCCTTTGCCCGTGCAACAGCATCATGTCTGCATCGACAAGAGGACCTTTGTGCTCGACTTCGCGTGGCCGGAACAGAGAGTGTTCGCCGAGTACTACGGCTTGGCCGTGCACTCCGGAGCCAGCGCCGTCGCATCGGACAGCTCGAGGATGTCCCGAGTCTCGTGGAACTTGGGTGGCGGCCCGGTGTTGTTCAGGCGGCTTCCTCCTCATGATTGCATCGGGAGACGGTCGTGTCGAAGTGGGTGTTGAGCGCGGCTCGTAGCGCGGTGAGGTGTAGGTGACC
>JBBQER010000121.1:0-9967 GCA_038320885.1 Acidimicrobiia bacterium
TCCTCGCACAGCGAGGCAACCTTGCGTTCCACGACCACCGAACCTTCGAAAAGGTCCCCGTACTCGAGCAGGTCGGATTCGAACGCGAGCACCTGCTGTATGCGCAGCGACCACTGCTGGTCCCACGGCGTCGGCAGACCCAACGCCTCGTTCCAACAAGGGAGCTGGATCGCGCGCGCCCGCGCGTCCTTCGACAATGTCACACCCAACATCTCGAGCACGATCCGCTGCACGTTGTTCTCGGGCTGCTCTTCGGTCAGCCCGAGCGAATTGACCTGCATGCCGTAGCGGAACCGAGAGAGTTTCTCATCGTCGACGCCGTAGCGGTCCTGGCAGATGCGGTCCCACATCTGCGTGAACGCGCGCATCTTGCACATCTCCTCGACGAACCGGACGCCGGCGTCCATGAAGAACGAGATGCGCCCGACGACCTCGGGGAACTCGTCTTCGGGAACCTGTCCGGACGCGCGTACCGCGTCGAGTACCGCGATCGCGTTCGCGAGTCCGTACGCGAGCTCCTGCACCGGGGTCGCGCCTGCTTCTTGCAGGTGATACGGGCACACGTTGATCGGGTTCCACTGCGGCGCGTTCTTCACCGTGTAGGTCACGAGGTCGACGGTGAGCCGCTTCGACGCCTCGGGCGGGAAGATGTAGGTCCCGCGCGACAGGTACTCCTTCAAGATGTCGTTCTGGGTCGTCCCCCCGAGCTGCGCGTGAGGGACGCCCTGTTCGTCGGCGAGCGCGAGGTACATGCCGAGGAGCCACATCGCGGTCGCGTTGATCGTCATCGACGTGTTCATCTCGGCGAGCGGGATGCCGTCGAACAGCGTCCGCATCTCACCCAGGTGCGGGACCGGGACCCCGACCTTGCCCACCTCGCCGCGGGCGAACGGAGAGTCGGGGTCGTAACCCGTCTGGGTCGGGAGGTCGAAGGCCACCGACAGCCCGGTCTGACCCTTCGCCAGGTTCATCCGGTACAGCGCGTTCGAGGCGCGCGCCGAGGAGTGACCCGAGTAGGTCCTGATCAACCAGGGGCGGTCGCGATCGGCCATGGACAACATTCTCACGGATCGTCCCGCGCCGGGGAAGTCGGAAGACCACCCGGACGACAGGAAGACCCCCTGCCCCGGGGCCTACCGCTTCTTGTACTCGTAGAAGCCGACGCCCGTCTTGCGCCCCAGCCGCTCCGCGCTCACCATCCGGCGGAGCACCGGTGCGGCCGCGTAGTTCGGGTCCTTGAACTCGGCGTAGAGCGCTTCGAGGATCGCAAGGCTGGTGTCGAGGCCCACGAGGTCGAGCAGCTCGAGCGGTCCCATCGGGAAGTTGCAGCCGCCCTTCATGGCGGCGTCGATGTCGTCGCGGGTCGCGACGCCGGCGTCGAACAGCTTGGCCGCGTTGTTGAGGTACGGGAACAGCAGCGCGTTCACGATGAACCCGGCCTGGTCCTTCACCTGCACCGCGTTCTTGCCGCAGGTCGTGGCGAAAGCAGTTGCCTCCGCGATGGTCTCGTCGGACGACGTGATCGCGCGCACGACCTCGACCAGCGCCATCATCGGTGCGGGATTGAAGAAGTGGACGCCGCAGACCCGGTCGGGTCGTCCCGTCTCCATCGCGAGCTCGATCACGGGCAACGTCGACGTGTTGGTGGCGAGGATCGCGTGATCGGCGCAGATACGGTCGAGCTCGGTGAACAGGTGCTTCTTGGCGGCCAGGTCCTCGACGATGGATTCGAGCACGAGGTCGCACTCGGCCAGCTCGCCGAGGTCGGTCACGGCGCGGACCCGTGCCAGCACGGTGTCGCGTTCGGCGGCGTCGAGCTTGTTCCGCTCGACTTGCTTGGCCAGCGACTTCTCGAGCCCCGCGAGCATCGCGTCGGCGGTGCTCTGCGCCCGGCTGCGCAACACGACCTCGATACCGGCCTTGGCCGCGACCTCGGCGATCCCCGAACCCATGATCCCCGAACCCACGATGCCGATGCGCTTGATCGCCACTTTGTTCCCCCGAGTGTTTGCGAGCCCGAGTACCGGTGAGCGTGGGAGGTTACCGGCGGGTAGCGCCGCCGGGCCAGGGCGGTTCGATGCCACGGCGGAACGGAGCGCGGTCAGAATGCATCCGTGCGCAAACCGAGAATCGCAGTGGTGGTGTTGCTCGTGCCGGCTCTGGCGGCCGGGATCGGCGCGTGCTCCCGGGGGAGCGCCGGCGGGGGCGGGAGTGCGACGGCGGCCGGTTTCTGCCGCCTGGTCAAGCAGGAAAACGCCCGGCTCGCCGACCTCACGGGCTCCCGGGCGGCCGTCGATCGGGCGGCGGTCGACGTCAAGAAGCTCGCCCGCGCCGCGCCGACTGAGATCCGGGACGACGTGGAGCTCCTGGCCGACGGCTATCAGAAAGCCGCGAACGGCGACTACGCGTCACTGGCGTCGAAGGCCGCGCAGTTCCAAGTCGCCGTGAAGCACGTCACGACGTACGCCACGGACCGTTGCAACTTCGACGTGAGCGCGCGCTGACCACTGGACCATCCGGCCCGGCCCGCCGCCGGTGAACCCTAGGATCGCCGTCGTGAAGAAGGCGTCGGGCGCAATCGCGCTGCTGGGCGGCGGCGAGTGGACCGAGCCGTGTCGCGCGCTCGACTCCCGCCTGTTGCACCTGGCGGAGAGCGACGATGTGTTGGTTCTCCCGACCGCGGCCGCGTTCGAGAATCCCGACCAAGCCGTCGACCGCGCCGCGGCCTGGTTCGAGCAGCTCGGGGCGAAGGCCACCGGTCTGGCGGTGCTGAATCGCCGCGACGCGGAAGCCGACGCAAATGTCGCGGCCATGCGCGTCGCGCGCTTCGTCTACCTCGCCGACGGCTCGCCGCTGCACCTGCGTTCCGTGCTGAAGGGCAGCGCCCTGTTCGAAGCGCTGCTCTACGCCCACGGGAGGGGCGCGGTGATCGCGGCGTCGGGTGCGGGCGCCACCGTCGTGTGCGACCCCATGGTCGACCCGCGCGGTGGTGCCTACACGGTCGGTCTCGGCATCGTCACCGGACTCGCGGTGTTTCCGGACCACGCCGGCGCGGCTGACCACCGGCGGGAACGGTCGATCGAGCTCCAGCCCGCCGACTGCGTGCTCGTCGGACTCGACGAGCACACCGCGATCGTGCGCGAAGAGCCCGGCGATTGGAGCGTGATCGGACCCGGTCACGCGACCGTCTACCGGGTCGGCGGTTCCAATCACATGCTTGCCGACGGCGCCCGCGCCGAGCTCGGAGTGACCGCCGCTACGACTCGCTGATCGTGATCTTGTCGATCGTGGCCTTCTTGGACGGTTCGCCGTTGCCGTCGACTGGGAGCGCCTCGAGCTTCCTCACGACCTCCATACCTGAGACGACGTGCGCGAAGTCGGCGTAATCAGGCGAGAGGTTCACTCCTTGGGCCCCGGTCACGATGTAGAACTGCGAATCGAAGGTGCCGGGCGGATCGTTCTGGCCCTTGGCCGCCGCGACGTCGCCGATCTTGTACTTGCCCTTCGGGACCTCGGCGACGACCGAATGGCCGTAGGACTTGTTCTTGTCGCCACCCGGTGCTCCGCCCTGCACCACGAAGCCCTTGAGGATGCGGTGCCACCGGGAGCCGTCGTATACGCCCTTCCGCGCGAGAGCGACGAAGTGCGCCGAGCCCTTCGGTGCGTCTTTCACGTTCATCTCGAGCTTGATCGGGCCGAAATTCGTCGTGATCGTCGCGGCATAGACCTTGCTCGGATCGAGGGCGGCGTCCGGTGTTGTGGTTGCAGTCGTCGTGGTCGCGGCTGTCTTCTTCTTGCCGCTGTCGCCGGTCACGTTGAGCAGGATGATCACGCCCGCGAAGAGGGCAACGACGACCCCGACCGTGATGGTGGACCGCGTGCGCTTCTTGCGCCGGAGAACGGCCTCGCGTTCCTCTCGTGCGGCCCGCGCGTTTTCCTTCTTGCGAGCTCGCTTGTCGGCGCTGGGCATAGGCGCAGAATGTATCGGGGTAAACCGACGGGAGCGCACCGGGCTCACCGGTAGCCTTGACGGCCGTGCTTCTCGTCCAGAAGTTCGGCGGTACCTCGGTGGCGGACCCTGATCGAATTCGGGCCGTCGCCGATCACGTCGCGCGCACCCGCCGCGCCGGCGACGACGTCGTGGTCGTGGTGTCGGCGATGGGCAAGTCGACCGACGATCTGCTCCGGCTCGCTCACGACGTGGCCGAGCAGCCGCACGGCCGCGAGCTCGACATGCTGCTCACCGCGGGGGAGCGGATCTCGATGGCGCTCGTGAGCATGGCCGTCGAGAGTCTGGGCGTGCCGGCCGTGTCGTTCACGGGCTCGCAGGCGGGCATCGTCACCGACACCGAGCACGGCCGGGCCAAGATCATCGAGGTGCGCGGCGACCGCATCCGCGAAGCTCTGGGTGCGGGGAAGGTCGCGATCGTCGCCGGTTTCCAAGGCGTCTCTACGTCACGCGAGATCACGACGATGGGCCGGGGCGCGTCCGACCTCACCGCGGTCGCGCTCGCAGCCGCGCTCGGCGCCGACGTGTGCGAGATCTACACCGACGTCGAGGGTGTGTACACCGCCGATCCGCGCGTCGTTCCCGAGGCGCACAAGCTCCCGCGCGTCTCGTTCGACGAGATGCTCGAGATGGCCGCGACCGGCGGCCGGGTGCTCGCGCTGCGGTCGGTCGAGTTCGCGCGCAACCATCACGTGCGCGTGCACGTCCGTTCGAGCTTCACCTGGGCACCGGGCACCTGGGTCACCGAGGAGGAGGACCCGTCGATGACATCGATGGAGCAGGCGATCATCTCCGGCGTCACGCACGACGCGTCCGAGGCCAAGGTCACGATCGAGCAGGTGCCCGACCGGCCCGGCGTCGCCGCGACCTGGTTCCGCGCGCTCGCCGACGCGGGAGTGAACGTCGACATGATCGTGCAGAACGTCTCGACCGCGGGACATACCGACATCTCGTTCACGGTCCCGCGAGCAGATCTTTCGCGCGCCGAGTCGTGCATGGACAAGATCGTCGTCGAGACCGAGGCGAAGGGTTACACCACCGACGCGCGCATCGGGCGCATATCGCTGATCGGCGCGGGAATGCGGTCGAACCCCGGCGTGGCGGCACAGATGTTCGAGGTGCTCGCCCGTGAGGGCATCAACATCGAGATGATCAGCACGTCGACGATCCGGGTGTCGTGCGTGGTCGCCGAAGACGACGTGGAGCCCGGCGTGCGTGCATTGCACGCCGCGTTCGGTCTCGACGGGACGGTCTGAGATGAGTACTGCATCGATGAGCGTCGGCGTCGTGGGCGCGACCGGCATGGTCGGCACCGAGATGTTGCGGATCCTCGAAGAACGGGACTTTCCGGTTTCCGAGTTGCGTGTCTACGCGTCGACCCGGTCCGAAGGCCGCAAGCTGGCGTTTGGCGAACGCGAAGTCGTCTGCGAGGTGTTGCGAGCCGGTTGCTTCGACGGTCTCGACCTCGTGATCGTCGACGTCGACGATCCGCTGGCCGCCGAGTGGGCGCCGCAAGCCGCGTCCGCGGGTGCGCGTGTGGTCGACAACTCTGCCGCGTTCCGTATGGACGCCGAGGTGCCGCTCGTGATCGCCGAAGTGAATCCCGACGATCTGCGATCGCTCCCCAAGGGCATTGCGTCGTGCCCGAACTGCACGACGATGATTCCCGTCACCGCCCTCGCGCCGCTGCACCGGGCCGCGCGCATCGAACGCATCGTCGTGTCGACGTACCAGTCGGTGTCGGGTGCGGGACAGGTCGGATTGCACGAGCTCGACGCGCAGTGGTCGAAGCTGTCGGGGCGCGCCGAGGATCTCGTGCGCGCGGGCACACTCGACGCACCCGTGGTGGAAGGCGAGGTATGGCCCAAGCCGATCGCCGGAAACGTCATCCCGCTCGCGGGGTCGGTGAAGGAGCAGGGCTACACCTCCGAAGAGTGGAAGATGATCCACGAGACGCGCAAGATCCTCCACGACGACGACATTCGCTGCACCGTCACCTGTGTGCGGGTTCCGGTGTTCGTCGGGCACGCGGTCTCCGTCAACGCGCGGTTCCACCGCCCGATGACGAAGGCCGAGACGATCGAGCTCCTGCAAGACGCTCCCGGTGTGCGCCTCGTCGACAACGGCGACGGTTACCCGACGCCGCTCGACGCCGCGGGCATCGACCCGGTGCTCGTGGGACGCGTGCGCGAGGACACGTCGGAGCCGGGCTCGATCAACCTCTGGATCACCGGTGACAACCTGCGCAAGGGCGCGGCGCTCAACGCGGTGCAGATCGCCGAGGTGCTGTTGCGCACCCCGGCCTAGCTGTCGGGCGCGCTACGCGCGCCGTCTGCGCAGCATGGCGCCGGTCGCGAACACGAGCGCAACCGCGCCGAGGGCGATCCCGATGACCCCGAGGGCGCGGGCGCTGTTGTCCTTGGTCGAGGTGGTGATGACGGTAGCGGCGCCGCCGGTCGACACCGGGCTCGTGGTCGGCGTTGTGGTGTCGCCGCCGGCCGGCGCGGTGAGCTCGAGGATCGGTGTGGGATGGTCGGGCTCGGTTCCACCGGTGAGGGGATCGATCCAGCGGACGATCCTACCGTTCGAGTACGTCTGCACCGCTTTGAACACCACTTGCTTCCCGTCGGGCAGGCCGTCGGCATCAATGCTGAACTCGCCGAACTCGCCGGACTTCACGGCCGAGGCCGGCGTGATCGCGACCCAGTCGATCTCGCGGACGATTTCGCTGATGGTGCCGTCAGCAGTCGTGATCGGCTTGGCGAGGCGCTTCGTGATGACCGTCGATCTCCAACCGGGCTTCTGCGCGACCGCGACCCCAGGGATCGGCGCGGCGGGTGGAGTCGGGAACGCGATCTGGACCTTCGTCACCGTTGCGGTGTCCTCTTCGTTCGGAACGAGGAACGAGAGCTTCACGGTGGAACCTTGGGGCGCCGAGGGCGGATCGATGCTCACGTGCGCGTCGGCGGCCGACGCGAGTGCACAAACGAAAGCGCCGGCGATCGCCGACGCGAGGACGATTCGCCTGACCATTCGATGCTCCTATCGGATGTTGACGTCGATGGGTGCCACGACTTCGTTGAACTGGTCGCGCAGCGCGCGCAACACGATGTGCCATGTGCCCGAGAAGGGAATCGCGAACTTGTCGCTGCACGTCACGGTGGAACCTACCTGGGCCGGCGGGCCCTTGCACGCCAGGAAATGGTTGGGGCCGCCCCGTACCATCGGGATCGGGATCGGCGCGATTCCCTTCGACGGCAGGCTCATTTCCCCCGTCACGTCGGGCGTGAACAGGTTCACGCCCGACGGGGTCAAGACGTACACGTGAATGTCGACGGGGCCGGCCTTGGCGGGGTCGATGATCACGTCGACCACCATGCTCGCCGTGCGCACTTCCTTCGTGAACGGCACGTTGAGCGCGCCGCGCGCGGGTTGCGCGTTCACGAGCAGCGCGGTGATCGTCAGCACCGCGATGCCGAACACCAGCTCGCCGCCGACCGACCACCGGAGTTGGCGAACGCCGGGATCCGTCGGCGCGGTGCTCGCCAGCGCGGGATCGTCGGTGACCGTCATCGCGCTCAGCGACGCGGGTTTGGGTGAGTTCACGATCCGGCGACTCCACGCCGCGAGCGCGACGAGCACGACGAACACGGCGACCTTGATGATCAGCAACCGCCCGTACGTGGTATCCAGGAACGCGTCGCGGCTGAAGCCCACTTGCCGCCACGACGCGAACAACCCTGTCGCGACGATGAGGACGACGCTCGTGAGCGCGACCGGTGAGAATCGGCTGGCCGAGCGGGCCGCATCGGGATCGTGGTCGAAGACGATCAGCGCGAGCGTCGCCAGCCCACCGAGCCACACGCTCATCGCGAGGACGTGGAGCGTGTCGGCGGGAACCGCGATCGGGGTGAACGTGCCGACGAATGCGTGCCCGGCGAGGCCGGGCGTCGCCGCGATCCCGATCCCCAACGGAGCTGCGAGGAACCACCACCAAGCTGGCGGTCGCCAAGAGGCGCGGACCATCCAGAGCAGCGGAAGCGCCGCGAGGAGAAGGAGGAGCCGTATCTCCGCCAGATGCCCGTAGCGCGTGTCGAGCACGGTGCGCACCACCGACGTGTCGAACACCTTCGAGAGCGGGAGCGCGCCCGCGTACGGCCCTTGGAGCAGCACGCCCGCGACGGTCGCGACGAAGAGCACGATCCAGCCGGTCCACACGAGCTTGTCGGCGCGCGACCGTCGCTTCCCGCGGGGCCGGACGGCAACCGCGAACACGACGGTGCCGAGCAGGAGCGCCATTCCGGCGAAGGCAAACCCGCGCGAAAATCCGAAGAGGACGCCCACGCTCGTGTTCCCGCTGCCCTGAGCTTCCAGCTTCGCCGCGAGCTTGTCGGGATTCTGCGACGAGTTGCCGACGGTGAACGTGAATCCGCCGTGCACGGGATGGGCATCGGCGGAGATGACGCGCCACGTGACCACGTACGCCCCGACACCGAGATGCGGAAGTTTCGCCGTGACGGTATGCGCGGGACTGTCGACGTGGCGCGGTGCACCGATATCGACGTGGTCGCCTTTCTCGTTGAAGAGGGCGATCGAACCGAACGAGACCTCGACGTTCTCACTGAATGTCAGCTCGAGCTCGCTCGGGGCGTCCCTCACCGTCGAGCTCGCTCTCGGTGTCTCGCTCAGGAGCACGGCGTGGGCGGAGGCGCTCCCGGCCAGGATGGTCGCGAGGAGCGTCAACGCGATTGCGAGCGCGCTGAAGAGCCTTGCCAGCGGATGGCGGCGACGCCGTACACGACCGGGGTCACTCATGCGGTCGTGAGCGTACGGCGTCGTTCGCCGGGCGTGCGATCGGGCTTCCGACGGCGGCGCGAGTGCCGAGCACGCCCACGGCGCCGGTAGCGTTGGGCTCGTGAACGCGCACCCGATGCTTCGGCGTGCCGGTTCCCTTGTCGTCGGGTTCCTCGCAGTGAACCTCGCGGCGATCGCGGTTGTGGTTGCTCTGGGTTCGCCGGCGTCGGCGCACACTGTGTCGGGACCGCGGCCGACCAACTACCGCACGACCCTGGAGTCGGTCACGCCTCTGCTCGCGGGCGTGCACGTGCGCGTCGTCGATCTCGGCAACAAGCTCGAGCTCACGAACCGGAGCCCGACCGATCTCTTCGTGCTCGGTTACGTCGGTGAGCCGTATCTCCGCATCGGCCCGCGCGGTGTCTACGAGAACCTGCGGTCGCCGGCCACCTATCTGAATCGCACGCAGGCGGGAAGCACGCCGGTGCCCGACATCGCGCGGCTGGCGCGACCGGCGACGGCTCCGCGCTGGCATCGAGTGTCGAGCGGCCCCACGGCGACGTGGCACGACCACCGCATTCACTGGATGGGAACGTCGCCGCCGCCCGTCGTGCAACGTGACCCCGGCGCGTTTCACCGGGTGAAGCCGCATTGGATCGTCGAGTTGCGTTACGACGGTCGCCCGGTGGTGATCCGTGGTCGGCTCGACTGGGTTCCGGGACCGAGTGGTTGGCCGTGGCTTCCGGTGATCGGCGGTCTGAGCGCGGTCGGCTTCGCGGCCGCGTACCGCAAGCGAAGCGGAGCGGCGATCGCAGCCGTCGTCGCGATGGTCGGTGTCGACCTCGCGCACACCATCACCGCCGAGGCGACTCGCTCGGGAACGGAGTTGGCAAAGACATTGCAGTTCTTCGGCGACAACTTTGTATCGGTGGTGGTATGGGTCGCGGCCGCGTTCACGATCAGGGGATTACGTCGTGGAGACGTCGTCGCGACGTACGGGCTGGTGCTGGTCGGTGCCATGGTCGCGCTGAGCGGGCTGAGCGATCTCTCGTCGCTGTGGAAATCGCAACTGGCAAACGCGGGTCCGTACCCGCTCGCCCGAGCCGAGGTCGCGGCCGGGTTGGGCCTCGGACTCGGCGTGGTCGCGGGCGCGTTGGCCGCGTT
>JBBQER010000122.1:0-9957 GCA_038320885.1 Acidimicrobiia bacterium
GCGAAGCAACTCGTCGCGCTCGCGCACGTGACCCCGACGAGCGAGTTGGTGAACGCGCCGGCGCGGTTCGGGCTGGCCACGATCGTCCATTGTGAACCGTTCCAGCGCTCGATCAGCGTGCGGACCGTGCCCTGCGCCGCGATGTAGCTGCCGACCGCGAAACACCGGACGGCGGTTGCGGGTCCCGTGCACGCGACCGCGTCGAGATACGTCTGTTTCGCGCCGGCCGGGTTGGCGCTGGGGGTGATCGACCAACCCGGCGCCGCGGCCGCAGGCCACGCGCTCAGCAGGACCAGGGCGACGGCAATAGACGCCAGTCGCCGCGCCCGCCCTCGCATTCGCCCATTCACCCGCGGCCCCCTGTTCGCCCCCGCGGACGCACCCGGATCGCCGCGACGGTACAGGGATCCGGCGTCGGAACGCCACGAATCGCGCGGCTTTTTGCCGATTCCGACCCGCTTCCGACCGAGGCGCAACCGGCACCCGGCGGCGTGCCATCCTGACAGGCGTGTCCCGGCTGATCCTGCACATCACGACGGCGCCCGAGTGGGCCGCGGCGAAGGAGGCCGGGGAGTACCGCGCGCCTAGCCTCGAGGCCGAGGGCTTCATTCACTGCTCGACGCCCGTCCAGGTCACCCATGTCGGCGACTGGTTCTACCGCGACATACCCGATCTCGTGCTCCTGTGCATCGAGCCCGGCGACCTCGACAGCGAGGTGCTGTGGGAGTCGTCGGCCGACGCGTTCGCCGGGGAGTTCCCCCACGTGTACGGACCGATCCCTCTCGACGCGGTCCGAGCCGTGATCCCGTGGGCCCGGGGTGAGCACGGCTTCGAGATCCCCGACGAGTTCCACGAGCTCGAAGAGCTGTAACTCCGGTCGCCCGGGCGCTAGAGGTCGGGGAGGCCCATCTCGAGGTTGGCTTCTTCGAGACCGCCGTCGATCTCGAAGAGCTTGCCGGTCACGAAGCTGCCGGCGGGAGCCGCGAGGTACAGGGCGCAGTACGCGATGTCCTCCGGCAAGCCGAGGCGCTTGACCGGCGTGCGCCGCACCATCTCGTCGTGGATCTCCTGGTTGTCGAGCACGATCTCGAGCGCGCTCGTCGCGACGGAACCGACCGCGATCGCGTTCACGCGGATCTTGGGTGCGAGGTCGGCGGCCATGAGCCGCGTCATGTGCGTGAGCGCGGACTTGGCCGTGCCGTACGCGACGAACCCGCGGTCACGCAGCCGTCCGATCGCAGAGGAGATGTTGACGATCGCGCCGGATCCCGCCGCGAGCATGTGCGGAGTCGCGGCCTTGCTGAGCACGAACGCGGTCGTGACGTTGAAGTGGAACGCGCGCTCGAAGTAACCGGCGCTCGTGTCGAGGAACGGTCGCGGCATCGTGCCGCCCGCGTTGTTGACCACCACGTCGATGCGTCCGAACTCGGCCATCGTCTGGGCGACGACGTCTTCGAGCGCTTCGTTCTCGTTGGCGTCGCACGGGATCACGAGCGCGCGCCGGCCGAACCCGCGTACCTCTTCGGCGACCGCGTCGAGTTGCTCCTTGGTGCGCGCCGCGAGCACGAGATCGGCGCCGGCTTCTGCGTACGTCTTGGCGGTTTGCGCGCCGATGCCACGCCCGGCGCCGGTGACGATCGCAACCTTGTCCGTGAGCGAGAACGCGTCGGACAGACTCATAGGAGGTACCGGGTGAGCGCTTCGACGACGGCAGCCGGCTTGTCGCTGCCCTCACGCTCGATCGTCACCCGGATGGTCGCCTGTACGCCGCCGGGAACCTCCTTGGCCTCGATCAGCTCACCGCGGCCGCGCAGCTTCGAGCCGACCGGGACCGGCGACGGGAAGCGCACCTTGTCGGCCCCGTAGTTGATGCCCATCGAGATGCCGGAGACCCGTACCAGCTGACCGAGGAAGTACGCGGCGAGCGACATCGTCAGGTAGCCGTGCGCGATCGGCGCACCGAAGGGACCCGCCTTGGCCCGCTCGGTGTCCACGTGGATCCACTGGTTGTCGAGGGTGGCGTCGGCGAAGGCGTTGATCTGGTCTTGGGTGATCGTGATCCAGTCGGTGGTGCCGAGGTCGGCGCCGATGCCGTCGAGCAGGGCCTGGGGTCCGTCGAATTCAGTCGTCATGGGCGCTAGGTGTATCAAAAGTGCGTTCATGAAAGCACCTTTGGCGTCTCATCGGTCGCGTACCGTGGACTGATGGCCCGGAAGACCACGAGCGCAGCGAGCGGCGGGTACTCCGCCGAGCACATCCAGGTGCTCGAGGGCCTGGACCCCGTGCGCAAGCGGCCGGGCATGTACATCGGGTCGACCGGGCCGTCCGGCTTGCACCACCTGGTGTGGGAGGTCGTCGACAACGCGATCGACGAGGCGATGGCCGGTCACTGCACCCGCGTCGACGTCACGCTGCTCGCCGACGGCGGGGTGCGGGTAGCCGACGACGGCCGCGGGATCCCGGTCGACGACCATCCGCAGTACAAGGGCCGATCGGCAGCCGAAGTCGTGATGACCACCTTGCATGCGGGCGGCAAGTTCGGCGGCGGCGGCTACAAGGTGTCGGGCGGGTTGCACGGCGTGGGTGTGTCGGTGGTGAACGCGCTGTCGTCCCGGCTCGTGCTCGAGGTCGACCGCGACGGGTACACCTACCGCCAGGAGTACGCCGCAGAACCGCAATCAGCCGGAAAGAAGGGCGGCGCGGTGAAGCCGGGCGTGCCGCAGGGCAAGTTGCGCAAGGTCGCGGCGGCGAAGCGCGGTCATACCGGTACGACGATCACGTTCTGGCCCGACCCGACGGTGTTCGAGGAGACGGAGTTCCGCGCCGCGACGGTGACCGAGCGGCTGCAGGTCATGGCCTTCCTCAACCGCGGTCTCGCGATCGCCTTCCACGACGAGCGGCCGGGTCACAAGCAGCACGTCACCTTCCAGAACGACGCCGGCATCGTCGACTTCGTGCGCCACCTCAACCAGGCCAAGGAGCCGCTCTTCGCCGACGTCGGATCGTTCACGGAGTCGGGTCCCGAGGGCGAGGTCGACGTCGCGTGGCAGTGGAACAACGGCTACCACGAGGCGCTCCACAGCTACGCCAACGGCATCTCGACGACCGAAGGCGGCATGCACGCCGAGGGCTTCAAGCGCGCGCTCACGCAGGCGATCAACCGCTACGCGAAGGCCCGCAACCTGTTGAAGGCGAAGGACGCGACCTTCCAGGGCGACGACGTGCGCGAGGGCCTCACCGCGATCGTGTCCGTTCGCCTCGCCGATCCGCAGTTCGAGGGGCAGACCAAGGCCAAGCTCGGCAATACCGAGATCCGGTCGCTCGTCGAACGCGCCACCAACGAGCACTTCGGCCGCTGGCTCGAGGAGCACCCCAACCCCGCCAAGGCGATCGTCGCCAAGGCGACGAACGCGGCGCGCGCCCGCAGCGCGGCCAAGCAGGCGCGGGAGCTGACCCGGCGCAAGACCGCGCTCGACGGCGTCGGCATGCCCGACAAGCTCGCCGACTGCGCGACCCGTGACCGCGAGAACACGGAGCTGTTCATCGTCGAGGGCGACTCCGCCGGCGGCTCGGCCCGTGACGCACGCGATCCGAAGACGCAGGCGATCCTGCCGCTGCGCGGCAAGATCCTCAACGTCGAGCGGGCGTCGATGGACAAGGTGGTTGCCAACACCGAGATCCAGTCGCTCACCGCCGCGATCGGTGCGGGGATCGGCGCCGACTTCGACATCGACAAGGTGCGCTACGGCAAGGTGATCGTGCTCGCCGACGCGGACGTCGATGGCGGCCACATCCGTACGCTGCTCATCACGTTCTTCTTCCGGCAGATGTTGCCGCTGGTGGAAGCGGGCCGCCTGTATGTCGCGCAGCCGCCTCTGTACTCGGTAGAGATCGGCGGCGAGAAGGTCTACGTCCCCGACGACGCCGCCCGTCTGCGCGTCGTCGAGCAGCACCCGAACCGTCAGCTGCAGTTCGCCCGCTTCAAGGGCTTGGGCGAGATGGACCCGCACGAGCTGCGCGAGACCTGCATGGAGCCGTCGAGCCGTCACCTCGTGCAACTCGATCTCGACGAGGGCACCGGCGCCGACGACAAGACGCTGTCGGTGCTGATGGGCGACGACGTGGAAGCCCGCCGGAATTGGATCCAGCACAACGCCAAAGACGTTCGTTTCCTCGACGTCTAGCCAGGCGCAGAGCGGAGGCCCGAAATGCCGCGTAAGAAGTCCCCGAGTAGGGGATCGACGCAGTTGACACTCGACGCGCCGGCGGAGGTGATCTCTCCGAGCCGCACGCTCGTGGAGGAGGTCGAGGCTGCGTTCCTCGAGTACTCGATGAGCGTGATCGTCTCGCGCGCACTGCCTGATGTGCGAGACGGGCTCAAGCCGGTGCAGCGCCGGATCCTCTGGGCGATGCACGACGCCAACCTGCGGCCCGACCGTCCGT
Source organism: Acidimicrobiia bacterium (assembly GCA_038320885.1). Taxonomy (GTDB): domain Bacteria; phylum Actinomycetota; class Acidimicrobiia; order IMCC26256; family PALSA-610; genus JBBQER01. The sequence goes on from JBBQER010000122.1 coordinate 4,444, forward strand.
TCGTGAAGTGCGCCCGCGTCGTCGGCGACGTGATGGCGAACTACCACCCGCACGGCGACGCCTCGATCTACGACGCGCTGGTGCGCATGGGCCAACCCTTCTCGGCGACCGCGCCGCTGATCGACAAGCACGGCAACTTCGGTTCGCCCGCGGATCCGCCCGCGGCCAGCCGCTACACCGAGTGCCGGCTCTCACAGCTCGCGATGGAGCTGCTCGCCGGGATCGACGAAGGCACCGTCGACAGCGAACCGAACTACGACGGCTCGCGCGCGCAGCCGGTCGTGATGCCGGCGCGCTTCCCGAACCTGCTGGTGAACGGCTCGCAGGGCATCGCGGTGGGTATGGCCACCAACATCCCCCCGCACAACCTCGCCGAGGTCTGCAACGCGGCGCTGAAGCTGATCGACAAGCCGGAGGCGACGCTCTCGGAGCTCATGCGCATCGTGAAGGGACCCGACTTCCCGACCGGCGGCTTCATCATGGGCGACGACGGGATCAAGGACGCGTTCCGCACCGGTCGCGGCACCATCCGCGTACGCGCGCGCCACGAGATCGAGCAGATCCGGCGCGGCGGTCAGGCGATCGTGCTCACCGAGGTGCCGTTCCAGACGAGTGTCGACGGGATCGCCGGCAAGCTCGCGGAGCTGGTCGAGTCGGGGAAGATCGACGGCGTCCGCGACATCCGCAACGAGTCGGGGCAGGGCAAGACCCGGCTCGTGATCGAGCTGCGCAACGAAGCCAATCCGCAGATCGTGCTCAACAACCTGTTCAAGCACACCGCCGCGCAGAGCACGTTCCCGGTGAACATGGTTGCGCTGGTCGACGGCGTGCCGCGCACGATCAACCTCCAAGAGGCGCTCCAGGCGTGGCTCGACCACCAGGTCGTGGTCGTGACCCGGCGGTCGCAGTTCCGCCTCGAGCGGGCGCAGGCGCGGCTGCACATCGTCGAGGGCTTGATCAAGGCGCTCGACATGATCGACGCGGTGGTCAAGGCGATTCGCGGATCGGCCGATCGCAGCGCCGCGCGCGACGCGCTGATGGGCAAGCAGTTCGGATTCTCGGAGATTCAGGCGAATCACATTCTCGACATGGCGCTGGGCCGGCTCACGCGCCTCGGACGCGAGGAGCTCGCGAGCGAAGCGAAGGACCTCGTGGGAACGGTGAAGGAGCTCGAGCGGATCCTCGCCCAGCGCGACGTGCTCATGGGCGTGATCCGCGGCGAGCTCACGGCGATCCGTGACGAGCACAAGGCGCCTCGTCGCGCCGAGATCGTCACCGACGACGCGGGCACGATCGGCGTCGTCGCGTTGGTGGAAGACGAGCCGTATTCCGTGACGGTGACCGCGCGCGGCTATGTGCGCGCGGTCAACGAGCGAGGGAGAGCGCGCGCGGTCACGACGGGTGACCACGATGCGATCGCGCAAGTGATCGATACCTCCGCTCTCGCGGGAGTGCTGGTGTTTACCGATCGCGGCCGCGCGTACCGCGCGACGGTGCACGAGTTGCCCAAGGACCGCTTGACCGCGGCCCAGAACCTGTTCCAGTTCGGCGACGGCGAGAAGGTGATCGCGGTGCTCGACGCCCGTATGCGCGACGAGCACCCGAATCTCGTGTTCGTTACCGCACGCGGCGGCGTTAAGCGCAGCCCGCTGTCGGAGTTCGCCGAGGCGTCGGGCCGCAAGGACGGGATCGTGGCGATGAAGCTCCCGGCCGACGACCAGGTGGTCAGTGTGTTCCCCGGGTGGGACGACTTCGAGCTGTTGCTCGTCACCGCCGCCGGTCAGGGAATCCGGTTCGCCGAAGCCGACGTTCGGCCGGTTGGGCGGAGCGCGGGCAGCATGCGGGGGATCAAGCTGAAGGGCGACGACCGCGTCGTCGGCGCGTGTGCAGTCGCGCACGAGGAGATCGTCGTGATCGCGACCGCCGAGGGCTACGCCAAGCGCACCTCGGTCGACGAGTTCCCAGTGCAAGCGCGCGGTGGTTCGGGCCTGAAAGCCGCCAAGATCGACAAGGCCCGGGGCGCGTTGGTCACGGTCGCACCCGCGGCCGAGCAGATCGCGTTCGTGACCGCCGACGCGGCGGTGGTGGTGGAGTCGTCAACCGTGCGGGCCGCGGCCCGCGACGGCGGCGGCTCCAAGGTGGCGGGTGTCAGTGGCACGCTGCAGCGCATCGTCGCCGTCGCGGACCCTGCCGACGAAGTCTGACGGGCCCGGCGTCAGGGCGCTTCGTTCTCGACCGTGTTCCAGTCGCGCGTCGTGAGGTACGTGCGAAATGCTTCCGCCACGTGCACGAGATCCGCGTGCGTCTTCGGCCGCCGGAGCTCGTAGAGGTGCGGAAACAGCTGCATCGAACGCACGAGCTCCCAGAGCGCGATCGCGTCTTTTCCGGTCGGCGCGGGCACGACCACCGGTCCGTACACCGGGTCACCTGACGCGAACACGATCGTCGGCACGCCGTGCGCGCCGTAGGCGACAACCGCGTGCTCGTGCTCGGCACGCACCTCGTCGGAAGTGGCGGGGTCGGCGATCGCCCGCTCGACCAGCGTCGGATCGTAGCCGTTGGCGCGCAACAGCGCTTCGTGGTTCTCCCGAACGTGGGTCTTCACTCCGTCGGTGAAGAACGCGGAGCCGACCGCCGCGTACCAGCGGTCGAGCTCGTCGTTGCCGAGCTCACGACGGAGGAGCGAGCCGACGCGCATCTGCCCCCATCCGTACGACCACGGCCGTTCCCACGGGTGCTTCTTGCCCTCGACCCGGTTGACCTCCTCGAGCGAGAAGAACTTCCACGTGATGTCGAGGCCGACCTGCTCGCGCACGTCGCGAATCCACACCGAGGTTTGGTATGCGTACGGGCACATGGGGTCGAAGTAGAACTGCACCCGTTCGGTCATCCTGGCATTGTCGCGCGTTCGATGATCCGGACCGCGGGTGGTGGCGAATGACTGTCGAGATTCGCAGTCCGAAAGGGAGCCTCATGGCGTACGGCATCATCCTGGAGTTCAGCGGCGACGTGACCAAGAAGCAGTACGACGCCGTGAACGAGAAGCTCGGCATCGACATGGCTGCCGGCACGGGCGACTGGCCCGCCGGCCTCAGGAGCCACGCCGGCGGCCCCACCCAGGATGGGTTCGTCGTGATGGAGGTCTGGGATACCAAGGAGCAGCAGCAAGCGTGGATCGGCGGCCGCCTCGGCGCCGCGCTCGGCGCGGTCGGCGTTCCCGAGCCCCTGCGTGTCACCGACCTCGAAATCGTCGGCTTCAACGCGCCGGGCTAAGGCTCGTTGGTCAAGATCGCCTCTACTTCGCGATCGGGCGCGTTCAGCGCGCCGGTCCTCCGGACCTTGTGCCAACTCGTGCGCACGCCGCTGAGCGCCGTCGACAACGAATGAACCACGACGAGATACATGAGCTGGCGATAGACCAACTGTTGGAGTGGGAGCGCCCAGAGATCGCGCAAGGGTTCTCGATCGAGGCGCAACGCGTACACAGTGACGACGAGTTGAATGAGCGTGAAGCCGAGCCAGTAGGCGATCACCGCCCGGCGGTCGAGAAAGAGCAACCCGTACACGGCGAAGAGGTCGACGACCGGGCCCAGTATCGGGAACACGATCTGGAACAGCACGAGATACGGCAGGCCGATCCATCCGAGTCGGCGCGAGTCGCCGCCCTCGATGACCGCGCGCCGGTGTTTCCACGCACTCTGCATCGTGCCGTACGACCACCGGTAGCGCTGGCGCCAAAGGTCGTGCAGACCCTGCGGTACCTCGGTCAACGCGACGGCGCGTGGTTCGTACACGACAGTCCATCCGGCCCGGTGCAACGCCATCGTGAGATCGGTGTCCTCTGCGAGCGTGTCGGCGGAGAACCCGCCGACCTCGGCGAGGGCACGTGCGCGGAACGCGCCGATCGCCCCGGGCACCGTCGGCATGCACCCGAGCGTGTCGTACATGCGGCGATCGAGGTTGAACCCCATCGTGTACTCGAGATGCTGCCAGCGTCCGAGAAGGCGGTGCCGGTTCGCGACCTTGGTATTCCCGGAGACGGCTCCCACCCGTTCGTCTTGCATCGGACGTACGAGCCGCGCGAGTGCTCCCGGGGTGAAGGCGGTGTCGCCGTCGACGGTCACGATCACCTGGCCGCGCGCTCGTTGCAGGCCCACGTTAAGCGCGTGGGATTTTCCGGCGTTCGCCTGGCGCAACAGCGCGCATCGTGACGAACCGAACTCCGCAATCAGCCGGTCGACGATCGTGGCGGTCGTGTCGGTGGAGCCGTCATCGATCACGATGACTTCGAAGTCCGCATAATCCTGGGTGCACAAGGAACGCACCGATGCTTCGATGCCGGCTGCTTCGTTGAAGGCGGGGACGAGCACGCTCACCGCAGGAGTGAACGCGGGCTCGGCGCCGAGGATGCGGCGCGAGTGGCGGCGGGCGCAGGCCAGCGCCACTACCAGTCGAGCGAGAGCGAGCAGTCCTACAACGAGCGCGGCGATCGTGAACGCGGCGGCGAGCCACTCGCCCGCGCGCAGCGCCACCGGTAATGCTTTGCTCTGTAGCTGTTCGACCTCGCCGACGGTTGGCATGACCGAGCTGCGCGGGACGCGTGCGACATCGCCGACGGTGACGAACTTGTATCCGCGTGCCTGCAACGACGGAATGAGCTGTTCGAGCGCGGCGACCGTACGCGACCGATCGCCGCCGCCGTCGTGCATCAGCACGATGGCGCCTTGCGAGCCGCTCGGCGTCGCCCGCCGCACGATGTCGGCGACGCTCGCCGTCGTTCGCCAGTCTTCGGTGTTGAGCGTTGACAGCACGATGAGGTAGCCCTCGTCTGCAACCTTCTGCCAGCTCCGAAGCTCTTCGGCGTCGACCGCATCCGGTGTGCTCGAGTACGGAGGCCGCCACAGGGCGGTGTGCCGGCCGATCGCGGCTGAGAGGGACAGCTCGGTGAGGCGAAGCTCGAGCTTCGTGCGCCATTCCGGGATGTTGCTCACGTCGACGTGGGTGAACGTGTGATTCCCGATCTCGTCGCCGCGGCCGATCTCGCGGCGGAGCAAGTCACGATGATCGGCGGCATGGCTGCCGATGACGAAGAACGTCGCCGGAACGTGATAGCGATCGAGCACGTCGAGGACGCGCGGTGTCCAAGCGGCATCGGGCCCGTCGTCGAAGGTGAGCGCGATCCGTCGGGTACCCGGTGACAGCGAACGTATCGAGCGGTTCGAAAGATCCATGATCGATCCGACGCGCTTCATGTCGGCTAGCGGTAGCGATACCGCGTGGTCTTGGGTCGAGGCGCGCCCCACCTGGGAGTGTGCGTAACCCTGCAGCACGAGCGCGAGCGCGATGGTCGCCATCACCGCGGCCAACGCGAACCAGTGCGCGCTCAACCGATCGCCCGCCTTCGAGCCGCTGGTCACAGCTTGCTACGACCTTTTCCCTGACCGGGTTTCGTCGACGGCGGTCCGTGCGGCGTCGACGTCGGCGGGCCGTGCTTCTTCGTCGTCGTGGTGACCG
>JBBQER010000123.1:0-9578 GCA_038320885.1 Acidimicrobiia bacterium
AAGAGGAACGACTCTTCGACCGTCGCGAGGTCGATGTCGGGCAGGTGAAGGTGCGCCTTCGGGTTGCGCAACGCGGCCAACCGGTCCTTCACCGCGACGACGTGGCCGGTGTTGCGCGGCGCGCCCGATCGATACATGTACGCGCGGATCAACGGCGCGAAGTACCCACCGGCGCCGGCGACGAGCGGCGCCGCGAACGGCATCGGGACCGACAGTCCCCACGTCGCATTGCTCTCCGACTGCTTCTCGAACGCGACCGTCAGCACGCGCTCGTGAACCCCCGCGGCAACGAGCTTGGCCGCGACGATCGACGTCGATCCGCCCACCGAACCCGCGGTGTGTACTCGCATCATCGGTTTGCCGACCGCGCCGAGTGCGTCGGCGAGGTAGAGCTCGGGCATCGCGACACCCTCGAACATGTCGGGCGCCTTACCGATCACCACCGCGTCGATGTCGGACCACGTCATGCCCGCGTCATCGAGCGCCTCGACCGCCGCCTCGCGGACCATGCCCGCGATCGACACGTCCTTGCGCGCGGCGCGGTGATGCGTCTGGCCGACCCCGACGACTGCAACCCGGTTGCCCGCCATCGCTAATTCCCCTCCAAGACGGCGACCATGTTCTGTTGCAGGCACGGGCCCGAGGTCGCGTGCGCGACACCGCGCTCCGCGTCACCAGCCCAGATCCGGCGCGCCACCTCGCCGATACGGACGAGGCCCGCGCTCATCACCGGGTTCGACGCCAGCGGGCCACCCGACGGGTTGATCGTGGTATTGCCATTCAAGCCGATCGCCTCGGCGAGCATCAGCTCTTCGTGACTGAACTGGGCGTGCAGCTCGGCAATATCAATGCTGCCGTTGGCTTCGCCGTTGACGATTCCCGCCGCCGACGCGGCCGCCCGGGTCGAGTCCGACTGTGTGAGGTCACGCACGCCGAGGCTGTGCGCCTCGATGCGGTGCTCGATCGCCCGGATCCACGCCGGCCGCTCGCACACCGAGCGCGCCAGATCACCGGCCGCGATCACAACCGCCACGGTGCCGTCGGTGACCGGCGCGATGTCGGCGTCGCGCAGCGGGTCGTGCGTGACCGGCTGGGCCAGCACCTGCGCGGCGGTCACGTCTCCCTTGCGCACGGCGTACGGATTCGACTGGCCGTTGCGCTGCGCTCTCGCGGTGACCTCCGCGAGATCCTCCTCCTCGCGGCCGCTGTCGTCGAGGTACGCGCGGGCCTGCATCGCTGCGAGATCCACCATCGACGGCCAGAGGGGTACGACGTAGTACGGGTCGTACTGCAACGTCATGATCTCGTGCAGATCACCCGGCGACGACTTGCCGAATCCGTATACGAGCGCGCTGTCGACCTCGCCGGTTTGGATCGCCACCCACGCTTCGTACAGCGCCCACGCCGCGTCCATCTCGACGTGGCTCTCGCGGATCGGCGGCCACGCGCCAACCGCGTCGAGGCCCGCCACGAACGCGAACGGACCACCTTGGAGATAGTCGAGACTCCCGGAGCACACGAAGCCGATGTCGGCCTTCGGGATGCCCGACTCCTCGATCGCGGCGTGCACCGTCGGCACGAGCATCTCGGTCTCGTTGTGCTGCGCATCGCGCGCAACCGCGGACTGGGAGAACGAAACAACCGCTACATCACGCATCAGAGGTAATCCTTGTAACGGTCGTAGTTTTCGTCGGGTTCGCCGGTGGGCTCCCACCAGAGGATCGAGGTGTGATCGGGCTTCAGCTCATCGGCCCACCTCGCCTTGACGCGCTGGCCCATGTGGACCTCGTCGACCTCGACGCCGCGGATCAGCCCGAAGAACGTGTTGTTCGCGCCGTCGAGCAGGATCTGCGCGGAGACGTAGGGAATCTCGGGCGCGAGCTCCGACAGCCCGGGGATGTTCACCACGCAGAACGTCGTGATGACTCCGCTGTCCTGCACCTCGACCTCGATCGACGTGGCGTCGCCGGTGATCGGATCGGTGCCGCGTGACGCGGCGTACACGTCCTGACTCGAGGGCGCGCGAGCGCCGATGATCTTGCCCTCGCCGAGGCCGGCGAGATAGCGCGCCGTCGACTCGCCCGGGGTCAGCGTGTACTCGAGCCGGGTCAGCGTCGTGATCCCGGTCACGGGTTGCTCGTCTTCCGCCGGCACGTGGATCGCCGCGGGTTCGGGCTCCTCTCCGTCACCGAGCGGAACCCACGCTTCGATGTCGGTGATGTGCCCGGTGCGGTCGGCGCGCCAGCGCGGCGCAACCCGCATGCCCACGCGCATCGCATCCGGAACCCCGCAGTCGACCATGTGCAGGAGCGCGGTGTCGGCGCCGTCGGGTCGGATGAGCGCGAACGCGAACGGCTTGGTCAGTGCGTGCTTGCCCGGGCGCGGTTCCGCGACCCACGTGAAGGTCTGCACCGTGCCGCGCGGACCGACTTCGATCCAGTGCGAGCCCTCGGCGGTGACCTCCGCGCTCGTCGTCGGGTCGTACTCCGTCGGCGGCACGAGCACGCGACCGTCGGCCAGCCGGACCGCCTCGATGCGGCCATCGCGCAGGCCGGTGAGGAAGCGCCCGATCACGGGCCCCACCGAGCGCGTGTAGCCGCCCGGGTAATCGAGCACATGCGGTTCGAGCAGTTCAGCCATGCATATCTCCTGGTCAGGCGCCGATGCGTCCGGGGTCAGATCGCTCGGTCGCGGCCTTCCCAGTAGGGTTCGCGGAGCTTGCGCTTCAACAGCTTGCCGGTCGGCTCGCGCGGTAGCTCGTCGACGAAGTCGATGGTGCGCGGCCACTTGTACTTCCCGAGCCGCTGCTGAATGTGCTCGACGAGGGACGCGCGCAACGCCTCGTCGCCCGCGACGCCGGGCAGCGGCTCGATCACCGCTTTGATCTGCTCGCCCATGTCGTCGTCGGGAATGCCGAACACGGCGACGTCGGCGACCTGCGGGTGCTCCTGGATCGCGCCCTCGATCTCGGCGGGATAGATGTTCACGCCGCCCGCGATGATCATGTCGGACTTGCGATCGCAGAGGAACAGGTAGCCGTCGGGGTTGAGATAACCGATGTCGCCGACGGTGAAGTAGCCCTCGGCGTCGTGGGAGCTGTCGGTCTTGGCCTTGTCGCCCTTGTACTCGAAGTCGCCCGCGCCCATCTTCATCCACACGGTGCCGGGCTCGCCGACCGCCATGCGATTGCCGTCGTCGTCGGTGACCTTCAGCTCCGCGATCGGCCAGACTCGCCCGACGGTGCCGGGATACTTGAGCCACTCGTCGGGCGGCGCGATCGTGCCGCCGCCCTCGGTCGCCGCGTAGTACTCCCAGATCACCGGGCCCCACCAGTCGAGCATCTTGCGCTTCACGTCGACCGGGCACGGTGCGGCCGCGTGGATCGCCCACTTCATCGACGACACGTCGTAGCGGCTCTTCACGTCGTCGGGGAGCTGCAACATGCGGATGAACTGGGTGGGCACCATGTGCGTGTGCGTGCACTTGTAGGTCTCGATGAGCCGCAGAGCTTCTTCGGGATCCCACTTGTCCATGCACACGACCGTGTGCTTCATGTGCAACGAGTTGCCCGCGAACGTGGTGACCGCGGTGTGGTAGTTGGGCGAGGTGCAGAGGTGCACGTTCTTGTTGCCCATCGTGATACCGAACAGCCCGAGCAGGAACGTGAACAGCTCGGCGCTCACGTCGGGGTCGAGATCGGCGAGCGCGCGCTTGACGCCCTTCGGCTTGCCGGTCGTTCCGGAGGTGTAGTGCATCGCCGCGCCGGTCGAACGGTCGTCGGGTAGGTCGGTCGATTGCGCGTCGACCGCGTCGGCGAACGACGAGAATCCTTCGATCGTCCCGTGCGCGAGCCTATGGGTCGCCGGGATTCCCGCTTCGTCGGCCGCGGCGGCGACCACCGACGCGTAACGATCGTGGCTGATGAGCACCTTCGCGTCGGCGTCCTGAAGGATGTACGCGATCTCCGGCGCGGAAAGGCGGTAGTTGATCGGCACGTAGTAGAAGCCGGCCTGGAGCGCGGCGAGGTACACGTGCATCGGGTTCGAGCCGTTCGGCAGCACGGCCGCAACCGCGTCACCCCGCTTCATCCCGAGAGCCCGCAGCGCGTGCACGACCTGGTTGGCGCGCGCGAGCACGTCGCCCGCAGCATGCTCGGTGCCGTCGGGGTCGACGATCGCGATGTAGCCGGGATCTTCCTGCGCGTACTTCCAAAAGCCCATTGCGCGCTCCCTTGCGCCCTCATTTCTCGGCGCGGCCACCGGCCCCAGCGGCCGGACGGCGCAGAGTAGTCGTCTGAGTGGAACGTGTTCTACTCTGCCGCCCGTGACCGAGATACTCGATATGACCACCAAGCACTGCACGGTCGAGCGCGACGGAGCCGTCGTGATCCTCACCATGAACCGGCCGGAGAAGAAGAACGCGCTCTCCGGCGACATGCTCGCCGGGCTCGTGCTCGGCTACGAGTACATCGACGAGAACCCCGAGGTCCGGTGCGCCATCCTCACCGGCGCGGGCGGCAACTTCTCCTCGGGTGCCGACCTCGTTGCGATGGGCCAACAGTCGGACGATACGAAGGTGCAAGGTGTGATGGCGCGCGGGAACAACCCGCACTGGAAGGCGCTGCTGCGTGACTACCGCCTCAGCAAGCCGCTCATCGCGGCAGTCGAGGGCTTCGCGGTTGCCGGTGGCACCGAGATCCTGCAGGGCACCGACATCCGCATCGCCGGCGAGGGCGCGATCTTCGGCGTGTGGGAGGCGAAGCGAGGACTGTTCCCGCTCGGCGGATCGGCATGCCGGTTGCCCCGCCAGATCCCGTATACGCAGGCGATGGACATCCTGTTGTCGTGCCGCGGGATTCCCGCGATCGAGGCGCAGCAGATGGGCCTGATCGGCAGAGTCGTACCCGACGGCGCCGCGCTCGACGTCGCCAAGGCCGTCGCCAAGCAGGTCGCCCAGAACGCGCCGCTCTCGACCATGGCGATCCTGAAGGCGTGGCGCGAGACCGAGCACATGAGCGATTACGACGCGATGCAGCACCAGGACAAGATCGGCTGGGAGGTCTTCGCGAGCGAGGATGCCCAAGAAGGTCCCCGCGCGTTCGCCGAGAAACGCGCCCCGGAATACAAGGGTCGTTGAGGTGAGCGAAGCCGCGCCCGGCTTACCTGACTCACCTGATTTCGCGACACCGGAACGGGCCACGCTCGCGGATGGCGTGCGCGCCCTGATCGACGCGGTCATGACCGCCGAGATCGACGATCCGGCGATCCTCCTCGAGGTGGCAACCGAAGCCGAGAAGCTCGCGGCGCGTCTCGGCGGCGGACGGGAATCCGGCGCGGGATACCGGCCGCGCAGCCACGGCGACTACCTGCCGCGCAGTCCGGTGGTCGGTCAGGCCAGCCCGCTCGCGCCCCGCGTCGAGTGGGAAGAATCCGATTCCGCGATCGACGGCCGGCCCGGGATCGAAGCGCACGGGACGTTCGGGGCGGCCTACGAGGGCCCGCCCGGGTATGTGCACGGCGGCATGATCGCCCTCGCGTTCGACGAGGTGCTCGGCATCGCCAACATCGCGGCCGGGCACCCGGGAATGACCGCGCGCCTGATCATTCACTACCGCCAGCCGACGCCGTTGTTCCGCGAGCTGCACTTCCGCGCCGCGCTCGATCGGGTCGAGGGCCGGCGCATCATGTCGCGCGCCCAGGTCTGGGACGGCGACACGCTCACCGCGGAAGCCGAAGGCCTCTTCGTCCAACCCCGCCCCGAACGCGCGCTCGAGATCTTCGGCCCCGGAGCCGAGAACCCGGCCTGAACGCGAAAGCTCCAGTCAGGGGCGGCAGATGCCGATTCGCGAGGGCAATGAATCGATGTTCGGGTTGTGGGTACATCGTCCCGGCCTCGTGGACCGAGTGCCGCAAGTGTGGAACGCGCTTCGCCGCCGCTCCGGTGCCGGTCGCGGCGGCCATCGGGTTCGCCGGTGCACCCGATGACGCGCTGATCGCCGGTGCCCGGCCCCGCGCCGTCGTCCCCGACACGATGCTGCCGCGTGACGACCCGTTGGTCGGGCGCGCGCCCGTGCAACCTCCGTCGCGCTTCAACGCGAAGAACATTGGGGTCGCCGCGATCGCGGCCGTGATCGTGATTGCCGGTGTGTACTCGGCGATTCCCCTTGGCGGCCACGCGAAGCAACCGCCGACCGTGCTCGCGCCCCGTTCCCCGGCCGCGGGCATCCCGACCACTCTCTCCGATGTCGTGAGGATCGCCGCAGAGTCGGCGCGCCACACCGCGCTCACGACCGTCGTCGCAGCCGCGGGCGCGACCGGTGCACCGCTCACGCTCGAGCAGCTCGCGTCGGAGCAGCCGAACTACCAGTGGATCGCGGGCGCCGAGCCGTCGACCACCAACACCGTGATCTCGCTCACCAGCGGCACCGGCATCGACGTGATCGCCGTGTCGGGTACCGATCGTGACATCTGCGCGTTCGGGCGCTGGTCGCCGGCGATCGGAACCGAGTACGTGACGATGGCTCACGTCGACAACTGCTCGGCGACGAATGCGCCGACGAACGGTTGGAGCTCGCAGCCCGGCGGCAGGGCACAGGATCTTCCCGGCCCGGACGGATTCTGACGGCGGTCGGTCTACTCGTCGGCGTTGAGCGCTTCGAGCCGCTCGACGGCCTCGACGTACTCCTCGACGAGCTGGCGCATCACATCACGCACCGGTTGCACCTGGTTCATCAGGCCGACGACCTGACCGACCGGCATACCCACGAGCTCGCGCCGGTTGGCGCGCCCGATCCGGTTGAGCGCGTCGGACACCAGCATGAACTGCATCGGCATCGGCAGGTATCCGGGCGAGTCGCGTCGCTCCCACGCGTCGGTCCACGCGGTGCGGAGCTGGCGCGCGGGCTTTCCGCTCAGCGCGCGTGAGCGCACGGTCTGCGACGACGGCGCCTCGAGCATCTTCTCGACGACCATCGGCGCCATGTCGCTCTCGGCCACCGTCAGCCAGATCGAACCGGTCCACGCGCCCTGCGCGCCCATCGCGAGCGCCGACGCGATCTGCGAGCCGTGACCGATCCCGCCCGCGGCCAGCACGGGTGTGTCGGGAAACGCGCTGATCACCTCGGGCCACAACACCATCGAGCTGATCTCGCCGGTGTGGCCGCCGGCCTCGGTCCCCTGCGCCACGATGATGTCGACGCCGATGTTCACGTGCTTCTGCGCGTGCTGGATGTTGCTCGCGAGCGCCGCGACCTTGATCCCGTGCTCGTGCGCGGTCTCGACGATGTCCTTCGGCGGCGGGCCGAGCGCGTTCACGAGAAGCGCCGGCGAGTGCTGCAACGCAACGTCGAGCTGCGGGCGCGCGGTCGCGTCGGTCCAGCCGAGCAGGTGATGGCCGCGCTCGACGTCGTCGGGCAACGGCGGGACGTCGTATTCGGCGAGCACCTTGTCGACCCAGTCCCGGTGCTCCTGGGTGATCATCGCCTCGAGCTGGCCCTCGAGGTTCGCGGCGTCAACCCCTTCGGGAAGTTGCACGTTCGCGGGCATGACGAGATCGACGCCGCACGGCTTGCCGTCGATGTGGTCGTCGATCCATTTGAGCTCCATCTCGAGCTCGTCGGGCGTGAAGTACAGCGCACCGAGCACGCCCATTCCGCCCGCCCGGCTGACCGCCGCAACGACGTCGCGACAGTGGCTGAACGCGAAGATCGGGAACTCGATACCCATCTCTTTGGCGAGCATTGTGCGCATGACCGGATCGTACGGTCGGCTTCCGCGAACCTGCAACACGTTCTAGGTTCGGGCTACGGTGCCGCTCGTGACGGTGGGGCGAATCGGTGTGGGCGGCTCGGCTCGGGGCGGCACCCGCTCGGCGGAGACCGCGGCTCGCAAGCAGCGTTTGCTGTCGGCGGCGACGGCACTTGCGGCCGAGGGCGGTTACGACGCGGTGCAGATGCGTGACGTCGCCGCGCGCGCCGAGGTCGCGCTCGGAACCCTCTACCGCCACTACTCGTCGAAAGATCAACTCCTGCTCGCTCTCCTCGCGCACCAGGCGTCGACGTTGCGCGAGCGGCTGGATCAACGGCCGCCGCGCGGCGACGCGCCCGCCGACCGCGTCGCCGACGTGCTGCGCCGCGCGACGCGCGCGCTCGAGCGTCAGCCGCGCGTCACCCACGCGATGGTCGCCGCGATGTCGGTCTCCGACGACAGCGCCGCGCCGGCGAAGCACGAGGTCAACGAGACGTTGCGGGCGATCATCGTCGACGCGGTCGGCGACACTCCGGTTCCCGACCTCGACGACATCGTCCGCGTGCTCGGCTCGGTGTGGTTCGCCGAGCTCACGTTCTGGAGCGGCGCGCTCACGGATGGGCAGGCGATGGCCGACAATCTCGCCCGCGCCGCCGCCTTGCTGTTCGGCAACCAGTCGTAGCACTTACACCTTGCGGCCGCTGAACGCGAAGAGCCGGTCGGTGACCGGCGCGTCGGCCGGGCACGGTTGCTCCGCCGCGAACAGACCGGCGTCACGAAGCTCCTGGCCGATCATCTGCTGACCGAACTCGAGTGCCGTCTCCAGCAGATCGGTGTCGGCGATGTCCTGACCGGTCGACGACGCGATGTCGACCGCATGGGTCGCGACGTCGAAGATCGCGATGTTGAGCGCGACACCCGCGGGCATCACGCCGAACGGCAAGGTGACCTCTTTCGAGAGATCGAGCCCGTCGAACGCCCCCATCGCGCGCTTCGCCGCGATCCCCCACGCTCCCTTGAAGTCGTTCCCGAGGTTGTCGCCACCCAGCAGCTGGCCGACCTGATCGTCGGGAACGCTCCCCTGCTCCGCCGAGATCGCGAACATCGTGGCGCCGCCGGTGATGTGATTGACGACGTCGCGCACCGACCATTCGGTGCACGGCGTACCGTTTCCGAGCTGGTCGGGCTTCACGTTGTCGACGATCCGCGTGGTCTCGTCGACGACGCGCTGCAAGAGTTCGATGCTCATGGGTCCTCCTGGGACGTGTGACGCGTACGGCGCAACGAGAGTTCGTACCCGATGGGCGTGCAGATCACAAATAGTGTCGGGCCATGCCCGATCCCGAGGAGCTCCAGGCCGCGGCCGACGCCCTGAGCTGGTTTCACTCGATCGACCTCGGAAACGGCGTGATCACCAAGGGCTTGTCCGACCAGCACGCGACCGTGAGGAAGGACCAGCTCCCCGAGTTCACCCATCGCAGCGTGCTCGATATCGGCGCTTGGGACGGCTACTACTCCTTCCTGGCCGAGCGCAACGGTGCCGCCCGGGTCGTCGCGCTGGACCACTACGCATGGGGCCTCGACTTCGGCGCCCGCGACCAATACTGGAACGAGTGTCGGACCAACGGCACGCTTCCCGATCACGCGCGCGACACAACCGACTTCTGGCGACCGGAGCTCCCGGGTCGCCGCGGTTTCGAGTTCGCCCACGCGGCCCTCTCGAGCAAGGTCGAGCCCGTCGTCGCGGACTTCGCCACCGCCGACCTCGACGCGGTCGGCGGGTTCGACGTCGTGCTCTACCTCGGCGTGCTGTACCACATGAAGGAACCGCTG
>JBBQER010000124.1:0-9063 GCA_038320885.1 Acidimicrobiia bacterium
ATCAGCTCGTCAACACCGCGAAGGTCGCGATCGAAGAGCTCGGCTTGCAGCAGAAGTCGTTGGCCAAGGCGCGCGCCCGCGCCGAGACCGAGCGCAACGCGCTCGATGCCACCCGGCGCGAGATCAGCGCCGCCACGGCGCAGCAAGAGGACCTGCTCGCGCAGTCGAACGGCAAGATCAGGAAACTCGTCGACGAGATCCAAGCCGAGAAGGAGCGCGCGCACGAAGCCGCGGCGCGCGCCGCGATGGACGCCACCGCCGCGCAGCGGCGGGCGGAGGCTCGAGCCGCGCCGCAGCAGGCGAGCAACAACTCGTCGGATAACGGTGGAGCAACCGTCACCACCGGCGGCTCGACGAGTGAACCGCCGCCCCAGGATCTCCCCCCGCCGAGCGAACACGCGCAGGTCGCGGTCGACACCGCCGAGGCGCAGCTCGGCAAGCCGTACGTCTACGCGGGCTCAGGACCCGATTCGTTCGACTGCTCCGGGCTCACGATGTACGCGTGGGCGGCAGCCGGCGTCTCACTCCCCCACAACGCCGAAGCGCAGTACCAGTCGTTGCCGCACGTCCCGATGGATGCGCTGGAACCGGGCGATCTCGTGTTCTTCGGGTCGCCGATCCACCACGTGGGCATGTTCGTCGGCAACGGCACGATGATCGAAGCGCCGTACACCGGCGTGAACGTGCGCTACCACACGATCTACCGCTCCGACTTCGCCGGCGCGGCGCGGCCGTAGCGCGACTTCTGCGCTAGGGAATCACGAGCATGCCGAGCTCGGCTTCGAGCTGCGGGCGCGCCTTCGCTCCCACCGACGCCCGCTCGAGGCGACCGTTGCGCATCAGACCGATCATCGGAATGCTCTGCACGCCGTATTCCTGCGCGAGCTGCGGCTCTTCGTCGATGTTGACCTTCACGACTTTGTAGAAGCCCTTGCGCATCGCCGCGATCGTCTCGACGATCGGCGACACCTGCTTGCACGGACCGCACCACGGCGCCCAGAAATCGACGATGACCGGCAGCTCGCTCTTGAGCACCTCGGCGTCCCACTGCGCGGTAGTGACCGAAGGCACGAGCTCGATCGGGTCGTCGGGTACCGGCTCATCGGGACGTTCACCCGCGACGACCAGTGCGAGCCAGTCGGTCGCGTCACGCAGGCTTTCGAGCGCGACCTGATGCGCCATCGGATATTCGCGGTAGACGGTCGGAACGCCGAGCGCGCGCAACCGGCGCGCAAGATCACGCGAACGCTGGACGGGAATCAGCGGGTCGTTCGTCCCATGCTGCACGAGCACCGGCGGCGCGTCGTGCGCGTCGAGGTCGAATGCGGTTATGTCGATCGCGGGACTCATGGCAAGTGCGGCCCGCGGCCGGGGGCGGTCGCTCCGTTGCAACGCGATTCCGAGCGCGAGCCCCGCGCCCTGCGAGAACCCGCCGACGATCGACTCGCTGCGGGCGAGACCCAAGGCCGCCGACTGCTCGTCGAGAAGATCGTCGAGCTCTGCCAGCGACGATTCGTACGTCCCGCCCGTCTCCTGCCCACCGAAGCTGTACCAGGAGAAACCCCGCGTGCCCGGCACCGCGTACGGCCCGCGGGGCAGCACCGCGGCGAGCTCGCCGTTCGGGTCGAGGTAGGTGAGGAGGCCGCCGAGATCACGCTCGTCGGCGCCGAAACCGTGTATCAGCAGCGCCAGTCGGACCGAGCCCGAGCCCTGCACCACGTTCGTGATCAACGCCATGCCGCTCAGATTATGGGGCCGCGCACGCTACGCGGTCGTTCGCGGCGCGGACCCGTGCGTGCGGTCGCGCCGGCGACGGCGCATGGCGAAGGCTTCGGGCTCGAGGGTGTGCGCGGCAGCCACGAGTGCGAGATGCGTGAACGCCTGCGGGAAGTTCCCGAGCAGCCGCGGCGCCTCGGGGTCGTACTCCTCGGCGAAGAGTCCGACGTCGTTGCCGACGGTGAGCAGACGCTCGAAGAGCGCGTGCGCATCGAGGGTTTTGCCCGCCAGCGCGAGCACCTCCACCATCCAGAAGCTGCACGGCAGGAACACGCCTTCCCGCTCGCCGATCCCGTCGAGCGACTCGCGGGTGGGGACGTAGCGCATGACGAACCCGTCCGACGTGAGCCCACCCGCCCGGACGTCACGCCGGATCACCTCGATCGTCGACTCCACCCGCGCATCGGATGCCGGGAGAAAGCCCACGAGCGGGATCATGAGCACCGCCGCGTCGAGCTCGCTCGAGTCGTACGTCTGGGTGAATGCACCGACCTCGGCGTTGTAGGCGCGCGCACACACCTCGTCGTGGATCTCTTCACGGAGGTCTCGCCACGTGTCGATCGGGCCGTCGAGATCGAGCGCTTCGGCAATCGCGACCGCGCGATCGAACGCGACCCAGCACATCACCTTGGAGTGCGTGAAGTGGCGGCGCACCCCGCGCACTTCCCAGATGCCCTCGTCGGGTTCGCGCCAGCGCTGTTCGAGCGACGTCAACAGCAGACCTACCAACGACCACGACTCGGCGTTCAGGGGCATGTCGGCGCGCACGCCCTGCCAGAGCACGTCGATGAGCTCGCCGTACACATCGAGCTGGAGCTGCTGGTGCGCGGCGTTGCCGATCCGAACGGGGAGAGCGCCGTCGTAGCCGGGTAGCCAGTCGAGCTCGATCTCGGTGAGGCGCCGTTCGCCGGCCACGCCGTACATCGTCTGCAATCGCGCGGGCTCGCCGGCCGCGGCGCGCAGCAGCCACTCGCGCCAGCGCGCCGCCTCGTCGCGATAGCCGCCGGCAATCAGCGCCTCGAGGGTGAGCGTCGCATCCCGCACCCAGCAGAATCGGTAGTCCCAGTTGCGCGTACCGCCGAGCGTCTCGGGCAAGGAGGTGGTGGGCGCGGCGACGATCCCTCCCGTCTGCGTGAAGGTCAGCGACTCCAGCGTCAGGAGCGAGCGCAGGATGGGATCGTGCCACTGTCCGGTGTAGCTGCAGCGCGCCGACCAGTTCCGCCAGTACTTCGTCGTGCGCGCAAGCAGCGCCGGCGCGTTGCGGGGAACCGGAGACGGATCGTGCGACGGGAACCAGCCGAGCACGAACGACACCTGTTCCCGGCGCGCCACCGTGAACTCACCGACCGTCTTGAGGTCCTCACCGTGGAGATCGACCGACGTGTGCAACGCGAGACCGTCGGGCCCGCCGATCGCGCTCCAGACGCCGTCGAGCGTCCTCACCCACGGCACGATCGATCCGTAGTCGAAGCGGACGACGAGCTCGGCGCGCATTGTGACCTCGCCCCGCAAGCCCTTGACGATGCGCACGAGCAGCGGCCGGGTCCGGCCCGTCACCAGGCAGTCGAGCACCCGCACCCGGCCGGTCGGCGTGTCGTGCTCGGTCTCGAGCACCATCGTGCCCGCGAGATACCGGTGGCTCGACTGTGACCGCGCGACCGGCGCGATGAGGAACCGGCCGTTGGCGGCGGTGCCGAGGAGCGCCGCGAAACACGCACCGCTGTCGAAGCGGGGAACGCACCACCAGTCGATCGAACCTTCGCGCGACACCAGCGCGGCCGATTGGCAGTCGCCGAGCAGGGCATAGTCCTCGAGACGCGAGGGACCGTCGACCATTTGGCGAAGCTACCCGGGGTAGCGTCGCGGGTGATGTCGACTACACCGATTGGCACACCGGCCGGCGCGCGTTCGCTCATCGGTGTCGACGTCGGCGGCTCGGGAATCAAAGCCGCGCACGTCGACCTCTCCACCGGTACCGCGACCGGCCGGATACGGATCGAGACACCGCAGCCCTCGACTCCCGAGGCGGTCGCGGCGGGTGTGGCAACGCTCGTCGAACAGCTCGGCGACGCGGGCCCGATCGGTTGCACGTTGCCGGCCGTGGTGGTCGGCGGCACCGTTCGCACCGCCGCGCACATCGATCAGTCGTGGATCGGGACCCACGCGGCCGCGGTGATCGGTCGGGCGACGGGGCGGCACTGCACCGTCCTGAACGACGCGGACGCGGCCGGCGTGGCCGAAGCCCGCTTCGGCGTGGCGCGGGGCCGGCGCGGCGTGGTGCTCGTCGTGACCGTCGGGACCGGCGTCGGCACCGCGTTGTTGAACGACGGCGTCCTCGTCGCGAACTCCGAGCTGGGTCATATCGAGGTCGGCGGCAAGGTCGCCGATGTTTGGGCCTCCGACGCGACCCGCGCCGCCAAGCAGCTCTCGTGGGGCAAGTGGGCCGAGCGACTCGACGCGTACCTGACGCAACTGCACCGGGTGCTGTGGCCGGAGCTGATCGTGATCGGCGGCGGCGTCGCCAAGCACGCCGACAAGTACATCGACGGCATCAGCCCCGGTTGCGAGGTGCGGATCGCCGAGCTCGGCAATCTGGCGGGGATCGTCGGCGCGGCACTCATGGCGGACGCGGCGGGAACCGGCGAAGGGTCCTGATGCAGCTCGGCGTGATCGGGCTCGGGCGCATGGGCGCCAACATCGCGCGCCGCCTGCACGTTGCCGGTCACCAGTGCGTGGCGTACGACCACAATCCCGACGCCGCCCCCGCGCTCGCGGAGTTCGGAGCCGTCGCGGCCGTGTCGCTCGAGGATCTGGTCGCGAAGCTCGACGCGCCTCGAGCGGTGTGGGTGATGGTTCCTGCGGGCGTGACCGGCGCCGTGGTCGACGACCTCTCGGTGTTGCTCGCCGCGGGCGACACGGTCATCGACGGCGGCAACAGCTTCTACGGCGACGACATCGTGCGCGCCGAGAAGCTGGGTGCGTCGAAGATCGATTACGTCGACTGCGGGACGAGCGGTGGCGTGTTCGGTCTCGAACGCGGTTTCTGTCTCATGATCGGCGGCCCCGACGGCGCGGTCGAGCGTCTGGATCCGATCTTTCGCGCGCTGGCACCGGGAATCGACGCCGCCGCCGAACGCACACCCGGCCGGACCGGCGATCCCGCGCCCGAGGAGATGGGCTACCTGCATTGCGGACCGGCGGGCGCCGGCCACTTCGTGAAGATGGTGCACAACGGCGTCGAGTACGCGCTCATGGCTTCGTACGCCGAGGGCCTCAACATCCTGCATCACGCCAACGTCGGCAATATCAAGCAGACGACCGACGCCGAGACGGCGCCGCTCCGCAATCCCAGCGCCTACGCGTACGACTTCGACGTGGCCAAGGTGTCGGAGGTATGGCGCCGGGGCAGCGTCATCGCGTCGTGGTTGCTCGATCTCACCGCGGCGGCGTTGCAGGAGGCGCCGACCCTCGAAGGATTCTCGGGCCGGGTGAGCGATTCCGGCGAAGGCCGGTGGACGGTGAGCGCCGCGATCGACGAGGGCGTGCCCGCGCCGGTGATCGCGACCGCGCTGTTCGATCGGTTCGTGTCGCAGCGCGAAGCCGATTTCGCGAACAAACTGCTCTCCGCCATGCGCAAGCAGTTCGGGGGCCACGCGGAGAAGCCCGCGGCCGGCGAGTAGCGCTGCCGCTACAGGAGCTCGGCGAGGCCTTCGGGATATACGGTGTCGGTGGTTGCGACGAGCTCGTCCCGGGTCCACCAGCGGTGCTCGATCAGGGAACGCCGTTCGATGTCGCTCCAGCCGCGATAGTCGACATCGAACCCGGAGACGTTGACCCTGAAGAACGTCTCTTCCTGGTCGTAGCAAACGCTCTCGAACTCGAACTCGATACGACGTTCGAGCACAACCGGTCCGAGATCACTGACAACGAGACCCGTTTCCTCGCGCATCTCGCGCCGCGCCGCGTCTTCGATCGTCTCGCCGGGGTCGATTCCGCCGCCGGGCGTGTGCCACCACGTGCCCGCGTCGGGTCGATGCGGATCTCCCCCGCGAAAGAGCAGCACCCGCCCCTTGTCGTCGACCACGAGCACGCGCGCTGCCCGTCGTTTCACGGTCACGGCGTCATGTCGTACGTGATCCACGTGGTGCGGGTGGCGACCTTGTCGTAGAAGTTGCGCGCCCGGTAGTTGTTGTCGGCGGTCGTCCAACGAATGATCGCCCATTCCCGTTCATTCGCGAGGCGCCGCATCTCTGCGAAGAGGGCGTCGACCGCGCCGCTCCCCCGTACGGATGGTTCGACGAAGAGATCGTCGAGATAGCCGCATACGAGGCCGCGCAACGGTCGTACCCATTCGCGCAGGTGGGCCAAGCCCTCGGGCAGGCCGGTCTCGTTGCCGGCCTCGTCGACGCGCGCGACCACCAAGGCCTCGACGCGGTGGTCTTCGTGAATCCACTGCCAAATCTGACGTTGATGCACGTCGCTGGTCGGCCAGTTGTAGAAATCGGCGTAGCCGCGGAAGAGCCGCGTCCACGCGTCGAACTCGTCGTCGCGAACGTGCCGGACCTTCCAGATCGCGTCCATGTGCTCCTCGATCAGCCGATCGTCATTTCGCTCTGATGTGAAAAAGTGCCGTTAGGCGGCACCAATTCGCGTCTGATGAGAAAAAGTGCCTCGGGCGCCGTGGGCCGCAACGCGCGCTCCCTAGATGACCGGGCTGCCGGGATCGATGCCGAGGAGCGCGCGGCCGGCGATCTCGAAGCGAGCCGGCGACAAGATGATGTGCTGGGTCATCGTGTGAATATCGCGCCAGCACCGGTCGAGCACGCTGTCTCGAGCGACGGCATTCATCCCGGCCGCGTCGTGGAGGAGGTCGACGGCCTGCGCGGCCAGGCGCACCGCCGTCACGGAGCCCAGGCGGTGCTTGGCCAACGTCTCGTTGTCGAAGGGCTCGGCCGCCACGCCGCGCGCCCACGTGGTCTCGATCGTCTCGTTGAGAACTGCATGCGCAGCGAGGTAGAGGCCTTCGGCCTCACCGACGGCGATCTGGGCCGGTGCCCGCTCGGCCAGGCGGGTGAGATTCCCGGTCGGCACCTTCGTCGCGGCGAGCTCGACGAAGCGGTCGATCATGTTGCGCGCCGTGCCGACCGCGACTGCGGCCAGCCCGCCGAGTTGCGACCAGAGTGGGATGGCGGCGAACACGTCCCGGGTTGCCGCCGGACGGGCGCCGAAAGGCTCGAACGTCCAATCGGTCGCGACCATGACGCCGTCGAATTCGTAGTCGGCGCTGCCGGTCGCGCGCATTCCGGTGACGTTCCACGTGTCGAGCGACCGTGCCTTCTCGATCGGGAAGAAGCCCGAACGGATCTGGATGGCGCCATCGGCCAGCACGGGAGCTTGATCCTTCATCACGAGCGCGGACGCCATGACGTAGCGCGCGTGCGCGGAGCCCGAGAGATACGTTGCCCGGCCGCTGAAGAGGAAGCCCCCGTCGACCGGCTCGGCCTGCGCGCTCAGCGGGTTCAGCGTCCCGGCAATCAGGCCCGCGGAGTCGGCACAAATCGTCGCGAACGTGTTTGCAGCGCAGAAGCGCGCGAACAGCGAGCCCGAGCAGAGAATCGTGAGCGTCCAACCGGTCGGCGCATCAAGGGCCGAGACGCGCTCGAACACCCGCACTGCCTCCGGAATCGTGAGGCCCAGACCGCCGTGTTCTGCAGGCACGAACGACCGGAACAGACCGGTCTCGTGCAGCGCTTCGACGATCGCCGGGGCGAGGTGACCGAGCCGTTCCGATTCCGCCGCGCCGTCGCGAACGACGTCGGCGATCTTGTCGACGCGATCGAGAACCTCTGCGAGCCCCGTCTCCCCCACGACGGCAGCGTACAAGTTCCGCGAACTTTCGGTGCCGGTAAGGGCAAGTATGGGAATGATGACGGGGATCGAAGTTCACGACGGGCACCGCATCGCGTCTTCGGTTGAACGACCCGATGAGTTCGCCGTCATCTTCGAACGTCACTTCGACGCAATCCATCGCTACATCGCTCGGCGCCTGGGGCCGGGACTCGCCGATGACCTCGCCGCGACGGTGTTCGCCGAGGCTTTCGCCGGTCGGGCGGCCTTTGTTGCCGACGTCGATGATGCACGGCCATGGCTGTACGGCATCGCGACCAACCTCATCCGCCGGCACCGACGACGCGAGCGCGCCGGATGGCGGGCATACGCGAAACACGGGATCGATACGTTCGGGATCGACGCGCAACCGCGTCTCGACGAAGTCGCGGTCGCACGCGCGCTCGGTCGCATCTCGAAAGCCGACCGTGACGCATTGCTCCTCATGGTTTGGGCCGACCTCACCTATGACGACATCGCGACCGCGCTCGACATTCCCGTCGGCACCGTCCGATCCCGCATCCACCGGGCGCGGGCCCGGCTTCGCGTCGAACTGGAGAATCTGCAATGACACACGACCTCGACGTCTTACGCACGACGCGCGCATCCGTAGCGCCGCCGAGTGCGGCGGTCCGTAGTGCGGCCCGCGCCCGGTGGGACAGCGACACCCTCATGGTCGTCATGCCGGCGGCTGCTCGGATGCGTTCGGGCGACGCGCGACTGTTCGCCGCGCGCGCCCTGGTTGCGGCGGCGATCGCCGGCGCGCTCGTCGTGGGCGCGTTGGTCGTGACGCGTGACCGCATCACATCGGTGAAGCCGAAGCACACGGTCGCGGTCAACTCGCTGTCGGAGGCGGCTGCCCACGAGCCGCAGGTATACCTCCTCGTCGGCAGCGACTCCCGATCCTTCGCCACGAGTCAGCAGGACGAGCAGTCGTTCGGCGACCCGACCGCGGTCCCGGGCGAGCGATCCGACACGATGGTCCTCGTCCGGCTCGACCCGACTACACGCCGCGTCACGGCGCTTTCGATTCCGCGTGATCTCTTCGTCGACGTGCCCGAATGCGGCACCGAGAAGATCAACAGCACGTTCGACTCGCAGCTGGTCTGCGGCTCCCGACACGGCGGGGCGCAACTCCTCGTCGACACGATCACGCGCGATCTCGGCGTGCCAATCAACCACGTGATCGAGGTGCACTTCCCTCAGTTCGCAGCCCTCGTCGATCGAGTGGGCGGGCTGCGCATCAACTTCCCGACGCCGACGCGCGATCGGTACACGGGCCTCGACGCGGCGACGGGTTGCACAACGCTGTCCGGGAGTCAGGGGGGCCGCGGCGGGCGGCCGCGCGCCGAACCCGGAAAACAACCCCCCCCCACGCGGGGGGCGGGCCCCCCCGAGCCC
>JBBQER010000125.1:0-8740 GCA_038320885.1 Acidimicrobiia bacterium
GACCGGTGGGGAGGGGAGCGTGGAGTCGACCCATGGGAAGGAGCAGACTGCATGCACGACCGGCTCTCGGTGAGCGCGGTGTCGTCGTGGTGGGCGCCGTTCGACGACGACCTCGCGATGTGGGAGCGGCTCGGCGTCGGACACGTAGGTCTCTCGCTGCGCAAGTGCGAGGAAGCCGGGCTCGATGTCGCGATGCAGCGCGTACGCGACGCCGGCCTGCGGGTCAGCAACTTCGTGGAGTGCGGATGGTGCGAGCTCGCGGACGAGTCGACCTGGCCGGCGTACCGCGATCGATTGCTGGCCGCGATCGAGGCGATGGGCGCGATCGGCGCGCCGGTGCTCGTTCTCACGACCGGGCCGGCCGGACCGCTCGATTGGGACGACGCCGCGCTCGCGCTGCGCGACGTGCTCGATCCGGTGTTCGCGGCGGCGAACGCCGCGGGCCTGCGCATCGCGATCGAGAACACGAGCCCGATGCGGCTCGATCTCTCGTTCGCGACGACATTGCGCGACACCGTCGACCTCGCGGATCAACTCGATGTGCACGTGTGCCTGGAGCTCAACTCGTGTTGGGCCGAGCGGGACTTCGCCGCCACGGTTGCGCGCGCGGGCTCGCGGATCGCGCACGTGCAGGCCTCCGACGCGCTCGCGGGCAGCCTCACCACACCCGATCGGCTCGTGCCCGGCGACGGTGACATCCCGTTGGCCGGCCGCATCGGCGCGTTGGCGCGCGCCGCGTACGCGGGCGCGTTCGAGATCGAGATGGTCGGTCCCCGCATCGAAGCCGAGGGCTACGAGCCGGCCATCCGGCGCGCGGTCGATCGGCTCGACCGGTTACTGGCGGGGGAGCCCGGTTTCCAGGACGGGCGCCAGCCGGCGGAATGACCCTTCGGCTACCAGCGGGCCGAGCCTCGACATGACCGCGGCGACGACCGGCGATGCCTTGTGTGCCTCGAGTCCCGCTTCGTCGGCGAACAGCTCGTACGACACGACCGTGTCGGGGTCGTCGACGGCCTCGTGCATGACGTACACGAGCGTGCCCGGCTCGTCGACCGCGGCCGCGTCAACGAGCTCGCGCAGCACCTCGAGCAACTCCGCGCGCCGGCCCGGGTGCGCGCGCATGGTCGAGGAGTAGGCGATCAGCTCTCGAGCTTCTCCTTGAGCGCAACGACCGACTGCTCGTAGACGCCCGAGAACAGCGGGAGCAACTCGTCGGGCTCGACCTCGACCTCCCAGGTGAAGTGCGTGCCCGAGCCCTCGGCGTCGACCGAGATCGTCGCGAGATGGGAGGTCATGTTGGTCATCGGCGACTCGATCACGCTGTAGGAGATGCGGCGCGTGTCGTCGTCGAGCTCGCGCAACTGCTCCTTGACCTCGATGCCCATGGTCCCAACCGTACGAACGTCACCGTCGACGGTGCAGCTGTCGACACCCGGCATGTAGTCGGCGAGCCCGCCGAAGTTGCGGACGATGTTCCACACGTCGTTGGGCGCACGATCTATGGACGCTTCGGCTTTGCTGCTCGCCATCGGTTCCTCCTCGCCCCTACCGATCTCGGGGAGGCGAGATCATTGCACGCGATATGCACCCGGTACCGAGAAGGCGCCGCGGTGCCACCGATCGGGTGTTCCGAGGAGCGCGCGGGGATAGTCCTCGAACATCCAGCGGGCGAAGTTCCGGCGCGTCCAGGGCGTGAGCCCGGCGGCGCCGACCGCGGCCCGGGCGCCCAGCGGAGTGCGCAGGAGACTCTGGAGGAACGACGCGAAGCGCAGATCGCGGCCGAGCGCGCGACCCACGGATCGCCGGTAGCGAGTCGCCACCTCGGCTGGTTCACCGGCGCGCGTGATCGCCCGCGCCGCGAGCACCCCGGTCTCGATCGCCTGCGCGATGCCCTCGCCGGTGAGCGGATCGACGACGCCCGCCGCGTCGCCGACGTACAAGACGCGCCCGTTCGCGAGCCGGTCCGGGTCGTAGCGCGTCGGGATCGGCCACGCCCGTACGGGCTCGGTGGGAGTCGCGCGCGGTCCGAGCACCTCGCGCAGTGCTGGTCGCGCGAGGAGCTCGGGCCAGAGGTCCTTCAGCTCGCGACCAGTTCGGCCGCCGGAGCGCAGCACGCCGTAGCCGACGTTCGCGCCACCTCCCGGCAGCGGGAAGACCCACGCGTACCCGGGCAGGAGGTCGCGCTCGAAGAAGACCCAGAGCCGATCGTCGTCGACGTCGGCGAAGTACTGACGGGCGGCGTGCCACTCGCCGAGATCACGCGGCGTGTCGGGCTCGATCGCGCGGCGCACCGTCGACCAATGACCGTCAGCCGCGATCACGCGACGCGCGCGCAGACGGGTTCCGTCACCGAGCACGACTTCGATCTCGTCGTCATGCATTGCGACCTTCTCGACGGTGCACTGCTCGCGCACGTCGACTCCGCGCCGCCGCGCGAGTGCGACCAGCGCCGCATCGAGGTCTCGGCGCGCGACCACGGCGGCATGGATTCCATCGGTGGGGAGTGGCAACGTGACCCGGTGACCGTTCGGCGAGACGAGCACCGTTTCGCGCACGATGGCCACGTCGATCGCCGCGAATGCATCGCGGGTGAGCCCGAGTGCCTCGAGCTGACGGAGCGCGCCCGCGGTGAGACCGTCGCCGCACGTCTTGTCGCGGGGGAACGCGGCCTTGTCGACGCAGGCAACCGAGTTGCCCAATGTCGACGCGGTGAGGGCCGCGGCGACCCCACCGGGTCCGGCACCGATCACCAAGACGTCGAGGATCTCCGGCACGCCCGAAACGGTAGCTGCGAGCCCTCGGGAATTCGGACCATCCATTCGTGGCGAGGAGCCCGAAGGGTCCGCAGCGAACTGGCAGGGGCGGCGAGCGCCCGCGGCCGGAGTTTTGCCGGCCGCAGCGAGTGCGACCAAGCAACAAGGCACGTTTCGACTTCTCGAGCCCATCCTTGCCAGAATCACTGGCTGCGTGGGCGCCTGGTCGTGCCTGCGTGCCCACGAAGAGGAGTCTCATGAACGTCGTCGTCTGTGTGAAGCAGATACCCGATCCCGCGATGCCGGGCGCGCTCGGCGCCGATCACACGCTGGACCGCTCCGGCAAGCTGATTCTCGACGAGTCCGACAGCTACGGCGTCGAGATGGCGTTGCAGCTCGTCGACACCGCGGGCGAGGGTGAGGTCACATTGATCTCCATGGTCCCCAACGGCGAGGTCTCCGGTTTGAGGACCGCGCTCGCCATGGGCGCCGCGAAGGCGATCCTCGTGTCCGACGACGCGCTCGCCGGTTCCGACGCCTTGTCGACGGCGAAGGTCCTCGCCAAGTGCGTCGAGCGCGCGGGCGACATCGATCTCGTGCTCACCGCGACCGAATCTTCCGACGGGTACACCGGCACGATCCCGGCGCAGATCGGCGAGCTGCTCGGCTGGCCGTCGCTCACGTTCGCGAAGCGCATCGAGATCGCCGACGGCAAGGTCAAGATCCAACGCCAGACCGAAGCGGGCTACGACATCGTCGAGGCGTCACTACCGGCCGTCGCGAGCGTGACCGCCGGTGTGGTCGAGCCCCGTTACCCATCGTTCAAGGGGATAATGGCGGCGAAGAGCAAGCCGGTCGACCAGGTGACCGCAGCCGATCTCGGACTCGACGCGTCGCAGGTCGGATGGGCCGGCGCGCGCCAGGAGATCACGAACGTCGAGCAGGCACCGGCGCGCCAGGCGGGCGAGAAGTTCGAAGACGACGGGACTGGCGCCGAGAAGGTCGTCGCGTTCCTCGAGAACCTGAAGGTGGTCTAACCGTGGCGGTCGACAAGATCTGGGTGTTCGCGGAGTCGGCGGAGGGCAAGCCGACGACGGTCACGCTCGAGATGCTCACCAAGGCGCGCGAGCTCGCGTCGACGGTCGAGGCGCTCTACGCCGGCGGCGACGCCGAAGCCATTGCCGCGTCGGTCGGTGAGCACGGCGCGACGAAGCTCTTCGTGATTGATCCCGGTGACGGCCTGCCCGGCCAGGTCGCCGCGGCGGCGATCGCGCAGCTGGCCGGTGAGCACAACCCGAATGCGATCTTCTTCGCCCAGAGCTACGACGGCCGCGACGCGATCGCTCGCCTGTCCGTGAAGCTCGACCGGCCGGTTCTCACCAACGGCATGTCGTTGAGCGAAGACGGCGGCTTGTTGTTCGGTACCGCGATCTTCGGTGGCGTGACGCTCGTCGACGCGAAGATCACCGACGGCGGCGCGGCGTTGATCGCGATCCGGCCGAAGTCGTTCGCGGCCGAAGCGGGCGGCGGTGGCGCGGCGGCGATCGAGAACGTCGGCGCGGTCGACGCCGGGCGCGCGGCCGAGGCGAAGGTGCTCGACCATCACGTCGAGGAGCAGCAGGGCCCGAAGCTCGAGGAAGCGGCGGTCGTCGTCTCGGGTGGGCGCGGGATCGGCGGCGCGGAGAACTACGCACCCCTGGTCGAGGAGCTCGCCAAGCAGCTCAAGGGTGCGTGGGGAGCGTCGCGCGCGATCGTCGACGCGGGCTGGGTGCCGTACGCCTTGCAGGTCGGGCAGACCGGCAAGACGGTGAAGCCGAAGGTCTACATCGCGCTCGGTATCTCGGGTGCGACGCAGCACCTCGTGGGCATGAAGAACAGCGACAACATCATCGCCGTCAACAAGGATGCCGAAGCCCCGATCTTCTCGGTGGCCGACCTCGGCATCGTCGGCGACGTGCACAAGGTCGTGCCCGCGATCATCGAGGCGATCAAAGCGAAGAGCTAGGAACCCACACGTCACCCTCTATGAGGGTGGTCGGATCGGTCGCGGCTTCCAGGTTCGCGAACGACGCGCGGTCTTCCCACATAACGGCGGCGGAGAGAACGGCATCGCGTTCGTCTTTCGTAGAGAAATCCCGTTCAGGGAGGTGCGCGGGCGCGAGCCGTCTGAGCGCCGTCGGATAGATCTCTACGACGGTCCGGTCGCCGGGCGCATCGAACGGCCAAATAGCGAATCCGGCTTCGCGGAGCCGCGCGAGGTGGGGCATGCCGCGAACTGATCCGGCGCCCACTTGACCGTTGCCGACGAGTTGGAAGATCGACTTCGCCGGTCGGAGCCCTTCCTCGCAGCGCCGCCGGCGCTGTTCGACGGGAACCTCGCAGCGATCTCGCCAGAAGGGCGGCATTGGCGGCGACGCCAACCATTTCTCGCCTTCGTGCTCGGCCATCGACCAGACCTCGGCGATGGTGGTGCAGCGGTGTTTGCGAGCGAACCAGGCCGGAAAGCCGAACGAAAAATCGAACCCGGCGACAACGGGCGACGCGAAGTCCTGTACGTGCGAGATCGCTTGGGCGCGGTTGGAAACGGCCTCGGTTTGCACGAGCCGGCCGCGTTGCATGACGGCGAGCCAGATGCCGCTCTTGAGACCGGTCCGCTTGGCTCCCGACCAGTCGACCGCAATAACCGTCGGGTTGACCACGTGAAAAAGCTACCGTTTGTCGCATGCCTGGCGAAGTGGTGCTGGAGGCGCGCGGCCTGATCAAGGACTACCGCCGGACGCGCGCGGTCGACGGCATCGACGTGATCGTGCACGCGGGGGAGCGGGTCGCGTTGCTCGGTCCGAACGGCGCGGGCAAGACCACGACGCTGTTCATGATCCTCGGTGTCGTGTCACCCGACGAAGGTTCCATCAACGTGTGCGGGTTCGATCTCGCGCATCACCGGAGCCAGGCCGCGGAGTGCATCGGCTTCGCCGCGGGCTATCTGCCGCTCACGGAGCGCATGCGTGTGCACGAGTACCTGCGGCTCTACGGCCAGCTCTACGGACTCGCTGATCCCGAGCCGCGAATCAAGGAGGGCCTCGAGCGCTTCCGGATCTCGCACCTTGCCAACGCGATGGGAACGGAGCTGTCGTCGGGGCAGCGAACGTTGATCGGCATCGTGCGCTCGACGTTGCACCGTCCGCGCTTGTTGATCCTCGACGAGCCCACCGCTTCGCTCGACCCCGATGTCGCGCTGCGGGTACGCGAGGGACTCATCGATGTCGCGAAGAACGAAGGCACCGCGCTGCTGATGACGAGCCACGACATGACCGACGTCGAGCAGGTGTGCGAGCGCGTGCTGTTCCTCGCGCAGGGTCGCATCGTGGCCGACGGGACGCCGGCGTCGATCGCGGCGTCGTACGGCCGTGGGAACCTCGAAGGCGTCTTCCTGCACCTGGCCGCCGACCGAGAGATCTCGGCCGCGCAACAGACCGACCACCCATGAGTAGGCAGATCACTCCCGCGTTGACGCCGAGCGCCCGGTCGTGGCTGCGTATGCGCGCAATCGCACGCCGCCACGCGTATGTCCTCGTGCGCAGCCCGCACCGGCTCTTCGACGTGACGCTGTGGCCGTTGGTCGACGTGGTGCTGTTCGGTTCGCTCGCCGCGTTCGTCGGGACGAGCCAAGCGTCGGGCGCGGCCAAGGCATCCGGGTACCTGCTCGCGGGGATCGTCCTGTGGCACGTGATCTACCAATCGCAGATCGCGATGAGCACGGGCTTCCTCGAGGAGACGTGGACCCGCAATCTGCTCAACATGATGGTGACACCGGTGCGCGAAGTGGAGTACGTCGCCGGCGTGGCGCTCTTCGGCATGGTCAAGCTCGCGATGGGTGTGGGCGTGATGGTGCTCGGCGCGCTCGCGTTCTTCTCGTTCCGCACCTGGTCACTGGGATTCGGCTTGGTCCCCGTCGCCGTCACCCTGCTGATCGTCGGCTGGGCGATCTCGTTGTTCGTGATCGGACTCGTGTTGCGATTCGGAACGGGAGCCGAAGCGCTCGCGTGGGGCGTGATGTTCGTGCTGCTCCCGCTCTCGGGTGTCTTCTATCCGACCGACGCCCTGCCCCTGGTCATGCGGCCCTTGGCGCTCGCATTGCCGACGACGCACGCGTTCAGCGCGCTGCGCGGACTGGTCGACCACGGCGATCTCAACTGGACCCAGATCGCGATCGCCGCGGCGGGCTCGGTCGTGATGCTGCTGCTCGCCGCATGGTTCCTCGTGAGCATGCTCAAGACCTTCCGTAAGCGCGGCTACATCACGAGGTATACGTAGACCCTTCGTGCGCGTCCGCGGACGCGCTACCAGACGGACCCTCGGCCCGTAGGAGCGGTCTGGTGAGTGCGCACTCGGGTGCCCGACGGCGCGGCGAGGCTTGGCCTCGCGCCCCGCACCGATCTACCGCTCGGTTCTCGGACCGTGCAAGATGTTGGCGTGCGCCGACAACGGGTGCGTCGATCGTTCCGGCAACGATCACAGGTCGTGGCCCTTGCTGTAGCCGTCTCGCTCGCCGCAGGTTGTGGCGACAAGAACCTCACCGAGTCTGCGACGAATCCGGCCAAGGGCATCTACGGATACCTCCGCGGCCTCGTTACTCGGGCGGGTGTGGGTGATCCTGACCTTGCCGCGGTCGTTACGGCAGCCTGCGAGGCGTACGCCGACGGCTTGCGAGCAGGAGATACGTCCACTTTCAATCAGTACATCGCCGATCTCTTCAATACCGCCGAACAAGGTGGCCTGGATCAGGACCGCGTCGATCGCGCCGTCACCGACGCATGCGGCTCCTTTAGCGGCGACGTCCGTCGCTTCGTCGACGACCTGAGTGCGTCGCTGGGTATCGGCCTCGATGACCTGCGCGGCTACATAGCGAGTGCGTGTGCAGATTTCGCGCAGCGCCGCAGCACCAACGCCACGGACCCGTATGCGCCCGAGCCCTTCGACCCCCTCGTCAGCTCGGTGTTCGCGAAAGGCGATCTTGATCGCACGGACCTGGGCGCGCTCGTCGATGCAGCCTGTCGCGACTTCCCCGCACCCACCCCGCTGGAGGCACGGGCGATCTTGCCGAACCCCGAGCTGACCCCTGGTGACGCCTCGGCCCCCGGTGACCTAAAGACTTGGTGCCAGCCCGGCTACGTGGCAACGTACCCTCCGCTCAGTGATGCCGACCGCGAGTCGGTTCTCGAGACATATGCGGTCCCGGCGGATAAGCGCGTGAACTACGAGGCCATGCCGCTGATCCCGACGGGTCTCGGCGGTACAAACGCCAAGACGAACCTGTTTCCCATCTCACGGGCGGGTAGTCCCCGCGCCGCCGACAAGGCGGAGATCGACCTGCACCTGACCGAGACAGTGTGCGCGGCGAAGTACGGCCTTGAGACCGCCCGAGCCAACCTCGTCAGCAATTGGCCCGTCGCATTGGCCAAAACCTTCGCCCTCGGCACCGGCAACGAGCGACCGAGCGCGCACACACTCCCGCGCCCCTGACAAGGCACCGTTCATCGGCGCCGCCGAGGCCGCGAACATGTGCTGACGCACTCAACCGAGCAAGACCCGTTCCGCCGGGCGGCATCCGCTCCTGTCCTGCCGATTTCGGCGAAGTGATCGTGCTGAAATTCGTCTACGCCAATGCACGCGTTCTGAACGTCCACGTCGAGCCGGCGGGATGTCAATTCGCCAGCAACGGCGATCGGGGGGAGTTCACTCCGCAATCGGTGCTCTCGGCCCTGGAAGCGCGCCTCGGTCACGACAACGAAAACTTCTGACGCGCCATAGGCATCGATCTGTTCGGCGACTCAAGGGACATTGCCGAGCACTGGGGTGCGGTGGCGAGTACACGCCAGGGCGAAGCCTGTTTGTGTCAAGGCCCGTATTTTTGGGCGCGTTCGAGCGGCGCCGTGACATGGCGAGTTGGCGGTTCTAGCGTTGTGGGTTCGGGTCCGGGAATGGCC
>JBBQER010000126.1:0-8707 GCA_038320885.1 Acidimicrobiia bacterium
CTCGTGCTGCGCGAGGTCGATCCGAGCCGTCGCGATCGGGGCGATGCCGGTGCCCGCGAGCGACGTGTCGGCCGCTTCGAGAATTGCATGCCACGTGGGGCAGTCCTGTACCGGCTTGCCGCAGCCGCAACGAAAGTTCGAAACCAGTCCCCAGTCCCACAGGCGATTCAGCTCACCGATGTTGAAGAAGCCGGGGAGCTGTCCGAGGAGGCTTGCCAGCAGCGTTCCGCCGCTCCGGCCCTTGCCCGCCAAGAAGAGCACTTTGACCGTGGCGGCCCCGACGTCGTCGAGCACGTCATCGCGTTGCTGCGTCATGTACCGAACCTTGCGTGGGGGCCAAGACGGGCGAGGAGCGTACCACCGCGGTGGTCGCGTTTCGGGACCGGGCGATCGGCAGAGTTGTTGACGGAAGTGTGATCATTCCGAGGTGCAATCGGTCGGGGAGAGGTCTGAGATCACGCCCTCCCGCGCCCAGCGACTCGTTGACCGCCGGGCCGACCCGAGATGGGATCGGCACGACACCACGTTCGTTGTCGTTGCCGCGATCGCCACGGTGCTCGTCCATCCGGTGCGCGCGATGCTCAGTCACCCGTACTGGCTCGACGAGTCGTGGGTCGCCGCACTCACGAAGGCGCCGTTCTCGCGACTCGCCGATCTGAGCGCGAGCGCCCCTGCGGGTTTCATCGCGTTGCTCAAGCTCGTGCCGGGTTCGGGCTTGCAACGAGCGCGGCTCGTTCCGCTCGCGTTCGCCGTGCTCTCCGTGGTCATGGCGTATGTGCTCACGCGGTCGTTGCGTTGGGAAAGGCGTGCCGACGCACGGTTTGGCGCAGTCGTGGCCGCCTTGGTGGTGATGCTCGCCCCGCTGTCGCTGCGCCGCAACGACCTCAAGCAGTACACGTGCGACGCGTTCTGCGCCCTCGCGTTGCTCGCCCTCGGCGCGTGGGCCGAACGAGACCAGCGGCGATCGCGTCTCGGCTACCTCGCGGTCGCCGCCGTGATCGCCATCCCCTTCAGCTCGACATCCGCGTTCGTGAGCGTTGCGATGTTCGCGGGGCTCCTCGCGGCCGCGCTCCTTGCCCGAAACCTCCGGCGCGCGGTCGAGGTGTTCACCGCGGGCGCGGTCGCCGCGGCCGGCCTCGGTGCGTACCTGGGTCTGGTGGTGCTGCCGACGCTGAATCCGAAGCTCAAGGCGTACTGGGCGACGCAGTATCTCAGTGGTTCGCCGTTGCACATCGTGACGGCGACGTGGAATCGGCTGGCGCGGTTCACGACCGATCTCTCGATGCCCCTGCCCATGTTCATCGTGCTCTTCGCCATCGGAGTCGCGATGCTCGTGAATGTGCGCGCTCCGGCCCTCGCCGTCGCGGTGCCGTTCCTCTGGATCGAGATGGCGGTGATGGGGCGCCTGCGCAAGTACCCGTACCTGGATCTGCGTACTTCGCATTTCCTGTTCGTCGTCTCACTGGTCGTGGTCGCGATCGGTGCGGCTGGTTTCCTGCAGGTGCTCGCGCACTCCCGCGGGATGTTCGATGACGTTGCGCGGCCGGTGCTCGCCATCGTCGTGGGCGGAGTCCTGGCCGTGCTGTTCACGCTGACCTTCGCCCGCGAGGTCGACCAGCTGCGCATACCCGACGAGAACGTGAGGGCGGAGGTGCTCGCGGTCGCCGAGCGCCGCACCGCCGATGACGTCGTGCTCGTGAACTTCTCCGGCAACTTCGGGTTCGCGTACTATTGGCCCCACGGGACCGTCGCCTTTCCATCCGACGATTCGGGTCAGGGCTTTCGGCCGGAGGTACAGGGCCTCGACGCGATCTACGCACGGGGTCGAACGTACGCCGACGTGCGGGCCGCACTGCGAGCGGCCGTCGCCCGTTGGCGAGCCGCCGGCGGCGACAGCCGGTTGTTCATCGTTCGGACCCACGTCAGCATCGAAGAGACCGCGGCCTGGCAGCGAGCCCTCGCGGAGCTGCATCTGAAGCCGCACGTGGAGGCGGTTGGCTCCGATCCGCTCCTCGTCTTGAGGCCCGGAGACGGGGGGTGACTTCCATCGCGGGCGCGGTTCGGCTCTCATGGGTGGCGTGACGGCATCGGCAACGTTCCCGACCTCGACCCATGGGTGAGGATCTCCCCGGTCTCGAGCCGATAGATCTCGAGCCGATAGATCTCGAGCCGATAGATCTCGATCCGGTCGACGCCTCGGTCTGGCCGCCCGGCTGGTACGCCGATCCTTGGTCAGCGGGCCAGTACCGCCTCTGGAACGGCAAGGCATGGACGGGCCAGACGTACCGCGCCGGCCCGGTCACGACGGCGCCCCCCTGGGTCCGCAATCCCCCGCGCCGGCGGGCGGGTGTCGTCGTCGCCGGGCTCGTTGTCCTCGTGCTCCTGGCGGGCGCGGTGGGCTACGCGATCGAGTCGAGCACGGAGACGAGCAACTCGGCCACCGGCTCGCGAGTGCCGGCACCCACCGCACCCGGTTCTGGTTCCGGTTCCGGTTCCCCGACGCCCGCCGCCGCCGATCGGGCCGCGCTCGCGACGCTGGTCGTGGAGCAAGCCGACATCGATCCGACGCGTATCGTGGTGCCCCTCACCAACGGCAATCGCACGACCGAGCCGACCCTCGATCTCTGCAACGGCAACTTCCCGAGCGAGAAGCAGCGAGCCGCGCGCCTGCAGGTCGCGGAGCTCACCTCGAGGCAGGAAGCGGTGCTCAGCACCGAGGCGGTTGTCTACAAGCGCGCGGCGGGCGGGGCGCAGGCGTTCGCGGAGCTGCGCAAGGTGCGCACCGCGTGTCCGCACGCACCGGTGACGAGTCCGGTCGGCGAGCCGACGGTCCAGACCGCGTTCAAGGCCCGACCCGACCGCTCGTGGCCGCGTGCGCGCTCGGTTGAGCGGTTGGCGTACAGCTTCACCACCACGTCGGCCGGCGCGACCAGCCCGACGATCTCGGTGTATCTCCGGCGGGGCAGGGTGCTGATGGGCTTGTACTTTCCGCGGCCGGGGGGCGCCCAGCCGGCCGTCGCGGGAAAGACGTCGATCGAGGGAATCGTCGGGGTCTTCGAGGCGCGCATGGCCCGCCTCCCCGCGAAGGTCGTCGGCGGCGCGTGAGCACCGCGCGGCGGAACGAGCGTCAGCCCGCGGCGACGAGCGGTGCCGCGCCCGCGATGCGGATTCGACCGTGCGTGGTGCCCCGCAGGAACACGTTCCCGCGGCTGTCGACGAGCCGGTAGCCGCCCGGTGCCGCAACGATTCCGACGCAGGGGGCTTCGAGTGACCCGATGTTGCCAGCGAACGCTGCGTCACCGAACGCGTAGACCTGGCCCGCTCGAGTCGTGAGCCAGTAGCCACGACCGTTCGGAGTGGCTGCCATCCCCGAGATGGGCGCCGGCGGAGGTGCGCCTCCGGTCGATCCGAGGAACGTCGCGTCTCCGAACGTGAAGACGCCGCCGTCGGAGGCGACGAACCAGTAGCCGCGCCCGGTGGGGCTAGCGGCCATCGCGAGGATCGGCTTATTGAGGCGGATGGCGCCGGTCGAGCCGTAAAAATGCGCGTCGCCGAATGAGAAGATGCCACCGTCGGACGCGACGAGCCAGTAGCCCTTCCCGGTGGGCGTGGCGGCAATGCCGACGATCGGTTGGTTCAGACGCGTGCCACTCATCGATCCGTAGTACGGCGCGTCGCCGAAGGCGACCACGCCGCCGCCCACCGTCGTGACCCAACCACCCCGCCCGGTGGGCCGGCGCGCCACGGCGACCGCGTGTTGCGTTCGTGACACGGATGTCCCGACCCCGCCGTTCGCGGTGCGTACGCGTCCGAGGCGGTCGACGCCGAGCGTCGATGCCCACGGCGATGGCGCGGTCGCGACCGTCGGGCGCGGCGTACCGGCCGGCGGCGGTCCGAGATGGACCGACAAGAACCGCGGGCCGCCCATGCGACCGTCACGGTCGCCGTCGTTCGGGTCGAGGCTGTTCACGTTGTACGACGCGAGGTATCCGCCGTCGGCGAGCCGCGTGCCGGTGAGCAGCGTCGGCGCGTAGGTATACGCCTGGCGATAGGTGAAGCCCGGCACGTGCGACGGGGGAGGTTCCGGTACCGAGAACAGCATCCCCAGGTCGCGCCAGGGGCCGACGGGATTCGGCGACCAGTGCGCGTGCACCTCGGGGCCGATGATGCTCAACGGCTTGGTGACGAGCAGGTAGCCGTTCCCGTAGCGCCGGACGTCGGCGTTGCTCACCGCGTCGCGCAGCACGGGTTGCGCCGAGTACCCGTGGGTGGCCCAGCTGGAGCCCGCTCGGTATTGCCACGCTCCCGGGACCTGCATCTGGCTCTCACGCACGCGCGCGACGTACAGGTTGCCGGCAAAGCAGAACGCGCACGTGCGTCGCTGCGACGAGTACGCGTAGATGTAGCCGCCCTCGTACACCGCGCCGATCCCGAGGACGCCCGCCGGCCGGAACGGGATCGTGGTGATGCGCGCGAGGGCGAGCGAGGGGAGATCGAACGCCGCAATCGCGGATCCGACGGACCTGCCGAACGGGGGCTCCAGGACCACGCGGTTGAGGAACACGTAGAGGCGCGGGCCCACCACGACTGACGCGCCGGGCCAGTACACCGACCCGTCGTGCTCGGGCGGAAGCAGCCAACTGCGATTCTGCGGCGCGGCTCGATTCAGCAGCGTGAAGCAGCGTCCGGATTGCACCCAGGCCGAATTGTTGCCGAAGGCCTTCAGGGTTCCGGCGCCGCCGTCGGGTGCGACGTTGTAATACGGCGTGTCGCCCAACGTGATGAAGCGGCGACCGTCGGGCAGCCGCACGACCGAGGTGATGTCGCCGATCCCGAAGCTGGCATTGCGTTGGTCGGCGACGGCCTGGAAATCGGCCGCGGAGACGGGCGCGTGGCCGGCGCAGTGACGCGGGCTCGCGGCCGCGGCGGGCGCGGGCCCCATCAGCCCGGCCGCGGCGAGGCACAGCACGAGCGTCGCGATGAGGTGTCTCCTGGGGATGCGTCTACCGGCCTTGCGCGAAGGCGAGGCCGAGCTCGACCGCGCCGTGGTCTTCGACACTGGCGATCACGGTAACCGACGAGCCTCGAGACCGGCCCGCGCCCCGTTTCCGGAGGATCGGCTACCTGGCGTCGCGGAGCCACCGATGCGCCGGATCCTCGTACAGCGCGAGCGCGCGGGGCGTGCCCGCGGCCGCGCTCAGGACCCAGAGGTAGTACAGGCGGTACCCGGGCGCCGCGCACACCGGGTGGTACCCGCGCGGGATGCCGACGACCGCCCCGTGGCGGAGGAACACCGCGCGCTCCGATCCGGAATGCTCGTAGAGGCCCTGGAACCCGAAGCCGTCGGGCCGGTCGAACCGGTAGTAGTACACCTCTTCGAGCGCGGGCTCGCCGTCGCCGCCGTCGTGCTTGTGCGGTGGGAACGACGACCACTGCCCGGCCGCGTTGAACGTCTCGCCGACGAGGAGGCGCTGCGCCGGTACCGCGGCGGTGATGATGTCGTGAACCGCGCGTTGCCAACCCGGCCGGCCGCGGTCGTGCACCACCACGGCATCGGCGTCGATGATCTGCGGCGAGGGGTCGTCGGGCGCGCGGAGTGCGCCGCCGACGGTCGCCGCGAGCGCCAACTCGGTGCGGTCGTGAGCGGTGACTTCGATCGAGCTTCCCGGCGGTAGGTACACCGCGGTCGCGGGCGCATCGAAGACGTCGCCACGCCGCGCGGGCCGCGGATCGGCCTCGCCTCCGAACGTCACATCACCGGCGAGCAGCACGATCGCGGCCTCGATCCCGTCGGGCGTGCCGATGGTCGTCTCGCTGCCGGCGGCGAGCACGGGAAGATCGAGCTGAACGTGTTCGCCGCGGTACGCGCTGCCTGCAGGTGTGATCACGTACAGACGACGCGCGCGTGCGTGATTCCCGCGATCACGAACGAGGCGGTGCGCTCGACCGGTCCCGCGCTCGAGACGGCGGTGAAGCGGTCGAGCAACGCGTCGAGCATGGCTGCGATCTCCACCCGGGCCAGGGCCGCGCCGAGACAGAAGTGGGGCCCGAAGCCCAACGCAACCTCGTGATTGGGATCGCGAGCGACGTCGAACTGATCGGCGTCGGCACCGAACTCCTCCTCGTCGCGGTTGGCGGAGGCGTAGAGCAGCACGAGTGGATCCCCGGCCGCGATGTCGACACCTCGGACCTGCGTGTCGCGCGTCGCGGTACGCATGAACGAGATCACCGGCGTGGTCCAACGGAGGATCTCCTCCGTCGCGCGGGTTGCGAGCGAGCGATCGGCGGCCAGCCGGTCCCATTGCTCCGGGCGTTGCGCGAGCGCGGCGATGCCACCCGAAATCGCGTGCCGCGTCGTCTCGTTCCCCGCGACCAGCAGCTGGTTGAGGAACATCACGAGCTCGTCGTCGCG
This sequence comes from Acidimicrobiia bacterium, assembly GCA_038320885.1. GTDB lineage: Bacteria > Actinomycetota > Acidimicrobiia > IMCC26256 > PALSA-610 > JBBQER01. The sequence goes on from JBBQER010000126.1 coordinate 6,413, forward strand.
CAGGGACTCGCCGTCGACATCCGCGTTCGCGAGCACCGACACGATGTCGTCACGCGGATCGCCGCGCCGAGCCTTCGTCATCGCCAACAGGTACTCGTGCATCTCGGCCTGGAGCCGGGCGCACTCTTCCGGCGGCCAGTCGGTGGCGCCCGGGATGCTGGCCTCCGACCACTGGTAGAAGCGAGGCCAGTCGGACTCCGGGATCCCGAGGAGCTCGGCGATGATCCACAACGGGAACGGCACCGCCAACGTCTCGACCGCGTCGAACGGCTCTCCGGGATCGAGGCGCGCGACCAGCTCCTCGGCCCGGGCGCGCACGCGCACGGACAGCTCGCGAATGCGTGACGGCGCGAAGCCCGGTTGGACGAGCTTGCGGTACCGCGTGTGCTCCGGCGGATCGGTGTGCATCATGGTGGGCGGGCTCGGGTACTCGACGCCGATCTCGAACGTCAGGATGCCCTTGCCCGAGCAGAACGTCTCCGGATCCTTGGAGATCGCGACCACGTCCGCGTGCTTGGCGACCGCCCAGTAGCCGAGATGCGCGTTCCAGGCGACCGGCGCTTCCCGGCGCAACCGCGCGTAGTGGGGGAAGGGATCGCCGGCGTAGAAACCAGGCGCTTCGAGCGTCGCCGCGAGGGACTGACCCGGCCTCTGGTGCATCAGCGCAGCACGTTAGGCGCGGCGAGCCCCGTCGCTCATCTCGGCCGGTGCCTACCTCAGACCGCGCCGGCCGGCTTGGTGTGCCACGTCGTGAGATCGTCGGCCGGATGGTCGCCCACGGCGTCGGCGGGCAGCGGATAGCCGAGGAGATAGCCCTGGGCGTAGTCGCAACCGATGGTCCGCAGCGCCTCGAGCTGGGTCTCCGTCTCGAGCCCTTCCGCGACTGCCGTGAGCCCGAGCGCGTGCGCGAGCGTCACGATCGCTTCCACGATGCTCGTGTCCTCGGGCTCGCGTCCCAACCCGTCGATGAAGCTCCGGTCGATCTTGAGGGCCTCGACCGGGAATCGCTTCAAGTAGCTGAGCGACGAGTACCCGGTCCCGAAGTCATCGATGCTGAGATGCAAGCCCATGTTCCGCAACGCGCGCAGCGCCTCGATGGTCGACTCGACGTTCTGCATGAGCGCGTTCTCGGTGAGCTCGAGACAGAGGGAGGCGGCATCGATCCCGGTTGCGGCAATGATCCGCGCCACGGTCGATGCCAGGGTCGGCTCCGCCAGTTGACGGGGCGAGAGGTTCACGTTGATCACGAGCGGGGGCGCGCTGACCTCGGCGTCGCGCAGTGCCTGCCAGCGAGCCGTTTGACGGCACGCGGTCTCGAGCACCCACGCGCCGATCGGGACGATCAATCCCGTCTCCTCGGCGAAGTGGATGAACTCGTCGGGACCGAGCAGCCCGCGTTCCGGATGGTTCCACCGCACCAACGCCTCGAAGCCGATCACCCGGCCGGTCCGGAGCGTGACGATCGGCTGGTAGTGGACGACCAGCTCGTCGCGCTCGAGCGAGCGGTGCAAGTCGGTACCGGTGCGCAACGCGGTCATCGCCGATCCGTGCCGGTCGGGCTCGAACACGATCGCTCGCGCCCGTCCGTCGTTCTTGGCCTGGTACATCGCGGCGTCGGCGTGACGCAGGAGTGTCTCGGCAGTCGTGTCACCGTCGGAAACTGCGATGCCGATGCTCGCCGTCACGAACACCTCGTCGGTCGTGAGCGTGATTGGCTCCGCGACCGCGGCCAGGAGTCGTTCGGCCAGCGCCGAGACCGCTTCGACGCCCCCGAGGTTGTCGCACAGCACGACGAACTCGTCGCCGCCGAAGCGCGCGATCACGTCGCCGGGCCGAATCGCGCTCCGAAGCCGCTGCGCGACCGTCACCACGAGCTCGTCACCGAGCGCGTGACCGAGGCTGTCGTTGACGAGCTTGAAGTGGTCGAGGTCGATGAAGAGCACCGCGACCATCCGGTTCCGTTGGCGGCGGTCCAGTGCTTGGGTGACGCGTTCCGTGAAGCTCGACCGGTTGGAGAGCCCGGTCATGGCGTCGTGGGCCGCCTCGTAGGCGAGCCGGTCGGCCAGCGCCTTGCGATCGGTGATGTCCTCGAGCTGGCCGATCATGTACATCGCGTTGCCCTCGAGGTCACGCACGACCGAGACGCTGAGGGCCGCCCACACCACGGTGCCGTCGGGGCGGAGATAGCGCTTCTCGAGGCGGTACGAGCTCACTTCATTGCGCGCGAGTCGCTCGCGAGCTTCCTGGGAAACCGTCCGGTCGTCGGGATGGGTGAGCTCGATGATCTCGATGCCG
>JBBQER010000127.1:0-8610 GCA_038320885.1 Acidimicrobiia bacterium
GCCGAGGGTGAACAACACGATCGACGTGAGCGTGAGCTCCCCCGGCCCGTTCACGTCAGCCCGCTCGCGGGCAGATTCGCCACCCGGTTCGAATGGCTGCGGCGCTCACGGAAGCGGCGAGGCGACGGCGCCGACGATCTCGCCGACCACGATCCAGCCCGCACGAACATCGACACCATGAGCCATCGTGATCCGGTGGGCGAGCGCGGCCGGTGCCACCGACTTCACGTCGTCGGGCGAGACGAAGTCGCGACCCATGACCGTCGCGTGCGCCTGGGCGGCGCGCAGGAGCCCGAGACTGGCGCGCGGTGACGCACCGAGCACGATCGCGGGATGGTTCCGGGTCGCGTCGGCCACGTCGAGCACGTAGTCGCGCACGTTGTGCGCGCAGTGCACGTCACGAACCGCGGCGATCGTCACCGCGAGCTCGGCCGGAACCGTGACAGGCTCGAGCGCGTCGAGCGCGTCGACGCCGCCCGTACCGTCGAGGATCTCCCGCTCGGCCGCGCGTCCCGGGAGGCCGAGCGAGCACACGAGCGCGAATCGATCGAGCTGGCTCTCCGGGAGGGGGAACGTGCCGGCACTCCCGAACGGGTTCTGGGTGGCGACGAGGAAGAACGGATCGGGTAAGAGATGGGTGATGCCGTCGACCGTCACCTGACGCTCTTCCATCGGCTCCAGCAACGCAGCTTGGGTGCGCGGCGACGCCCGGTTCACCTCGTCGACGAGGACGACGTTGGTGAAGATCGGCCCCGCGCGAAAGTCCCACTCCCCCGTTGCCGGGCCGTAGACCGACGTGCCGGTGACGTCGGCGGGGAGCAGATCCGGCGTGCACTGCACGCGCCCGTAACGACCGCCGAGCGCGACGGCCAGCGACTTGGCGAGCAGCGTCTTTCCCGTGCCGGGCATCCCCTCGACCAGCAGGTGGCCGCCGGAGAGGAGCGCCACCAGCGCGAGCCGTACGGTGTCGGGCGCGCCGCGAACCGCGCTGCCGACCGCGTCGAAGAGGTCGGTTGCCACCGTGCGGGGATCACGCGGCGCGGTCGAAATGGGAACGTTGGGGAGCTGCATCCGGGCACCAGGCTAGATGACCGATTCATCGCCCCGTTCCGCGGCGGCACGAGTGTTCAGACCTCGTCGTCGCCGTCGTCCGGAGGCGACATGGAGCCCAACAAGGCCGCGACGAGGTGGGTCAGCCAGTCGTAGACGGCGTATCCCTCCGCGCGCGGGTCGTCGGGTTCGGTCTCCTCGACCTCCGTGTCGGCGGTGACGCCGAGCGCAGTCCCGAAAGCGAGCCGCGCGTCGTTGAGCACACCGAGCCACTGCTCGGCCCGCGCCTCGTCGAGGACCACCTCCCGCAAGCCCGTACTCCCGGCGGCGGTCTCGGTTGCCGCGCCGAGCCCGAGGCCGACCGCGCTCAGCGCCGCGCGCCGCGTCTCGACGAGATCGCCGTGCACCGTCGACTGCCATTGCGACTCGGCCTTCTCCTCGGTGGGATCGAGATAGGCGCGCGGGAACAACCGCTGCGTCACCGCGTCGCTCCCCGCTCCTGCTTCGAGCAGGCGCTCCAGATCGGTGAACACCCACTGCAGCACCTGTACCTCGCGGTCGTGCAGCCGCAGGAGATAGGTCGAGCCGCGCCGGGCGACGCGCAGATCGGCGTCGTCGGGCTCGCCGCGCTTGCGCCGCTTACTCACGCCACTTCCTCACGTGTCGTGCTGCATCGTCGCCCAGAGACCGTGCGCGTGCAGCCGGGCGACATCGACCTCGCAGCGCTCGCGCGTCCCGTTCGCAACGACCGCCTTGCCCTCGTTGTGCACCTGCAACATGAGCTTGCGGGCCTTGGCGCGCGGGAAGCCGAACAGCTTCTGGAACACGTGCACCACGTACTCCATCAGGTTGATCGGGTCGTCCCACACGATCACGACCCACGGCACGTCGCGCTTGGTCTCGGTCCCGCCGAGGAGCTCCTCGACCGTGTCGGGAACGACGATCTCCTCCGTGCCGATCTCGGCGTGAGGGACCATCGCGCGCGACCTCACGCCTCGGGGCGGACTTCCGCCGCGATCCGCGAGAGAAGCCCGTTGACGAAACGCCCGGAATCCTTGGTGGAGTACTGCTTCGCGAGCTCGACCGCCTCGGTGATCACGACCGCGGTCGGAACATCGGGTAGCCAGCCGAGCTCGAAAGTGCCGAGGCGCAAGAGCGCGCGGTCGACGACCGGCATGCGCTCGAGCGACCAGTGCTCCGAGAACTTGCGGATGACGGCGTCGATCTCGTCGTGATGCTCGTCGACGCCCAGTACGAGCATCTGCGCGTACTCGTCGGGCGGCACCGGGAGCCCGTCGAGCAGCTCGGGACCGCGCACGTTCCGCTGCTCGCACTCGTACGCGAGGCCCAAGGCTCGTTCGCGCGCCGCTCGACGCGTCGGCACCAGCCGTCCTCGCGCGTCGCCTCAGGCTCGCGACAGATAGTCGCTGGAGCGCGTGTCGACCTTCACCCGGTCGCCGATGTTCACGAACAACGGGACCTGCACGATGAGGCCGGTCTCGAGTGTCGCCGCCTTGCGCGCACCCGACACGCGGTCGCCCTGCATGCCCGGCTCGGTGTCGGTGACCACCAGCTCGACCGCGGCGGGGAGCTCGACACCCACGATCTCGTCCTTGTACATCGGCAACACCGCCGTGTCGCCTTCCTTCAGGAAGTTGACCGCGTCCCCGATGCTGTTGGAGGGGACCTGCAGCTGGTCGTAGCTCTCGTTGTCCATGAAGACGTAGTCGGCGCCCTCGCGGTAGAGGAACTGCATCTCGCGCTTGTCGATGGTCGCAAGCGTGACCTTCTCGTCGGCGCGGAAGGTGCGATCGATCACGGCTCCCGTGCGCACGTTCTTCAGCTTGGTGCGCACGAACGCGCCACCCTTACCCGGCTTCACGTGCTGGAACTCGACGACGTTGACGAGGCCCTCGGGGAGATCCAAGGCCATGCCGTTTTTCAAATCGTTGGTCGAGATGCTCACAGCACGAGATCCTTGGGAGTGAGAGTCAGCGGTTCGGAGCCCGTGGCGGTGACGACAACGGTGTCTTCGATGCGCACGCCACCGATGCCGGGAAGATAGACACCCGGCTCGACCGTGACGACGTCGCCGACGAGCAAGGTATCACGACCGGTCGCGGCGACTCGCGGAGCCTCGTGGATCTCGAGACCGACTCCGTGACCCGTCGAGTGCGAGAACGCGTCGGCCCAACCCGCGTGCGCGATCACGTCGCGCGACGCTCGATCGATGTCGGAGCACGCGACGTCGGCGGCGACGAGCGCGCGTCCCGCCCGTTGGCTGGTGAGCACGACCTCGTAGAGATGACGGGCTTCGGGACCCGGATCACCCACTGACACGGTGCGTGTCATGTCGGAGCAGTATCCGTCGACAATGCACCCGAAGTCGCACACGACGAGCTCGTTGCGGCCGATCACCCGATCCGACGGACGGGCGTGCGGCTTCGCCCCGTTGGGGCCGGCCGCGATGATCGGGTCGAAGCTGTTGCCACTGGCACCGCGCTCGCGCATCGCGAACTCGAGCTCGAGCGCGAACTGCCGTTCGGTGATCCCGGTGTCGAGCCGGGGCCAGAGCGCCTGGAACGCGTCGTCGGCGATGGCGCACGCGCTGCGCACCCGATCGACCTCGCCGCGGTCCTTCACCCTTCTCAGGTCCTCCACCAACGCGCCGGCGGGAACGAGCTCGGCCCGTTCGAAGGTGGTGGCGAAGTCGCGTTGGTCGGCCCAGGTGACGCTGTGGTCTTCGAGGCCGAGACGCGTTCCCGGCTCGACCAGCTTGGCGAGGGCGGCGCTCTGGGCCGCGGCGGTGAGACCGATCTCGATGCGTACATCCGTGTCGACACCCGCCGCGCCGAGCTGCTCCTTCGACTGCTCGGTGTAGCGGCCGTCGGTCACGAACAACGCGTCGTGGGGCATGACCAGCAGCATCGCGGCCGAACCGGTGAACCCGGTGAGATACCGGACGTTGGCGAGCTTGGTGACGAGCAGCGCCCCCAGCTCCTCGCGCCCGAGCCGTTCCCGCAACCGCCCGAGCCGGGGCGGGATATCCAGTGCGGCAAGTTGCGTCACGCGTGGTTCTCCAATGTTCCGGCCTCCGACTCAGTTGGCCAACAGCGTCGCGACCGCTTCGACTGCGAGGCGGTAGCCCTCGGCTCGCAGTCCGGTGATGCTGCCGTTGACGACGGGCGCGATCACCGACTCGTGCCTCCACGCGTCGCGCGCGGCCGGGTTCGAGAGATGCACCTCGATCTTGACACCGTCGAACATCGCGAGCGCATCGGTGAGTGCGTAGGCGTAATGCGTGAATGCACCGCCGTTGATCACGATCGCGGCGCAGCGGCCGCGGGCGCCGTGGATCGCGTCGATGAGGTCACCTTCGTGATTCGACTGCACGTGTTCGACCTCGTGGCCGAGCTTGGCCGCGGTCTCGCGCGCGAGCGCCACGATCTCGTCGAGCGTCGTGGTGCCGTAGTGCTCGGGTTCGCGTTGTCCCAACAGATCGAGGTTGGGACCCGAGAGCAGGAGGATCGTCGCCATCAGCCGTGCCGTCCCATCACACCTCTACTCCTATCGCGGCCAGCGCCTTGTCGAGAGCGGCCGGGTTCGGGTCGTCGACCCGCTCGATCCCGCTCGGCCCGTCGAGCACGAAGGTGAGCCCGCCGGCCGACTTCTTGTCCCGCTGCATGATCCGGAGCAGCTCGGCCCCCGCCACGCCGGGCGGGGCCTGCACCGGCAGGCCGAGTGCGGCGACGAGCGATTCCGTTCGCGCCGCGAGCTCAGGTGGTGTCCGCTCCAGGGCGGTCGCGAGGTGCGCGGCGAACACGAGGCCGATCGCGACGGCTTCACCGTGCTGCAGCGAGTGTGCCGTCGCAGTCTCGAGCGCGTGCCCGAGCGTGTGCCCGTAGTTGAGCACCGCGCGCACGCCGGTTCGTTCGAGCTCGTCGGCCTCGACGCAACGCGCTTTGAGCGCCGCGCAGCGCGCGATCACCTCGGCCAGCGTCGCCGGATCGCGTGCGACCAAGGCTGCGACGCGGGCCGACACGAAGTCGTCGCCCATCAACGCGTACTTGGCGATCTCGCCGAGACCGGAGCGGTAGTGACGGTCGGGCAGCGTCGCGAGGACGCGCGGATTCGCGAACACGCTGATCGGCTGGTGGAACGCGCCGACGAGATTCTTGCCCTCGGGCAGGTTCACACCCGTCTTGCCGCCGATCGCGCTGTCGACCATCGCCAGCAAGGTGGTGGGCACCTGCACGACGTCGATGCCGCGGTAGTACACCGCGGCCGTGAACCCGGCGTCGTCGGCGCCCATCGCGACCACCACGTCGCCGCGGAGCAGTCCGTACCGCGTGAGGTCCCTGGCGAGCGACTGGACGGTCGCGAGCGACTTGGCGTCTTCCCCTTCGCCCATCGTGAACGTTGCGTGCGTGATGCCGGCGGCGTCGAGCGCCGCGCCCACGAGCGCGCCGACGTGATCGTCGACCGCGGTCTCGGTGACGACCGCGACCCGCCGTCGGCCGCGCAGCAACGCGCCCAGGCCTGCGTACGACTCCTCGACCACGATGTCGTAGCTGCGGTCGCCGAGCGCGACGGCCACCTTCATGACTTCGCCGCGAACTCGTCGAGCACCGCGGTGGCGACCGCCTTCACCCGGCGGTCGCCGGTATCGACGACGGCGTCGGCGGCCTCCGTGTAGGCGTCGGCCCGCACCTCGGCGAGGCGGGCGAGCGCAGCGGCGGGATCGCCGGCCAGCAAGGGCCGGCGCGAGTCATTCCCGACCCGAGCCGCGAGCACTGCCGTCGGCGCCCGGAGCCACACCACCGTCCCGACTTCGCGCAGCCGCCGGCGATTCTCGGCGTCGACCACGGTGCCGCCGCCGCACGCGATCACCAGGGGCACCGGCGACGCGCACACGTCGACGACGACCTCGCGCTCCAACGCGCGGAACCGCTCTTCACCGCGGTCGCGCCAGATGTCTTCGATCGACATGGCGGCGTGCGTCATGATCAGGTCGTCGAGGTCGACGAAGTCACGTTCGAGTCGCTGCGCGCACTGCCGCCCAACGGTGGTCTTCCCCGAACCCATCAGGCCGACGAGCACGAGGTGCCGCACGTTCATGCCCGCAGCGAGGCGCGGTACGCGTCGTGGTTGCGGACGAGCTCGGTCATCGAGTCGCCGCCGAACTTCCGCAGCGCCTCCGACGCGAGCACGAGCGCGGTCATCGTCTCGGCGACGACACCGGCCGCGGGTACCGCGGTCACGTCGGTGCGCTCCTTGAACGAGACCGACTCCTGCTTGGTCTCTGTGTCGACCGTCTTCAGCACGGGCCGGTTCAAGGTCGCGAGCGGCTTCATCGCGACGCGCGCGACGAGGAGATCGCCCGTGGTCATCCCGCCTTCGATGCCGCCCGCGCGTGACGACTCGCGGCGGTACTCGCGCGCGTCGGCGTCCCAGGCGATCGCGTCGTGGGCAACGCTCCCGCGCCCACCGGCAACGGTGATGCCCTCGCCGATCTCCACGGCCTTCATGGCCTGGATGCTCATCAACGCCTGCGCGAGCAGGCCGTCGATCCGCCGATCCCAATGCACGTGTGAACCGAGGCCGGGCGGGATGCCGAAGCCGAGCACCTCGACCACGCCGCCCAGCGAGTCGCCGGCCTTGGCGGCCTCTTTGATCTCGCGGATCATCTCCATCTCGGCATCGGGATCGATGCAGCGCACCTCCGACGCGTCGATCGCTTCCAGGTCGCCAGGCCCCGGGCGCCGATCGGGTGCGGCCGCGGCCGCGCCGAGCTGCACGACGTGGCTGAGGAGCGAGATGCCGAGCGGCCGGAGCAGCGCCTTGGCCAGCGCACCCGCCGCGACCCTGGCCGCCGTCTCACGCGCGCTCGCGCGTTCGAGCACGTCACGCGCGTCGGTGAAGCCGTACTTCTGCATCCCGGCGAGGTCGGCATGACCCGGCCGGGGTTGGGTCAATGGCTGCGCGGTCACGCCCGGGGCCGACGACATCTCCTCGGCCCACTTCCCCGTCGCCCACTCGCTGTTGCGGATCACGACCGCGATCGGCGAACCGAGCGTCCGGCCGTGACGGATCCCGCCGAGCAGCTCGAGCTCGTCCTGTTCGAACCGCATGCGAGGACCGCGCCCGTAGCCAAGCCGGCGACGCGCCAGTTCGGACGCGATGTCTGCGGCCAGTATCGGCAGGCCCGCGGGCATTCCCTCGACCGTGACCACGAGGGCCGGACCGTGGGACTCGCCCGCCGTCAAGAAGCGCAGCACGGCGTGCTCCGGTCACCGGAAGATCGGGTAGGTCCCGCAATTGTACGGCACCGGCTCCGAACAGACGCGTTACTTCTTGCTCTGCTGCTAGCTGTTGTTGAGCGTGCTCGTCCCGCCCGCGGGGGTCGATCCACCCGCGGGCGTGGTGGGGGCGCCGGTGCCGCCGGTAGCCGTCGCCACGTCCGCCGGCGTCTCGAACATGCGAGCCGCGATCGTCACCGCCAGCGTCGATGCCCCGCTGAACGGCCCGGTCGACGCGCCGGCGCCGCCGGCGACAGCACCCGCTCCGGCGCCGGTCGTCCCGGCCGACGTGAACGTCACGCCGTCGATGACGAGCAACCGCTGCAGCTTGGCGATCCGGCCGAGGTAGTCGAGAGCCTGTTCGTAGGTGCCCTTGATCTGAATGCCGACGCTGATCGATGCGACGCCGGTGGCGTCGGTGGTCGGCGGTCCGTGCGTGACCGACTGCCACGAGAGGTTCGAGGCCGTCGCGATCGCGTTCGCGTCACGAATGAAGTTCGCGAGGTCGGGTGACTCGGGCACCGCGGCCTTGAGCACCGCGAGCCGGGCCTTGAACGTGCCGGCGTGGGCGGCGTCGATGTTCGCCTGCGCGAGTTGCGCCTGGAGGGGCTGCAATTTCGCGCGTTCGGCCTCGGTCTCGGCCTTGACCTTCGACGTCTTCGCGTTCGTCGGCTTCAGCAAGAAGTTGTACCAAAGCGCGAGCACGAGGAAGCCGATGAGCGCACCGACCGCGAGGTTCTTGGTTTTCATTTCGCCGCCTCCACGAAGGAACCCACGCGGTCGCTGGCCGACTTCGGTGTCGGTATGGCCGTCGCGGCCCACGTGATGCCGGGAGTCGTTCCATCGCCGCCACCGGCAGCTGTTGCGCTGGTGACGTAGATGTCGCTGATCTCCGGCACGTTGCCCATGGCATCGATCCATCGCGCCAGCGTCGGGAAGTCGGGCGCCTTGCCTTGGATGGTGAGCGTGCCGTTGATCGTCGGTACCGTCACCGGCACGGTCGTCGGGGTCGTCGTCGTCTCGGTGCTACCACCGCCGGCACCGGTGGGCGCCGTCGTCGGCGGAGCAACCGCGGCGAGCGGAACCGGCGGGGTCAACGACGCGGAGAGCGACGTGAAGGAGATCCCGTCGGGAAGCTCGGTCTTGATTCGTTTTACCATTCGATGCAACTAGACATCGGTTGAGAGCATCGTCTTGATGTAGACTTCGAGAACGGTTAGCCGGTTCTGTAGGTCGAGCAACGGCTCCAACGCAGCGAGAT
>JBBQER010000128.1:0-8589 GCA_038320885.1 Acidimicrobiia bacterium
TGTGAAAGGTGTACATCCGGTCCGCGTCGATGCGCACCCACACCGGCCCGGAGTCGAGGAACTGCTCCCACTGCTCGCCGTACATCGGCGCGTACACCTCGAGCAACGTCTGCCGGAACTCGTGATCCTTCGGATCCTTCACGTCGAGGAACACGGCGCGCCCGTGCACCGTGACCCCGAGCTGCTCGCCGGGGAGGTGGGTCGCCGACACGTGCGGCCGCGCGCGGAGGTGGCGCATCCTCACAGAGTCGGGGGCCGAGCCGAAGTGGAACGCGCCGCGGAAGAAGACGCCGTCGACCGCGCCCGCGAGCGGGCGACCGTCGGCCGTCACCGTGGCCGCGGTCAGCAGCGACATCCCGGTGAGCCGCGCCGCGAGGTCCGTCGCACGGAGGCGGCGCTCGGGCGTGATGATCCGGTGCAGATGCTCGCCGGCGGCTGCGTCGCTGCGGTCGAGGAGATCCTGCAACGCCGCGAGATCTTCGCCGCTTTCGTGCATCGCGCTATTTGATCGCAGTCGGTACCGCCGGCGCACCCACCGCGCCGGTGAGCGGGATCGGCGTGGCGACGAGCAGGAAGTCACATCGACCGTCGGCGGCGCAGTCGGCGGCGAGCGCGTCGAGATGCCAGTTCTGACCCTGGGCCAGACCCATGTCGCGGAGGTGGATCATGTGCACCGGCATGAAGACCCGCGGGTTCTCGCACGGGTACACCTCGAACGTCATCGTGTCGGTGGCGACGAGGGCGACATCGTGATCCCGGAACCACTCGATGGACCGGGTGGAGAGCCCGGGAGACGGGTGCGAGTATCGCTCCTTGTCGCCTTCCCGCAGGTAGTGCATCTGCCCGGTGCGCACGAGCACCGCGTCGCCGGAGAGCACGTCGATGCCCGCCGCGTCCGCGGCGGCCGCCAGGTCGTCGCCGGTGATCGCGTAGTTGTCGTCGAAGTGGTCGACGTCGTGCAGCCGGGCGATGTCGAGCAGCAGGCCGCGGGTCGCGAGCGCGCCGACGTGCTCGATGCCGAGCCGCGTCGCGCCGTCGGCAGAAACGACGGACGCCGGCGTGTCGTTCCACAACCGCCCGTCGTAACCCGCGTGCGCGAGCGAATCGAGGTGCGTCGCCGCCTGCGATCCCATCCGGAACGAGTCGTCGCTGGTCGTGAAGTCGGCGGCGTCGCCGGTGAACGTGAGGTTCACCATGTAGGTGCGCAGCTCCGGGTTCACGCGCTCGGGCATGTTGGTGCTGTCCCACTGCGGACCCGTCTGGTCGAAGGGAATCGCCAGGGAGAAGGGACGGCCCGTTCGAATGGCATCGCGACCGCGCAGAACCGCTGCGGAATCGACGAGATTGAGCGTCCCGCGCTGATCATCTGGGCCCCATCGACCCCAGTTCGACACCCGGCGCGCGAGCTCGTGCAGCTCCGGCGTCAACGGCATGGGCGCGCACGCTACCCGAGGAGTCGCGACGCTCGACGCGGCGAAGCCGCCGCTCCGTGGCGAATCCGACAGTGTTCGCGGCAGTAGCTTGGCGAGGTGGGCGTGCTCCCGAAGGCGACGATGCCGGCCGAGACCGCGCACCACGAACGCACACTCATGGCCTGGCCGACCGTCGGAATGGCCGCCGTCGGCCTGTGGGGAGACGCGGGACTCGCCGGCGCGCGCGCCGTGTACGCGGAGATCGCGCGCACGATCGCGCGCTACGAGCCGGTCACGATGATCGCGGCACCCGACGATGCCGGCGCGGCCGCGGCCGAGCTCGGGGCCACGGTCGAAGTGGTCGCGCTGACGATCGACGACTCGTGGATACGCGATACGGGCCCGATTGTCGTCGTTGCCGGCGACGGCACCCGCCATGCGCTGCACTTTCGGTTCAACGCGTGGGGCGAGAAGTGGTCGCCGTGGGATTCCGACGCGGCGGTCGGCGCGTCGCTTGCGAAGCACCTCGGCCTGCCGGTGCACGAGATCCCGATGGTGCTCGAAGGAGGCTCGGTCGCAGTCGACGGCGCGGGGACGCTCGTGACGACCGAGCGGTGCTTGCTCAACCCGAACCGGAACCCGCAGATGTCGCGTGTCGAGATCGAGCACACCCTGCGGAAGTCCTTCGGCGTCGAGCGCGTCGTGTGGCTCGCCGACGGGATCGCGGAGGACGACGGAACCGATGGCCACGTCGACAACGTGGTGGCCTTCTCGGCCCCCGGCCACGCGCTCATGCAAGGCTGCGCCGATGCCGACAATCCTAATCGTGCGATCGCGATCGACAACCGCAAACGGCTCGAGGCTGCCGGCATCGCAGTCACCGAGGTCCCCGCGCTGCCGTATGCACACGTTTCCGGCAGCCGGCGAATACCGGTCCCCTACGTGAACCTCTACGCACTGAACGGAGCGATCGTGGTCCCGACTGTCAACGACCCGGCCGACACCGACGCACTCGCGATCATCGCCGAGGAATACCCGGGCCGCGAGATCATCGCGGTTCCCGGTGCGGTCCTCGCGTACGGCGGTGGCGGCGTGCACTGCATCACCCAGCAGGTGCCGGCATGAAGCACAGCCACGAGCTGCACACGGCCTACGACATCCCCGTCTCGCCGGCGCGTACGCAGCCGACGACTCGCGAGCCGTTCCGAGTCGGACTCGTGCAGGAGCGGTGGTACCCCGATGCGAACGAACACCACGACCTGCTCGCGAGCGCGGTCGCGACCGCGGCGGGCGAGGGCGCGCGCCTGGTGTGCTTGCAGGAGCTGACCCTGTCACCGTATTTCGCGATCTCCGACGCGGGTCCGCGCGCGCAAGGGATCGAGCCCGAAGCGCTGCCCAGCGGACCAACGCACGCGTTTGTGGCCGAGCTCGCGGTGGAATCGCAGGTGTTCGTGCACGCGTCCCTGTACGAACGCGCTGAGTCGGAGTCGAACGGCGACCCCCTCGGCTACAACACGGCGATCGTCGTCTCGCCGGCCGGCGAGCTCGTCGCCCGCACGCGCAAGGTGCATCTCCCGACGACGGAGGGCTATTTCGAAGATTGCTACTTCCGGCCCGGCGATACCGGTTTTCCGGCGGTCGATCTCGAGGGCGCGCGCTTCGGCTTCCCCACCTGTTGGGACCAGTGGTTCCCCGAAGTTGCACGCGCGTACGCGCTCCAGGACACCGAAGTGCTCGTGTACCCCACCGCGATCGGGTCCGAGCCCGACCATCCCGCGTTCGACACCGAACCGCTCTGGGAGCAGGTGATCCGGGCCAACGGGATCACCAACGGCACGTTCATGGTCGTGCCGAATCGCGTCGGCACCGAAGGGCCCATCACGTTCTACGGCTCGTCGTTCGTCAGCGATCCCTACGGTCGCGTGCTCGTCCAGGGGCCCCGCGATCGCCCGGCCGTGCTCGTTGCCGATCTCGATCTCGACCAGCGCCGCGACTGGCTCGCGCTGTTCCCGATGCTCGCGACCCGCCGGCCCGATACTTACGGATCGCTCACCGAGAAGTAGGCGGGCACCCCGTGGCCGTGAGCGAACGCATCGACTGCATGGAGTGCGGAGGCCGCGCGTCCCTGGTGCAGTTGCTCGATCCCGAAGCGCCGCCCGAGGCGGGCGACGTGCTCGTCTACGTGTGCGGCGACTGCTGGCAGCGATGGGACGTGGTGGTCGACATCGACGACGTCACCGAAGCCGGCGACTGACCATCCTCACGCCGGCGGCGTCGCGGTCCCGAGGCACAGCATCACCGCGGGCCGTGCGGTCAGCCGGGTGCTCCGTCGTCGCTGCGCTCGAGGCCGTACTTGGGGAAGGGCCCGAAGAAGCCGTGTTCGTGCAACCCGTAGCCGACGTCGCCGGTGCTGGTCTCGAACCGGGCGACGTGGTCGACGACGCCATACCAACCCCAGGCTTCGAGGTCTTCCTGCTTCCACTCCCGGTACTGCACGACCAGCGGGCCGAGGTACATGCCGTGGCGCCAGTCGTCGTCCATGCCGTAGCCGGTGCCCACGGCGATGTACGCGTGGCGCAAGGGCGTGACCGTGAGGTCGAAACCTCCGCCCGGTGCGTCGGGGAACGACAGGCGGGACGGCTTGCGCATCATGCGCGTCCCCGGCTCGAGCGTGTGCTCGAACTCCGGGCGCCCGAGCGCCTCGTGTCCACGCGCGGGATCGTTCCAGATGCGCACGGCCTCCTCGACCGCGCGCTCACCGTTCGGGTCTTCCTGCACGATGTAGAGGAGCGAGTAGTCGTCGAACTGCATCGGCGCGTAGTTCCACATGCCGGCGATCGACGGTACGCCTTCGCGTATGCCAGCCGGTTCCGTCTCGCCGACCGGGCGAATCCCCCACGAACGGTCGCGTGTCCCCTTCCACCGGTCGGGTGTCACCTTGATGGTCTCGCCCTCGACTTCGATCGTCCCCTCCCAGAAGCCGGTCTGCGCGAAGCGATGACTGTCGAACATGACGCGGCCGTGCGAACGAATGAAATGCTGAGGCTCCTCGAACGCAGGAATCGCGCCGGTCCACGTCAGGTCGAAGGCGAGCGGGTGCTCCGTCGGCTCCGTGAGCACGCGCACCTTGTGGAGCGGCTCGATCACCTCGACCCGGAACGGACCGACCGTGGTGTCCATGCGATCGCCGAGCTCCTTCGACGCGCGCAGTACACGCTGCTTGCCGCCGGAGCACACGCACGCGAACGCGTCTTGTGTCGCCAGGTTCGGGTACTGGCCCATGCCGATGACCATGAAGAGCTCGTTGGTCGAGCCGTGCAAGTTGAAGTAGTAACGGTCGTAGAAGTTCCGATCGCTCGACGCGACGTGCGCGATGGGCGCGGCGGTCTGGTGGATGGGATAGTCGTCCATTGACGAGAGCACGGCACCTCCAGCGGGCGGATACGGGCCCTGCAGTATGCCAGCGTCAGGAGACCAGGCGCGCGGTCGCGGCGAAGGGGACGCGACGGATCTCGACGATGCGGCTCGTCCGGAAGGACGCGACCCGGAGCGCGAACGCCGACGCGAGGCCGCCGCCGCCGTTGCGGTCGAAGAACGTGGTGAGCGGACCTTCCTGCTCGTACGCGTCGGCGTCGAGTACCTGCGTCGTCGTCTCGTCCTCGAAGTGCACTTCGAATCCCATGCGGTCACCGTACGCCGATCGACCTGTGGATCGCTAGGGGAACAACTTGTGGATGTCGTTGTGGATATCCGCGAACGAACGCGACCGCGCTTCTATCCTGCGCGCTGTGGCAACACTCGGATCGGCGCGGACGCGCGCGATCAGTTCGTTTGCGCTCGTCGTTCTCGCGTGTGTCCTCACGTTCGTCTCGTTCATCGCGGTTTGGACGCGCTCGCTCGTCCTCGACACGCGCGCGTACGTGCGCGCCGTCGGTCCGCTGATCCAGAAGCCCGCGCTGCGAGACGAGCTCTCGGTTCGGATCGTCGACCAGCTGTACGCGCACGTCGACGTCCCGGGGCTCCTGCGCGATGCGCTGCCGAAGCGAGGGGACGTGCTGGCGCCGACGATCGCGCAGGGCATCCACGACACCTCGATCAAGCTCGCCTCCGCGGCGTTGGCGACCGAGGCGGTCCGCCGAGTGTGGGAGAACGCCAACAAGGTCGCGCACGACCAAGTCGTCAACGTGCTCGAGGGCAAGGGAACGATCCTCACGACCGCCGAGGGTGAGGTCGCGATCGAGCTCCGCCCGCTCGTGGCGAAGGTCCGGGAGGCACTCGACCGGAACGGCGTGCACCTCTTCGACAGTGTTCCCGCGGCGGAGCTCGATCGGCGGTTCGTGCTGTTCCGCTCGACGGATCTCGCTCGCGCCCAAACCGCGACCCGGCTGCTCGACGCACTCGGCAAATGGCTGCCGTTTGCCACGTTGGCGGTGTTCGCGGGAGCGATCGCGCTCAATCCCCGGCGGCGCCGGGCGACCGGGTACTGCGCACTGGCGCTCGCGGCGACGATGGTGGTCCTGACGATCGGCTTGGCGATCGGGCGCTCGTACTACCTCGATCACGTCGGCAGCGGCATCTCGCGCGGGGCCGCTGCGGTTCCGTTCGACGGGCTCGTGCGATCGTTGCACCGATGGGTTCGAGTCGTGTTCGTGCTCTCGGTCGCATTGTGGTTCGCGACCTGGGTCGCGGGATCCCGTGAAGTGATGGCGCGCGAGCGTGAGGTGCGAGAGGCGCTCGGTCGCGTCGCGCGCGCACACGGCCGGATGCTGGCCGGCGCGGGCGTGATCGTGGCGGCGTTGCTGCTGGTCGGTTGGGATCGCCCCAGCCCGCGCACCGTCGTCGGTGTCATCGTGGTGCTGCTGGTCTGGGAGGTGGCCCTACGCGTGCTGGCCCGAACGCCGCGACAACCTCGCGTCGAGAGCGCGGGGTGAGGGAGGTCAGTCGTCGAGTCGGGACAGCTCGAAGAGCACCGCTCGCCGCAGCTCCGCCAGCCGTTCCTCGCCGGTGAGCTTCTCACCGTGCGCGTCGATGACGTAGAAGCTGTCGACGACCTCGTCGCCCAGCGTCTGCACCTTCGCGTGCCGCACGTCGAGTTGCAGGTCGAGAAAGGCGCGCGCCAACCGGTAGAGCACACCGATCGCGTTGCTGGTGCGGATCTCGATGACCGACGCGTCTTCCGATGCGTCGTTGTGGACCGTGACCTCTGGCGTGATGCGTTGTCCCGCCCGACGGTTCGGCGCGGTCTTGTACGCCTGGGCGCGCTGCGCGATCCGCGGCTCGAGCGCGAGGCGGCCGTCGAGCACCTTGTCGAGGTTGGCCTGGAAACGCCCCCAGTCGTACTCGTCGCCGCGCTCGGGCTCGACCCGAAACACGTCGATCGCGACGGCGGCACCGCCCGGTTCTGCGACGCTCGAACGGAGGTCGGCGGCGAGCACGTCGAGACCTTGGATCGCGAACAACCCGCTCAGTTGGCAGAACAGACCAGGTCGGTCGGGCGCCACGACGACGACGCGACCGTCGGCGTCGCCTTGCACGATCACCGTGCTGCCCGCCGACTCCACGAGCGCGCGCAGCTCGGGCTCGAGCTCGTCGTCTCGGTGCGCCGGTTGCTGTCCGTCGAGCACGCGGCCGACGCCGTCGACCAGCTCCGCGATCAGACTCGCTTTCCATTGCGACCACGCGCTGTCGCCGGTCGCCTTGGAGTCAGCCTCCGTGAGCGCGGCGAGGAGCTCCAGTGTCCGGCGATCACGTACCGCGTCCGCCACGTGGGTGAGCGTGGCCGGGTCCTGGATATCGCGCCGGGTTGCCGCGTCGGCGATCAAGAGGTGGTCGCGCACGAGGCGCACCAGGACGTCGACGTCGGGTGCCGAGAAACCCATGCGCGTCGCGATGCGCTGCATGAGCTCGACGCCCGCGACCGTGTGATCGCCCGGGTAGCCCTTGCCGAGGTCGTGGAGCCAGGCCGCGACGAGCAGGAGGTCGGCGCGGCCCACCTGGGGTGCCAGCTCGGCGGCCAGGGCGGTCGCCTCCAGGAGATGCCGGTCGACGGTGAACCGGTGGTACGGGTTGTGCTGGCGGCGGCACCGCACCGGCTCCCACTCGGGGAGAACGCGCGTGATGAGGCCGTACTGATCGAGTGCCTCGAACGCGGGGATCGCGTTCCGTCCGGCCGCGAGCAGCTGGAGCAACGCGTCGCGCAGTCCGCCGGGCCAGGGGTCGCCCGGTGCCGGCGCATCGGCGCCGAGTTGCTCGAGCGATGCGCGCGAGATCGGCAACCCGGTCGTCACCGACGCGGTGGCCAACCGCAGCGCCAGGGACGGATCGGCGACTGATGCAACGTCTGCGAGCGCGACCTCCCCGTCGTGCTCCACGACGCCCTCGCTCAGTGGCCGATCGGCGCGCCCAAAGCCGGCGCCCGGTCGCTCGAGGAATCGGCGGACCCGATGCCAGGAATCGTCGCTCGCCCAGCTGATCGTCCGCGCCGCCGCCGATACCTGCTGCATGAGCGTGTCGGCGTCCTCGAATCCGAGCGCGTGGGCGACGCCTTCCTGCTCCTGCAGCAACAACTGGTCGGCCGCTCGCCGGGTCTGGCGGTGCAGCGCGACGCGAGCGTTGAGCAGAATGGTGTCACCCGTCGCGATGTCGTGGTCGAGTGGCGGAAGCATGTCGATCGCGACGGCGAGCGCGCGCAACCCGTGGACGTCGCGCATCCCTCCTCGTCCCTGCTTCAGGTCGGGTTCGAGGAGAAACGCGACGTCACCCTTGCGGCGGTGCCGTTCGGTGGTCACGTCGTCGAGCTCTGGTATCCGGCTCTTGCAGTTGATCCGCCAGCTCTCGTGGGTTCGCCGGCGGAGCTCGGTTCCGAGCTCGGCGTCACCGGCGACCGTGCGCGCGTCGAGCGCGCCGAGCGCAGCATCGAGATCGCGATCACCGAACGCCAGCGCCCCGTCGAGCGTGTTCACGTGGTGGTCGAGCGCGATGCCCGCTTCCCAGATGGGATACCAGACCCGTTCCGCGAGCTCGTCGATGTCGGGACGATCCCGATGAACGAGCACGACGTCGAGATCGCTGCCCGGGGCGAGCTCCTCGCGCCCGTACCCTCCGACGGCGACCAGCGCCACGCCGGTCTCGTCGCCGAGCAGTTCGACCAGCCACCTGTCGGCGAGGCTTGCATAGG
>JBBQER010000129.1:0-8581 GCA_038320885.1 Acidimicrobiia bacterium
AACATCGACGGACAATGGCGGGAGGATGCCACCTCTGACCTCGGCCGCATGACGCGTCAACAACTCGCCCTCCGTCAACTCGCAACCGCCGCCGAGGCGCGCGCCGGGACCGACCCGCGCCCGTTGCTGCGCGCGTTGTTCGATCACATCGTCGTCGACAGTGGGTTCACCGCCGACGATGCACTCCGTTACTTCTCGGCGATACGCGACGACCATGAGACGACCACCGTCACGCTGCCGACGCGTGTGTCGACGATGCACGGCGGTCAGAGCGGGCTCGTTCTCGCACCCGAAGCGCGCAGGGTGCTCGACGCCCTCGCCGGCCGCGGCGACACCAGCGAACGCCAAGCTCCGTCGACACCGTCGACCCGGCCGACCTTCGAACCGTCGGCGTGTTAACGGGAGATCGGCTAACCGTCCGTCGGCTGCAACGGACGCCAGGAGTGACCGGCGCCGAGGAAGCGGTGCTGACCGGAAGGCCCGTCGCTCCCGGCGACGTAGTCCTCCGGGGTGTCGGTCTGCCACGCCTTGAGGACCGGATCGACGATGCGCCACGACCATTCGACCTCGTCGAAGCGGAGGAACGGGGTGTGGTCGCCGTTCAACACCTCGAGCAGCAACTGCTCGTAGGCCGACGCCTCGTGATCACCCTCTTCGGTGTACTCCGCCCGCAGCACCGACTCGCGCGCTTCGAGATCGAGACCCGGCTGCTTGGTGCGCACGACGAGCTCGGTGCACTCGTTCGGGCTCATCCGGAACACCAGCCAGTTGGGTTCCGCGTGCTCGAGCGGTGTGTGCCGGAATAGACGCGTCGGCGGCTCCTTGAACCGGTACGCAACCTCGTGGGCCTTCGCCGCGAGCCGCTTGCCCGAACGCATGACAACCGGCACGCCCTCCCATCGCCACGTGTCGAGGTGCAAGCGCAATGCCGCGAACGTGTCGGTGCGCGAGGTCGGGTCGACGCCCGGTTCGGCGCGGTACGCGATCCGGGGCACGCCTTCGACGAGCCCCGCCGTGTACTGGCCCCGAACCGCGTCGATCTCGGGATCGGGGGGCCGCACCGCTTTGAGCACCTCGACCTTGTGATCCCGCAGCATCTCGGCGTCCCAGAGCGCGGGCGGTTCCATCGTCGCGAACGTCATCATCTGCACGAGATGGTTCTGGATCATGTCGCGCAGCGCGCCGATGCCGTCGTAGTACCGGGAGCGCCCCTCCACGCCGAGCGTCTCGGCGACGGTGATCTGGATCTCGTCGACGTGCGCGGAACGCAAGACGGGCTCGATGAACCGGTTCGCGAAGCGGAACACGAGGATGTTCTGGACCGTCTCCTTGCCGAGGAAATGATCGATCCGGAAGATCTGGTTTTCGCGCCAGTAGCTGTGGAGTTGCTCGTTGAGCGCCAGTGCCGACGGGAGATCGGTGCCGAACGGCTTCTCGATGACGAGCCGGCGCCAACCGTTCGTCTCGTCGGCGAGCCCGGCCTTGGCGATGGTGTCGGCCGCGTCAGCGAATACGCCCGGCGGCAGCGCGAGATAGAAGATCGCGGGCCCGTCGAGCACGTCCTTCAACACGCTCAACGATTCCACCGAGAGGTCACCCCCGTGGAACTCGATGCGCTCGATGAACTTGTCGAGGTACTTGTCTTCGTATTGGGCGCCGGCCAGGTCGATCGCGGCGCGCAGGTTCTCGTGGAACTGGTCGGTGGTCCACTCCTGGCGCGCGTACCCGATGATCCGCAGGCCGGCGAGGCGTTCGCGGTGTTCGAGGGCCAACAGCGCCGGAAACAGGAGCCGGGCCGCGAGGTCGCCGGATGCGCCGAGCACGACGAGCGTCGATTCATTGCTCACGCTGCTCCTCTCGAACTCCGCTTTTGCGCAGGCTACGTGCGCCGCATGTGCCGGGACAGGTCACCCAGGATCCGCGGGTCGAAGACGCGCTCGGCGAAACGCCACACCCCGTCGACCTGCTCGAAACGATCGAGATAGTTCCCGGCGACGATGGGTTGAAACCCCTTCTTGATCACCTGGAGCACGGTGAACGAGCTCCGCGCCGTGGCCGTCGTGCCGTCGACCTTCACCGTGACGTTCGTGATCTGGTGTTGCGTGCGCGGCGTGCCGTCGGCGTAGAGGATCACGTTGTTGTAGTTGGTGCGCGCCTCCGCGCTTCCGCGCAGGCGGCCGTCGTGGCGAGTCGACCCGAGCTCGCCGTGATCGAAGAGCGCGGCAACCCCGTCGAGATCGCCGGCGTCGAGGCGGAACGCGTACTCGTGGATGAGCGCGGTGATCTCGTTGACGTCGCGCGCGAGATCGCTCATGCGCGGCAGCGGATCGGCACCGCGGCCCAGCCGCGGACGTTGCCCGAGTGCACCCGGGTGCAACCGGCCTCGTCGATCTCGTACCCGGGCATGCGTTGCAGGATCTCTTCGAGACTCACGCGCATCTCCAAACGGGCGAGCGCGGCGCCGAGACATACGTGAATGCCGTGGCCGAACCCGACGTGTTGCACGGCTGACGCACGGTCGATGTCGAACTCGTCGGGGCGGTCCCACACCCGTTCGTCACGATTCGCCGACCCGAGCAACAACAACACCTTCGCGCCCTCCGGCATCTTCTCGCCGTGCAGCTCGACGGGTCGTGTGAGCGTACGGGCCATCAGCTGCGTCGAGCCCTCGTAGCGCAGGATCTCCTCGACCGCGTCGGGAATGCGGCGGGGATCGTTCACGACCTTGGCGCGCTCGGCCGGAAACCGCTGGAGCGCGAGCAGGCAATTGGCGAGCAGCTTGGTGGTCGTCTCGTTGCCGGCGATGATGAGCAAGAAGCAGAACCCGACGACCTGCTCATTGGTGAGCTCGTCGTCGCCGGTGTCTGCCGTGCAGAGTGCGGTCGTCAGATCATCGGGGCCAGTGCCCTGTGCGATCGCGGCCCGGCGCTCCGCAACGAATTGCGAGAAGTACTTGAACAGGTTGATCGCGGCATCGATCCCGGCGGGAGTCACGTCGGGTACACCTTCGTCACGATCGAGCAGGGCATTGGTCCAGAGGCGGAGCGACTCCTCGTCGTCGCGCTCGACGCCGAGCATGCGCGCAATCACGTCCATCGGGAGCCGCGCGGCGTAGTCGGCCACGAGATCACCGTTGCCCTCTTCCAGCAACGGCGCGAGGAATCCCTGCGACAGCTCCCGCACCGCGGCTTCGAGGTCGGCAACCCGGCGCGGTGTGAACGCCCGGCTGACGAGGCGCCGCAGATCGGTGTGATCGGGCGGGTCGGTCGTGAGCAGCATGGGTAGCGAGTTGTCCTGCTCGAGCGTGATGCCGTAGCGGGAGCAATACGTCTGCGGATCGTGCAGCGCGGCGAGCACGTCGTCGTAACGGGAAAGTGCCCAGAAGTCGAGCGCGTCGTTGTGGTAGCAGGGCGCGTTGTCACGCAGGTCCCGGTACATCGGGAACGGATCGTCGTGGAACGCATGCGAATACGGATTGAACACCCGGCAAGGCTACGCGCCTCGCGATTCACGCGGCCGTGAGCGGAGCGCCGGAGGCGGCGCAGCGAACTGGCGGGAGCGGCCGAGCGGCCGCGGCCGGAGAGTCGTAGCCCCAAGCGAAGCAGAGCTTCGCCCGGGGACCCCGAAAGATGCGGCCGCAGCGAGCGCGACCCAGCTAGCGCGCGATCAAGCCGCCGTCGACCAGGAGGGAAACGCCGTTCACGTACGACGCGGCGTCGGAGCAGAGCCACACGATCGACTCCGCGATCTCCTCGGGCGTTGCCATCCGACCCGCCGGCAATCGGCGCAGGATGCGCTCGCCGTGGTCGGGCTGCGCATCGAGATAGGCACGCATCGGCGCGGTCTCGGTTTGACCGGGCAGCACTGCGTTCACGCGAATACCCGAGCGTGCGTACTCCTGCGCGGCCTGCTTGGTCAGACCGAGCACGCCGTGCTTCGCGGCCGTGTACTGCGGCTGGCCGGGAGCGGCCACGACTCCCGCACCCGACGACACGTTGACGATCGCCCCACGGCTTTGCGTGACCATCTGGCGCAGCTCCTGCTGCATGCAGAGGAACACGCCCGTGAGGTCGACGTCGATCACGCGCTGCCACTCGGCCAAGGTGTGGTCGGTGAACGGTTTCTGCTCGTTCGACACACCGGCGACGTTGCAGGCGACGTCGAGCGCGCCGAACCACTCGACGGTCGTCGCGACCAGACGCTCCACCGACGCGGGATCGGTCACGTCGGCGTGCACTGCAGTCGTGCGAGCGTCGTCACCGATCAGCTGCGCGGTCTCGACCGCCGATGCCTCGTCGACGTCGGCTACGGCGACCGAAGCGCCGCGCGCACCGAGCACGAGCGCGGTCGCTCGTCCGATGCCACTCCCACCGCCGGTCACGAGCGCGACGCGCCCCTCGAGCCCATCGCTGCTCACGCGAGCGCGCCGCGGCCGTCGAGCGTCTGGATCGTCCGGCCGCGCTCGCGCAGATAGGAGAGGGACTTCACGACCAGCCCGCTTTCGCGCTCGGGATCGCACGTGGCGAGCGCGAGTGAGGCTTCGGCGAGCGCCTCGATCGGTTCGAGCCACTCGGCCGGGAGGTCCATCATCGCGGTCGCCCCTTCGGTCGCCACCGCCATTTCCGGCGCAACCGCGTTCACCGCGATGCCTGCACCCGCGAACTCCGCCGCGAACGACTCGGTGAGGCGGTTGAGCGCGGCTTTGCTCGGGGCGTAGGTGGAGGAGCGCGCGAACTGGCCGCCGCGCTTCAGTCCCGGCGGCGCGGGATCGGCGATGACGCTCGCGATGTTGACGATCCAGCCCGAGCCGCGCTCTCGCATGCCGGGCACCGCGGCCTTCACCAGCAGGTACGGCGTGATCACGTTCACCTCGTAGGCGACGCGCAGCCGCCGTTCGGACGTCTCGTCGATCGAGAGATAGAAGCACGCCGCCGCGTTATTGACGACCACGTCGACCGGTCCCAGCTCGACAGCAACCTTGCCGACCAGCCCGGCCCGGTCGCAGCCGGGATCGGAGAGGTCGGCGACGATCGGAAGTGCGATACCGCCGTCGAGCGCGATCTGGTCCGCGACCTCGGCCAGCGACCCCGAAAGGTGTCCGCCCGAGCCCGGCTCGAGGCTGCGGGCGACGATGGCGACCCGGGCGCCCTCGGCGGCGAAGCGCTGCGCGATCGCGGCTCCGATGCCCCGGCTCGCGCCGGTGACGATCGCAACCTTGCCGGTCAGTGCATCGCGCATGGCGGGTGGACAATAGTGGCGTCGTGGCATCCCGTCGCTTCCTCGACCGCCTTCGCCGCCGCGGCTCGCGTCGCCGCGGCCACAAGCCCGCGCTCGAGGTCGGGCCCGATCTCGATGAACGCGACGCGCAGCGCGTCAGCGTGGTTATCACCCGGCTGCTCGATCGGCACGACACGACAACCGTGCGAGCCGACGTGGCGGCGATCGCGGATGCCTACAGCGCGCTCGCCGACCGTGGCCGAGTGCGCTTCTTCTCGCTGCTCGCGCGCGAATTCTGGAACGAACCGGTCACCGTCGATCATGCAATCGCGTCGCGCAACGCGGCGGTCGGCGACGCGGCCCGGCGCGCCGCCGAGCGCACCCTGCGGAACGCGCTCATCCCGTCGACCGCGCGCCTGCTCAAGCTCTTCACCGGCATCGACGACGGCGTGAAGTTCCTGATCGACCTGCGCGCCGACGAGCTCCGCCTCGCGGCCGGCGCAGTCGCCGCCGACGACGCGATCGAGCTCGGCGATCTCGACATCGAGTTGAAGTCGCAGCTCGCGACCTTCTTCGACGTCGGGCTCCTCGAGCTCCGTCGCATCACCTGGGATGCGCCCGCCGCGCTCCTCGAGAAGCTGATCGAGTACGAGGCCGTGCACGCGATCGGCTCGTGGGCCGACCTCAAGAACCGTCTCGACTCCGATCGTCGCTGCTTCGCGTTCTTCCACCCGACGATGCCAACCGAGCCGCTGGTGTTCGTCGAGATCGCGTTGACCACCGGCGTGCCGTGCGAGCTCGCACCGCTCCTCGACGCGCAGGCACCCGAGCTCGATCCCGACCATGCCGATACCGCGGTGTTCTATTCGATCTCCAACTGCCAGCCCGGCCTGGCGGGCGTGAACCTCGGCACCGCGTTGATCGAGCAGGTCATCGAGGAGCTGCGGCACGATCTCCCGAAGCTCCACCGGTTCGTCACCCTCTCGCCCATCCCCGGCTACCGCGCCTGGCTCGGCACGGCGTTGCACGAGGGCGACATCCGCGCGCACGAGCGCGAGCTGCTGCCCGCGGCGCCCGAGCGCGTGCTGGCGCGACTCGCCGACACCGAGTGGGACGCTGACGAGGCGATCCAACCTGCGCTCGTCGCGCTCTGCGCCCGCTACCTGACGACAACGCGTGACGGCCGCGTGCTCGATCCGGTCGCCAACTTCCATCTCGCGAACGGCGCGGTCATCGAGCGGATCAACTGGCTCGCCGATCCGAGCCCGATCGGACGGGAGCGTTCGGCCACGCTCATGGTGAACTACACGTACGAGCCCGATCGCATCGCGGCGCGCGCCGATGCCTACGTCGGCCGCGGCGAGGTCGCAACGTCGAACGCGGTACGAGAGCTGCTGGGAAAGTCCGGGCACTAGCTTCCCTCTCATGGAGAAACTGATCTACCTCGTGTGGGATCGTCCGTCGCGCTTCGGGAGCGACGTGCGCACCCAACTGCTCGATGAGATCGCTCCCCAGCTGCTCGCGTGCTCACCGCGCGGGTTGCAGATGGACATCGACGACGAAGAAGCGACGAACGTGACGTCGATGGTCGCGGTACCCGGCGACGAGCTGCCGGTGCGTGCACTGGTGTCGATCTGGGTCGACGCCCACGACACCCGAGCCCAGTACGAAGCCGTGCTGGAAGCGGTCGGCGTCCGCCGGGCGGGGTATCTCGTGACCGAGTCCCTCTACCGCGACTACGGCGACAACGAGCACGCCCCGGCGCGCACCTGGCCCGACGGTGAACGCTCGCCCGGCATCATCACGCTGACCGTGTTCGACAAGCCCGTGGGCACGAGCGACGAGACGTTCTACGGACACTGGTACGGGCACCAGTCGCCGATGTCGGAATGGGTCCAGCCCCGCGCCCGCTACGTGCGCAACGCGGTGACACGCGCGCTCACGCCCGGCGCGCCCTCCTACCGGGCGATCGTCGAGGAGGCGTGGCCGACGGCCGAACACGTCACCGACATCTACAAGTTCTTCCGCGCGACCGACGGCGACGACCTCGGCGAGCGAATCCGCATCATGCTCGACAGCACCAAGCTGCTCTACAACCCCGACACGATGCGCAACTACACCCTCAGCGAATACATCCTCAAGACCCCCTAAAGCCCGAACCGGCGTGACTTCGCTACCTATACGGTCGCCAACTCACGCCGGTTCGCTCCTGGTTCTAGGCGAACTCGGCGGCTTCGTAGTCGAGGAGGCGGTTGTAGTTGGCGTGGAGGTCGGCGCGGCGGGCGGGGTCGTGGGCGAGGTTGACCAGCTCGTGCGGATCCTCACCGAGGTCGTACCACTCGTGTTCCTGGTCGGCGAAGTCGGCGTCGACGTCGTAGAGCTTGCGACCCGGGTCCTTGCCCCAGAGTCCGGTACCCGGCTTGCCGCCGCCGACGCCGTAGTAGCGCGCGTACTTCGTCGTGCCGTCGAAGAACCCGCGGATCGCGTAGCGCGTGTGGTTGATCCGGTTGGTGTGCGCGGTGTCGTGCGCGAACAACACGTGATCACGAACGGAGGCGGCCGGATCGGCGAGAACCGGCGACAGGTCGGTTCCCGAGAGCGACGGTTGCGTCGCGGGATCCACACCGCCGAGCGCGACGATCGTCGACGCGAGGTCCACGTGCGTGCCCAGTGCGGCCGTCTGCGTTCCGGGCGTCGTGACATCGGGGACGCGCACGACACACGGCACGTGCATGATCTCCTCGTAGACGAACGGTCCCTTCGACCGCAGCCCGTGCGAGCCGCACATGTCGCCGTGGTCGGACGTAAGGATCACCGCCGTGTTGTCGTACTCACCGGTCTTCTCGAGCGCGGCCATGACCGTGCCGAGCGAGAGATCGGCCATCTGCTGGAGCTTCACGTAGTAGTCGAGATGCCGGAGCCAGCGCTTCTTGTCGGCGGGATCGATATAGCCCCACAACCCGTGTTGTTGATCCCAACGCCATTGCCGCTGGGCTTCGGGCTTGTCGAGCAGGTCGTCGCCGAAGTTCGAGGGCAGCTCGCTGCACACCTCGTCGTAGTGGTCGGAGAACAACGGCAGCACGTCGTCTTCCTTCCACTGTGCGTGCTCGAGCACCTTGCGGGCGCGCGCGACCTCGTCGGGGTGCGAATCGCCGTACCAGGGCTGGTCGATCGGGAACCACATCACGTCGTGCGGGTTGACGAGCGCAACCGTCAGGAACCACGGCTCGTCGAGTGTTGCCGCGTTGGCGCGCAACCACGCCGCCGCGTTCGACGCGATGATCGGGTCGAAGTGCGCCCCGGTGCCGGCCCAGCCCATGAAGTGGCGGTCGTTGCCTTCCCAGTCGGCGAAGCCGTAGGCAGT
>JBBQER010000130.1:0-8182 GCA_038320885.1 Acidimicrobiia bacterium
ATCGCGGGCCGGTACGACGAGCATCCGGTCGAGCCCGAGCTGGTGGCGGGCCGCGCTCGCGTCCATCAGATGGCCGACATGAACCGGATCGAATGTCCCGCCGAGGATCCCGATCTTCTCGTTGGGCTCGGATCGGCTCACCGAGTGAGTCTACGAAGAACGCTGCGTGAACCGCGCGTAACGGCGACGCGCGCACCGCCTTCGAGCCGTAACCTGCCTTCGTGAGGGGAACGTGGGCATGACTACCACGCGGGACAGCCCCGACGGATCCGACGTCGTTCGGCTCGTCGTGCGGGTGTGGCTTCCCGACCGTCCCGGCGCGCTCGGATTGGTCGCGTCGCGGATCGGCGCGATCGGCGCCGACATCGTCGGTGTCGACGTGCTCGAGCGCAGTGAGCACGTCGCGGTCGACGAGTTCGCGGTCACGCTCGCGAGCGAGGACCTCGTGAAGCTCCTGGTCCGGGAGATCGAGGAGGTCGACGGCGCGTCCGTCGAGCAGTGGGAACGGGTCGAGCGGTTTCCCGATCCGCTCGACGCGCTCGAGACCGTGGAGCACGTGTGCGCCGCCGATGATGCCAAGGATCTCGCGGTCCGGCTCACCGCGCGCGTCCGCTCGGAGTTCAATGCCGACTGGGCGGCGGTGCTGCGTGAGTCGGAGCTCGTCGCGTCCGCCGGCGACGACACTCCCGATCCGTCGATGTTGCACGCGTTGGCCAGTGGCATCAGCGCTTCGCCGGCGGTTGCCGCGGGCGAGTCGGGACCGGACGATCTCGCGGTCGCAGCACTCGATTCGCGCGGCTCGTTCCTGCTCGTCGGGAGAGCCGGCCACCCGTTCCGGCGCCGCGAGCGCCGGCAGCTCCTCGCGCTCGCGCGTGTCGCCGACCGGGTGAGCACGATGCTCCCCGACTGAACGGTCTGAAGGGTCAGGACGAGCGACGCGGGCGACGACCGCGTTGCTCGCGCCACTCCTCCTGGCGCCGCGCGACGGTGTCGAGCTCGGCGCCGAGTTGGCGGTAGTGCTCGACCCTCGCCGCATCGATCTCGCCGCGCGCGACGGCCGCCTGCACCGCGCAACCCGGCTCCCGGTCGTGCACGCAGTCGTGGAACTTGCAGTGCGTCGCGAGCTCCTCGATGTCGATGAACGCGCGCCGCAACCCCTCGTCGGCCACCCACAAGGTGACCGCGCGCAGCCCGGGCGTGTCGACGAGCACACCACCATCGGGCAGGAGCACGAGCTCGCGAGCCGTGGTGGTGTGGCGTCCGCGCTGGTCCGTCGAGCGCACGGCCCCGGTCGCCTGCACCTCGGCGCCGACCAGGCGGTTCACGAGTGTCGACTTCCCGACCCCCGACGCCCCGATGAGCGCGACCGTGCACCCCGTGCCTGCGTACCCACGAAGGTCCTCGACGCCGGCCATCGTGACCGAGCTCGTCACGATCACGGGTGCACCGACGGCGGTGCGCTCGACCGCGGCCACGTCGGCGGCGAGGTCACGTTCCGAGTCGGCGCCGGCCAGATCCGACTTCGTCAGCACGACCACGGGTGCTGCGCCGCTCTCGAAGGAGAGCACCAGCTCCCGTTCCAGCCGGCGCAGGTTGGGACCGTTCTCGAGCGACTGGGTCACGAAGACCGTGTCGATGTTGGCGGCGACCACTTGCGCGTTCCGTGAGGTCCCGTCCATGGGATCGCCGCGCACGAACGCGGAATGGCGCGGCAGCGTGGCGACGACGTCGGGCCACTTCTCCCCGTCGGCGAGCAGCACCCAGTCGCCGGTTGCGAGCGACTCCGCGCCTGTGGCCGCGCGTACCCGACCCTCTGCGGTCAGCACGTTCACGAGGCGCTTGTCGACGCGCGAAACGCGACCCGGCCGGGTACCCGGATGATCGTCCAGCGCGGCGGCCGCGGCCGCGGCGAGCCGCGCGTTCCAACCGAGGGGCACCAGGGCGGTCAGTTCCTCCACGCGGTCAGGCTACGGCCCGTTAGCCTCCCGCCGGTGCGCCACTTCGATGTCGATCGCCTGCACGCCGCCGAGGAACCGGCCGTCATCGCCGCGTTGGCGCGTGCGTTCTACGACGATCCGCTCTTCGGATTCTTCATACCGAACCTCGCGACACAGATGCGATGCCTCATCTCGTTCATGAACTCCGGCGTGAAGGATGCGCGCGCCTTCGACGACATCTGGGTCGCGCACACCGACGGCAAGGTCGCGGCCGCCGCGGTGTGGCTGCCGCCCGGCGCGTACCCGCGCGGCGCCCGCCGCGAGCTGATGACGTACATGCGGACCATGCCGACGCTCGTGCACTCCGGGAAGCGGATCGGTCGCGCGGTTGCGCTGCTCGGTGCGGTCGACAAGGCCCACCACGAGATCGCGGGCCCGCACTACTACCTAGGGATCCTCGGAACGGATCCGGAGTTCCAACGTGCCGGCGCCGGTTCCGCGGTACTGGCACCGGTGCTCGAGCGCTGCGACGCCGAAGGCCTCCCCGCATACCTCGAGACCCAGAAGGAAGCGAACATCGCGTACTACGCGCGCCACCGCTTCGAGCTCGCGCAGAAGATCGACATCGACGGTTGCCCGCCGATCTGGACCCTGCTCCGCCAACCCCGCTAGGGCTAGGGCGGCCGAACCGGAGTGAGTTGGCGACCGTATAGGTAGCGAAGTCACGCCGGTTCGGGGGTTCGACGCATCGTTGCCGCGATCAGATCGCAAATCTCCGTGCCGCCGCATTTCAAATCGGCATGGCGGGCGCTGATAACGACCCAGCCCGCGGCGTGCAGTTGATTTCTTCGGGCGGCGTCTCGCGCGATCTGGAACTCGTCCGAGTGCTCCTGCATGCTGTCGTACTCGATCGCGATGCGGAATGCCGGGTAGGCGACGTCCGTTCGGGCGACGAAGCGGCCCGCCGCGTCGGTCACGTCGCATTGCACCACCGGCTCGGGCAGCCGGCTGTTGCGTAGAGCCTGGAGCAGCAAGGTTTCCATCTCGCTTTCAGTCGCCCGGCTGCTCG
Organism: Acidimicrobiia bacterium; assembly: GCA_038320885.1. Lineage (GTDB taxonomy): Bacteria > Actinomycetota > Acidimicrobiia > IMCC26256 > PALSA-610 > JBBQER01. Next base: position 3,007 of record JBBQER010000130.1, read on the forward strand.
GATCCCAGCGCTCGAGCGTCTCCCGCAGCGCACTCACACCCTTGAGTCCGCGGCGGGCGTGCCGGTCGAACATCTCCTTCATTGATTCGTACTTCACAAGCCGCTTGCGGCGAGCAGCCTGGACGACGAACTCGAGATAGTTCGCACGTGGAAACTGTGAAGCCAGATCGAGAATTGTGCGTTCAGGTGTCGTGACCGGAATGCCTCCCACAAGCTTGATGTCGCGCGCGTCGAGTCGGCGACTCTCGTGCACTACGAGTCTCGGTTGGACGGTCCGCCTCCACCGAACGCAGCTGAGTTCGATGAGCTCGCGGCTCCCGCCGGGAATCTCGTACATCGCGGCAGCGGAACGATGCGAAATCGCGGCTCCCTCACCTGCTGCGAGGGCCTCGGCGCGAAGGTCGGAATGCCACGTGATCGGGGCCCCGGACACCCGGTACACCCCGTCATAGAGAACCGACCAGGAATGCCCGACGCGGCGGTCAACCTGGCGTTTCGAGAGACCTATACGCCGTGCGTCGTCGTTTGTGAATACGCCGTCTTGCATCGCGGCGAGATCAGTGAGCGCTCGAAGCAGGTCCAACTTCATCGCAGGATGATGGCCGGACCCCGCGACAGTGCGAACCGGCGTGAGTTGGCGACCGTATAGGTAGCGAAGTCACGCCGGTTCGATTCTCTCTAGACGCCGACGACGTCTCCGACGAACTTTTGGAGCTGGCGGAGGTTGCGCACTTCGTATACGCCGTCGCAGTAGGGCGCATACTCGGAGACGATCGAGTCGCCGGTGTCCCAGTAGCCGCGGGGCTCGGGATCGAGCCAGAACACGCGTCGCGCCTTCTTGCGCATCTCGCCGACCGTCCACGCTTGCGACGCGTGGTAGTTGTTCCGCGCGTCGCCGAGCAGGATGATCGACGACTTCCGCGTGACCTCGCGAATGTGACGCTCGTGCCAAACCTCGAACGCGTGGCCGTAGTCGGAGTGGCCGTCGACCCACACCACGTCGGCTTCGGTGTTGACGCGTTGGATCGCGGTCGAAAGCTCGTCGGATTCGTCGAAGAACCGCGTAACCTCGTCGACGCCGTCGATGAACACCCACGACCGCACCTTCGAGAACTCGCTCTGCATCGCGTAGACGAACTGCAGCGTGAAGCGCGCGAACGAAGCGACCGAACCCGAGATGTCGGCGACCACCATGATCTCCGGCTTCGACGGGCGGGGCCGCTTGAACTTCGGCTCGGCCGGCACACCTCCGTACGACAAGGAGTGCCGCACGGTCTGGCGGAAGTCGAGCGTGCCGCGGTGGCGGTTCTTCCGGCGCTGGGCGAGGCGCGCCGCCAGCGCGCGGGTCAGGGGATAGATCGCCTTCTGGAGCTGCTGCATCTCCTCGCGCGACGCGTGCATGAAGTCGACGTCTTCGGGGAGCGGCTTGCGCAGCGTGCGCGCCATCGCTTCGACACCGCGGTCGGCGACCAGACGTCGGCGGATCTCGGCCTCGATCATCTCCTTCAAGACCTTGAGCCGGCCTTCGTACTCTTCCTTGGCAAGCCGCTCGTCGAAGGCGCCTTCACCGATCGCGTCGTCCTGCTCCGCCTGCGCCATCATCTTCGAGACGAGGCCCTCGGCATCGAGCTGCCGCAGCGTGCGGTACAGGTAGTAGGCGCCACCCACCGGCCGGCCCGGCTCCATCCCCGCGAAGCGCGCGACAGCCGCGGCCGCCAGCGCCCGCAACTGCTCGGTGTCCATGCGCATCAGCGCGTCGAGCAGCATCTGCGCCAGCTCTTCGTTCGAGAGCTGACCCATCGCGCCGCCGCCTTCCATCGCGGCGCGGAGCTGTTCGAAGTCGGCCTGCGCGTCGGAGCCACCTTCGGACCCGTCACCGTCCTGGTCGACGCCGGGGCTGAAGATCGAGAAGTACACCTCGAACACGGTGTCGAAGACCTTGTGATGACCGTGGTGCTTCACCAACGTGGCGCCGAGGGCGGTCTTGAACGCCTCCCGGTCTTCGAGCGGCACGTGCTCGACGGCGCGCATCGCGTCGAGGTTCTCGGTCATCGACACCGGCAGGCCGGCGAGACGCAGCTCGTGCACGAATCCCTGGAGCACGTCGAGCATCGTCGGCTCGGTCGACACCGGCGTCACGGCTTCATTCCCGGAAACCCGCGGCCCACTCGCTCGGGAGAGGGCGTAGTCGAGCTTGTTCCATTGCACCGACTCGTCAGGCGCGGCGCGCCGCAGGACTGGCGGGCGCGTCGACGCCCAGCTCCTTGCGCGCCTTGGTGATGTCGGTCTGGTACTTGAGCAGCACGTGCAAGGTCTCGCCCATCAGCTCGGGGGTGATCTCGTTGCGGCCGAGGTACACGAGCGTGCGCGCCCAGTCGATCGTCTCCGAGATCGACGGCGCCTTCTTGAGGTCGAGGTTGCGGATAGAGCCCACGACCTTGGCGATCTGCTCGGCGAGCGCGTCGTCGACCTCGGGAACCCGCACCCGAACGATCTCCTTCTCGCGATCGACGTCGGGATAGTCGATATGGAGGAAGAGGCAGCGGCGCTTCAGCGCCTCGGAGAGCTCGCGCGTGTTGTTCGACGTGAGGAACACCATCGGCCGCTGCTTGTTGCCCTCGATGGTGCCGAGCTCGGGAATCGACACCTGGAAGTCGGAGAGCACCTCGAGCAACAGCGCCTCGGTTTCGATCTCGACCCGGTCGACCTCGTCGATCAGGAGGACACCGGGCTCCTCGGAACGGATCGCGTCCAGGAGCGGTCTCGTGAGCAGGAACTCCTCGGAGAAGATGTCGGCCTCGACCGTCTCCCAATCGCGTTCGTGCTCACGATCGGACTGGATGCGGAGCAGCTGCTTCTTGTAGTTCCACTCGTAGATGGCCTTCGACTCGTCGAGGCCCTCGTAGCACTGCAACCGGATGAGGCGCGCGCCACGGATCGCGGCGGCCGCCTTTGCCAGCTCGGTCTTTCCGACACCGGCCGGGCCCTCCACGAGCACCGGCTTCTCGAGCCGGTCCGCGAGGAACATGACGCCGGCGATGCCCGTATCGGCGAGGTAGTCGACGCCGCGCAGGCTCTGGACAACGTCGGAAACGGAAGCGAAGCGCTCGGCCATGACGGGTTGCGGACTCCTGCTCGACGGGCGGGGTATCAGCCGCGGATCTGGCCGTCGCCCCAGATGACGTACTTGTAGGTCGTGAGCTCGCGCAGGCCCATCGGGCCGCGCGCGTGCAGCTTCTGCGTCGAGATACCGATCTCGGCGCCGAAGCCGAACTCCTCGCCGTCGGTGAAGCGCGTCGATGCGTTCACGATCACGGCCGCGGCGTCGACTTCACGCGTGAACCGGCGCGCGGAGTCGAGATCACGCGTGAGGATCGCTTCGGTGTGACCGGTTCCGTAGCGGTTGACGTGGTCGATCGCGGCATCGAGGTCGGGCACGGTGGCGACCGACATCTTCAGGTCGAGGAACTCGCGGCCGAAGTCGTCGTCGGTTGCCGCTTGCACGTGCGGCGAGCGCTTCCGGCTCTCTGCATCGCCGACCAGCTCGACGCCGTGCGCATGCAGCGCGTCGGCGATCTGCGGCAGGAACGTGTCGGCGACCGCGGCGTGGACCACGAGGGACTCGGCCGTGTTGCACACGCTCGTGCGTTGCGTCTTGGCATTCACGACGATCTTCATCGCCTCGTCGAGATCGGCCGCGGCATCAACGTAGACGTGGCAGTTGCCGTCGCCGTCGATGATCACGGGCACGGTCGCGTTTTCTCGAATGCTCTGGATGAGTGACGGGCCGCCGCGCGGGATCAAGCAGTCGACGTAGCCGGTGAGCTGCATCACTTCGGTGGCGGTCGCGTGTGCGGTGTCTTCCACGAGGATGACCGCGTCTTCGGGTAGCCCGTGCTTCCCGAGGGCATCGCGCAAGACCGACGCGACCGCGATGTTCGATCGGAGTGCGCTCGACGAGCCGCGCAGGATCACCGCGTTCCCCGCCTTCACGCACAACCCCGCGGCATCGCTGGTGACGTTCGGCCGGTTCTCGTAGATGATCGCGATCACGCCGAGCGGTACCCGGACGCGCGTTATCTGGAGCCCGTTCGGCGGCGTCCACCCGTCGAGGATCTCCCCGATCGGGTCGGGGAGGTCGGCGACGGTGCGCAGGCCGTTGGCCATGCCGGCGAGCCGGGCGTCGGTGAGGCGCAGGCGATCGAGCGGGCCCTCGGCCATCCCGCCGGCGCGAGCGGCATCGAGGTCGGCGTCGTTGGCGGCTTGGATCTCCGCGGCCCGCTCGGCGAGCAGCTCGGCGGCGGTGACCAGCGCGCCGTTCTTGGCCGAAGTCGGCGCGGCGGCAAGGAGACGGCTCGCCGCCTTGGCGCGTCGGCCCAACTCCTCGACGCTGGTCACGACGCCACTCATCGGGCCAGCGTACCCCTTGACCGTTCGGTCAAGTCAGGGTCTTTATTGCGGTGCGACCGGCGAATTCGCGAGGACGACCATGTCGTCGCGGTGCACGACCTCGTGCGGGAGTCCGTCGGGCAGCTCGGCGGTCTGGCGCCCGCGATACGTCCGCAGGAGCGTCGAGCTGTACCCGCACAGACCCTTCGCGAACACCGCACCGGATTCGTCGACGATCTCGACTGCGGCGTCGGCTTCGAAGTCGCCTTCGACGCCACGGATGCCTGCGAGCAACAGCGACTTGCCGCGCTCGACGAGCGCGCGGCGCGCGCCCGCATCGACCACGATCTGTCCTTCCGACGCACGCGCGAACGCGATCCAGAGCTTGCGGCTCGGCAGACGCTGGGCCCGCGCCTTGAACGACGTGCCGACCGCTCGGCCCGCCAACGCGTCGGCGACGACCGACGGCGCGCCGGCCGACGCGATGACCGCGCGCACACCCGACCACGCCGCGATCTTGGCGGCCGCGAGCTTGCTCGCCATTCCCCCACTACCGCGGTCGGTTCCGGCGCCGCCCGCGACCGACTCGAGGGCCGCGTCGACCTCGATGATCTCCTCGATCAGGGATGCGTCGTCATCCCGACGGGCCGCCGAGTTTGACCGCGCCCGGATCGACATCGCCTCCATCGCCAGCCAGTGCGTGCCCCGCGTCGGGATACACAACGAGATCGGTCGATAGTCCGTCCTTCGTCCGGCGGGCCGCGATTGCACGCGCCATTTCCGCCGA
>JBBQER010000131.1:0-8173 GCA_038320885.1 Acidimicrobiia bacterium
GAACGCGTCGGCGGGGGAGCGGTCACCGTGCTCGACGCGGCGCGGCTCGCAGTGTCGTTGCGCCGCACGCGCGCCGCGCACCTCGACGAGTTGCACGACGCGGTCGATCTTCCGTTGCTGTACGTGCCGTACCTCTTCGTGCGCGATCACGGTCTGCGCGTCACGCGCATGGTCGCCGACGCGCTCGGCGCCGAGCTCGGCCTGTGAGCCCGGCCCCCGTCGCGCGGGCGACGACGCTGGAGCAGCTCTTCGCCACCAAGGAGATCGTGGTGTTCTGCGGCTCCGGTGGCGTCGGCAAGACGTCGGTTGCCGCCGCGGCCGCGCTGGGCGCGTCGGTGCGACTCGGCGGCAAGACGCTCGTGCTCACCATCGATCCCGCGCGGCGCCTGGCGACCGCGCTCGGCCTCGACGGCATCGGGAACGACGCGCATCGGGTTCCGTCCGAGCTGCTGAAGGCGGCCGGCGCCGATCCGCGCGGTGAGCTCTGGGCCGCGATGCTCGACACCAAGCAGTCGTGGGACGATCTCGTGCTCCGCTACGCCAAGGACGAGGCGACCGCGCACAAGATCCTCGAGAACCGGCTGTACCACAACATCACCGCGCGCTTCGTCCAGAGTCACGACTACATCGCGATGGAGCGCCTGTTCGAGATCCACGCGTCGGGCGAGTACGACCTGATCGTGATCGACACGCCACCGACCCGCAACGCCGTCGACTTCCTCGACGCGCCTGCTCGCATGAGCGAGTTCTTCGGTGGCCGTCTCCTGCGCTGGCTCACGCTCCCGTACCGCGTCGGCGGCAAGCGCAGTGCCCGCTTCGTCAACATGGCGAGCCGCCCGTTCTACCAACTCGCCGATCGCGTGCTCGGCAGCAAGTTCCTCGAGGACATCGCGGAGTTCTTCCTGAATTTCCAGTCGATGTATTCCGGGTTCGTGGAACGGGCGCAGTCGGTGGAACGGCTGTTGCACGATCGCCGCACGGCGTTCGCCGTCGTCACGACGCTCGAGGCCGCCCCGCTGTACGAGGCCCAGCAGTTCTGCGCGACGCTGCTCGACCGCGACTTCCACCTGGGCGCGCTCATCTTGAACAAGACGCTGCCCGACACGCTGCTCGACCCGGCCGGAGCGTCGGCGGCCGCCCGCTTCTGCGAAGCGCGGGGGGAGCTCGCCGCCGCGCTGTCGACGTTGCCGAACCCGGCGCTCGCCGATCCCGAACGCACGACCCGGGTGCTCCGAACCATCGGCGAGTCGTTCGCGAACTTCTCGGTCGTCGCGATGCGCGAAGCCGAGCTGCGAGCCGAGCTCACGGGGATACCCGACGTGGTCGTGCGCGTGCCCGGCTTCGAGCACGACATCAGCGACGTCGATGCGCTCGCGGCCATCACCCGCGTGCTGTACGCCGACACGTGAGCGCACGCGCGCCCGTTACCCGCACACTCAATAGCATCGTCGCGTGAGCACGCTCGACGACCTGGCTCGACTCCGTACCAGGCTGGGCGGGGCGGATCTCGTCCATCTCGAGCGGTTGGCGGCGGGCTGGCGGCCGCTCGCCGACCTGTCGTTTGCCGACCTCGTGCTGCTCGCGCCGATCGCGGGTGAGGAGGGTCATCGGTTCGTCGTCCTCGCGCAGGTGCGACCGGTGACCGGGCAGACGAGCTATCCGCAAGACCTCGTCGGCACGGTGGTCGACGAGGTCGAGCGTCCGCTGCTCGCGCGGTGCTGGCGGGCGGGCGAGTCGGTCGAGGCCGATACGCATGCGATCGGCGCGAAGGAGCGGGTGCGCGTGCAGTGCATCCCGGTTCGACGCGGCGGGCGGCTGATCGGTCTCCTGACCCGCGAGTCGTCGGCGACCTTCGCCCGGCGGACCGGCGAGCTCGAGCGCACCTACCTCGAGACCTTCCAGCGGTTCGCGCAGATGATCGCCGACGGGTCGTTCCCCTTCGACCTCGACGAGATCGAGATCGAGAGTGCGCCACGCGTCGGCGACGGCGTGATCCTGATCGACGAAGAGATGCGCGTGAAGTTCGCGAGCCCGAACGCGGTCAGCCTGTTGCACCGGCTCGGCATCCACACCTACGCCCAGCGGGCGCATCTCGCCGACATCGGCTTCGACGACGACGCCGCCCGCGACGCGATGCGGCGGCACCTCCCGGTCGCGACCGAGATCGAACGCGACGACGTCTCGATGTTCCTGCGGGTGCTGCCGCTGTTCGCGGACGACGAGCCGACCGGCGCGCTGTTCCTCATGCGAGACGTCTCGGATCTCCGGCGGCGGGACCGGATGCTGCTGTCGAAGGACGCGACCATCCGCGAGATCCACCACCGGGTGAAGAACAACCTGCAGACGATCGCCGCGCTCCTCCGGCTCCAGGCCCGGCGCCTCCAGTCGCCCGAAGCGCGGGCGGCGCTGGTCGAGTCGGAGCGGCGTATCCGCTCGATCGCGATCGTGCACGAAACGCTCTCGCGCGATGCCGGCGACGTGATCCGCTTCAACGAGATCGTGCGCCCATTGGCCCGCCTGGTGGAGGACACGGCTTCGTCACCCGATCTCCAGATCCGCTTCGTCGTCGACGGCGACGCGGGCGAGCTACCCGGCGAGGTCGCGACGCCGCTGGCGGTCGTGCTGAACGAGCTGATGCAGAACGCCGTCGACCATGCGTTCGCCGAAGGGGTGTCCGAGGGCAAGGTCCACGTGCTGCTCGGGCGGGACGAGGATCACGTGACGATGGAAGTGCGCGACACCGGCGCGGGACTGCCGGACCGGTTCTCGTTGGAGGAGTCGCGCGGGCTCGGCCTCACCATCGTGCAGGCCCTCGTGACGGGCGAGCTCGGCGGCTCGATCGAGATGCGCAGCGACGACGGGACGTCGGTGCGCGTGACGGTCCCGGTCGCAGTACCGAGAGTCGAGCTGTAGCTCTAGCCGACCTGGGCTTCGGCGGCTTCGGAGCCCTTGCGCAGACGCCGGCGCTCTTCCTCGGTCAGGCCGCCCCACACGCCGGATTCCTGGTTGGTGCCGAGCGCGAACTCGAGACATTCCGTCGTCACCGGGCACTGGCCACAGACCCGCCGCGCCGCGTCGATCTGGTCGAGCGCGCCCCCCGTGGTGCCGATCGGGAAGAACAATTCCGGAGTGGTATCGCGGCAGGCGGCGCGGTCACGCCACTCCTCCGCGTCCCAGTCGTGGGTCCGGATCCAGGTAAGCGCCACGTTCAATCCCCTTTCGAGGGTCGCATAGACGGGGAGGGAGACCGCGTCCTGTGCGCCCGAGCGCAAGCGTTTCGTTCCCGGGAATGCCGAGCTGTCGGGAACTCGCTGCGTCGTGCAGGTTAGGCCCCTCCGGAGGGCTTTACAAGGGGTCTGATCAGGACGAACGCGCCACAATGTGGAACGTGTTTCGGGAATTCGCGGGTTGCTTTGGCTTCCCCACGACATCACTCCCGCCTCATAGTGTGACAGCCGATGTCTGGACGCCCGCTCGTGCTCGGTCACCGCGGCGCGTCGGCGGTCGCCCCCGAAAACACCGTCGCCGCGTTCACGCGGGCGCGTGAGCTCGGTGCCGACGGGGTCGAGCTCGACGTTCGGCGCACCGCCGACGGGGTGCTCGTCGTCCACCACGATCCCGAGGTGCGTGACGTCGGGCGCATCGCGTCGATGTCGTTGGCCGCGCTCCGCGCGGTGCGCCCGCAGCTCGCCACGCTCGAGGAAGCGCTCGATGCGTGCCGCGGTCTCGTCCTGAACGCCGAGGTGAAGTGCCTCCCGTGGGAGCCCGATTCCGACGTCGACGGCTCGGTGATGCGGGCGACGATCAACGCGGTGCGAGCGCACGACGGCATGATCGTCTTGTCGTCGTTCGATCTCGCGGCCGTCGACCGGGCGCGTGCCGAGGCCCCCGACCTCGCAAGCGCGTGGTTGACCCACGGTCAGGCGGTCGCGGCCGCCGCGGAGATCGCGGCCGCGCACGGTCACCCGTGGCTCAACGCCGACGGCGCGGCCGCGCTCGAGGCCGGCGCGGACGGCATCGCGCTCGCGCACCGTGCGGGCGTGCTGCTGGGCGTCTGGACGGTCGACGATCCCGTCGCCGCGCACACGCTGGCCGAAGCCGGTGCCGACATCATCATCACGAACGTCCCCGATGTGGTGCTGGCGGCGGTAACGCGATCGTGAGCGCGTCGCGTTCGAGCGCGATGCGCAGCTCGTCGGTGTCGCCCACGTCGTCGCCGTCGACCTGGTAGGGGAACGGCTGCTCGGCGCGCACGTGGAGCCGGGTGAGGTCATCGAGCTGTACGACGTCCTTGCGGCTGTGGAGGAACCTGCCGGACCGCATCGCCGACGCGGCGCCCCCGATGAGCGAGAGCGCCCTGAGCTGCGTGAACGCGGTGACGGAGAGCCGGCTATCGAGGCCGGCGTTCCGGTTCACGTGGAGCGGGAGACGCCCGAGGTGGGTATAGGGCGTCGTCTTGGAGACGATCCCGAAGCGCACATGGCGGATTGATTCGTGGTGCCCGGCGCCGTCCTCGATGTCGATGTCGACCCGCACGCTCCGGCCGTCGGCGCTGAAGAACGTGTGGAATGCGGCCGCGACGTGCAGCGGATGCGATGCCAGGCGTTTGAGCCGGCGGCTGTGCCGTTCCACCCGTCGGATCACCGATGCATCGAAGCCGATGCCCGTGCAGAAGAGGAACGGGCGGTCGTTCGTCATGCCGACGCTCACTCGCTTCACGGCGGTGCGCTCGAGCGCCGCGAGCAGCGCGCGGGCGGCGTCGTCGGCGTGACGGGGGTAGCCCAGCGTCTCGGAGTACACGTTCGTGGAGCCACCGGGAAGCGGTGCGAGCACCGTGTCGGTGTGGAGCAGGCCGGTGGCGGCCTCGTTGAGCGTGCCATCGCCCGAGTACACCGCGACGACGTCGAAGCGGTCGCGGGCCGCGGCGCGGGCGAGGAGCATCGCGTGGCCGCGGCGGGAGGTCTCGGCGACCTCCACGTCGTGCTCCGTGGCGAGGATCCGGCGGATGGCTCGGCGCTTGCGGGGCGTCACCGACGACGCGGTTGGGTTGACGAGCAGGAGCACGCGCATCGGGCGGGGAGGGTATCGGTCGGCCTCGTAGCATCCGGCTCCCATGGTGGTGGTCCGATCCCGAGAGCTCGACGCGCTGAGTCGCGAGATCTCGGAGTGCTGCGCGTGCCCGCGGCTCGTCGAATGGCGCGAGGAGGTCGGTCGGGAGAAGCGCGCCGCGTTTCGTGACGAGCACTATTGGGCCCGGCCGGTGCCGGGTTTCGGCGATCCGCGGGCTCGGGTGTTGATCGTGGGCTTGGCCCCCGCCGCGCACGGCGGCAACCGCACCGGACGCGTGTTCACCGGCGATCGGTCGGGCGACTTCCTGTTCGCGTCGATGTATCGCTGCGGTTTCGCCAACCAACCGACGTCGGTCTCGGTCGACGACGGCCTCGTCCTGCACGACGCGTACATCGCCGCCGCGGTCCGGTGCGCGCCGCCCGCGAACAAGCCGACGCCCGCCGAGCGCGACGAGTGCGCGCCGTACCTGGCGCGCGAGCTGGAGCTCCTCGACCGCGTGCGGGTGATCGTCGCGCTCGGCGACTTCGGCTACGAGGCGGTGTGGTCATTGCTGCGCGCGGCGTACGGCGCGGTCGCGCTCCCGGAGCGGCGGCCCCGCTTCGCGCACGGGCTCGACGTCGAATGCGGTCCGATCGCGGTGCTGTGCGCCTTCCACCCCAGCCAGCAGAACACGTTTACCGGCCGGCTGACGTCGCAGATGCTCGACGACGTGTTCGAGCGCGCGGCCTACTTGAGTGCGAAGAGCTCGCCGATGCCGTAGATTAGCGCGATCACGCCGAGCGCAGTGCCAACGGTGTAGCGCAGTGTGCGATCTGTCGTTCCGATCGTGAAGTGCGCGCCGATGCGAGCACCGGGGACGACGCCGGCCGCGAGCGCGAGCGCGAACGTCCAGTTGATGTCCCCTTGGATCGCGTGCGTGATCGTGCCGGGGATCGCGAACACGCCGACACAGGCGAGCGAGGTCGCGATCGTGTCCTTCAGTGTCAGCCCGACGAGTGTCGAGAACGCAGGCACCATGAGGATGCCCCCGCCGATGCCCAGCAGTCCCGAAAGCGCGCCGGCCGCGATCCCGATCAGGCCGAGGAGCCACCAGCTCTCGCTCAGCGTCTCCGGCAGGGATGCGTCCGGTGGGGGCGTGCCCGGGAAGGCGGTTCGGTACGCCGTGTAGCCGACCAGCACTGCCGTGGCGATCATCAGCGCGTGCCCGTTGCCGGGCACCGCCTGCGACAACCGGGAGCCGATCACCGACGCCGGGATGCCGAACGCCGACGTGATCATCATGATGCGGTGCCGGACGAATCCCTCGCGGTTGTAGCGCAGCGACCCGGAGATCGACGACGGCAGGATCGACGGCAGCGTCGATCCGATCGCCTCGAGCGCGGTTGCCCCGAGTACCCGGATCGCGGGAGTCGTGAGCACCGCGCCGCCGATGCCGAACATGCCCGAGAGCACACCGCTCACCGCGCCGACCGCGACGGTGTGAGCGATCTGAAGGCCGAGGGGCACGACGACGGAGGGTACTCGGGTGCCCCTGACTGTTACGCTTTCCGCATGCCGTGTGACCTCGACTTCCACGGAGTGTGGGTCCCGCTGATCACGCCGTTCGATGCGTCGGGAGCGGTCGACATCGAGGCGATCGAGCGGCTCTGCGGCGAGTATCTCGCCGACGGTGTGGCGGGAATCGTCGCGCTGGGCACCACGGGCGAGGCGCCCGCGCTCGACGCCGACGAGAAGCAGGCGGTCATCGCCGCGTGCTCGCGTGTGTGCGCGGACCGCGGCGCCCCGTTGATCGTCGGCACAGGAACGAACAACACGCGCTCGACCATTGCCGCGACGCAGGCGATCGCGGGAATCCCCGCCGTCATCGGCGCGCTCGTGGTCGTGCCGTACTACGTGAGGCCGTCGGAAGCCGCGATCATCGAGCACTACCGGGCGGTGGCTGCCGTCAGCCCGGTTCCGGTCATCGCGTACAACATCCCGTCTCGCACCGGACGCGGGCTCGGCGCGCCGGCGTTGCTCGAGCTCGCCGGCATACGGAACATCGCGGGTGTGAAGCAGGCCGTCGCGTCGATCGACGCCGACACGCTCGAGCTGCTCGCGGGGAAACCCCCGGGGTTCGCCGTGCTCGGTGGCGACGAGGCGTTCGCGTTCCCGACCGTGGTGATGGGCGGCGCGGGTGCGATCGCGGCGGCGGCGCATCTCTGCACGGCTCGGTTCGTCGCGATGGTCGAGTGCGCGCTGGCGGGCAAGCTCGACGACGGTCGCGCCCATTCCGAGGCCTTGCTGCCGATGATCCAGGCCGGTTTCTCCGAGCCCAACCCCGCGGTCTTCAAGGGCGTGCTCCATGCCCAGGGTCGCATCGCCTCACCCGACGTGCGGATGCCGCTCGCCAACGCGTCGGCGGCCGCGATCGAGCGCTGCCTCGCCGCCGTCGCGAACGCCTCGCACTGAACTGCTTTCGATGAGCCGCCGAGCCGCGTGGACCCTGGTCGCGCTCTGCATCTGGACGTTGTGGGTGTGGATCACGCGGGTCTGGATCATCGCCGGTCAGGACCAGACGATGGGCTTCAAGGTGGTCCACACGATCCTGGCGATCGGATCGATCGCGTTCGGCCTGGCCGCGGGGTCGATCGGCTATCGGGCGCTCAGATCGCGGGATCGGGAAGCCCAGCGCCTTCGATAGCGTTCGTGTCCTCATGGCTTCACCTGCGGCACCCCCCGAACTGCTCCCATTCGACCGGACGACCCGCTCGTACCGGCTGCGGTGGTGGATCCTCGGGGTGCTGTGTCTCAGCCTGCTCGTGATCATCGTCGACAACTCGATTCTCAACGTTGCGCTGCCGCACCTCCAGACCGATCTTGACGCGACGTTCAGTCAGCTGCAGTGGATGGTCGACTCGTACACGCTGGTATTCGCGTGCCTGCTGCTCACCGCCGGGAGCCTCGGCGACCGGTTCGGCCGCAAGGGCGCCCTGCAGATCGGCATCGTCCTGTTCGGCCTCGGCTCCGCGGCCGCTGCGCTGTCCGGGTCCGCCGGCGAGTTGATCGCGGCACGAGCCTTCATGGGGATCGGCGGCGCACTGATCATGCCCTCCACCCTGTC
>JBBQER010000132.1:0-8086 GCA_038320885.1 Acidimicrobiia bacterium
GGTCGATGAGATCTTCCGCACTGCCGGCGAGGAGCGCTTCCGTGAGCTCGAACGCCAAGCGATCGCCGATGCATGCGCGTCACCGGTGCCCCTGGTGATCGCGACCGGCGGCGGCGCGATCGTCGACGCCGACAACCGGCGGCGGCTGCGAGAAACCGGGGTCGTGGTGTGGCTGCACGCGCCCACCGACGTGCTCGTGTCGCGCGTCGGGAACGATTCGGGCCGCCCACTGCTCGCCGGTGATCCGCACGGTGCGCTGGCCCGGCTCGGCGCCGCCCGCCAAGACGCGTACTCGGCGGCCGCGGATCGCATCATCGAAACCGAAGGGCACGACCTCGACGCGGTTGCCGACGCTGTGCTCGCCGTATTCGAAGAAGTCAACGGAGTCTCATCGTGAGCCGGCGCGTCCCGGTTGCGCTCGGCGACCGCAGTTACGACATCGTCATCGACAACGACTACGACGCCCTGGCCGATCAACTCCGGGGGCGGCGCAAGGTCGCGCTGGTGACTCAGCCCGAGGTCGGTCGCTACGTCGGAGGCGTCGTCGGCGCCGCAGTGTCGGCCGCGGGGGTCGAGCACCAGCAGTTCCTCATCGGCGAGGGCGAAGACGCCAAGACGCTGACCACCGTCGAGGAGTTGCATCGCGGATTTGCGCAGTGGGGGCTGTTGCGCGCCGACCTCGTTGTCGCGGTCGGCGGGGGAGTGGTCGGAGACACGGCCGGCTTCGCGGCGGCGGTGTACTACCGCGGGATCGATGTCGTGCATGTTCCCACAACGTTGCTGGCGATGGTCGACAGTGCGATCGGCGGAAAGACCGGCGTGAATCTGCCCGAGGGCAAGAACCTCGTGGGCGCGTTCCATCAGCCGCGCGCGGTGTTCGCGAATCCCACAGTTCTGGCGACGTTGCCCGACCGTGAGTACCGGTGCGGTCTCGGCGAGATCGCAAAGTACGCGTTGATGGGCGACGACTTCGTCACGCGCCATGTCGACGCGCTCGTCGCGCGAGATCCCGCGGTGCTTGCCGACGTGATCGCCCGCTGCGCCGAGATCAAAGCGGCAGTGGTCGCGGCCGACGAGTACGAGCGTTCCGGAGTACGCGCGGTGCTGAACTACGGCCATACCGTGGCGCACGCGCTCGAGACCGCAACCGCGCACGCGCTGTTGCACGGAGAAGCGGTCGCGATCGGTCTCGTGTTCGCCGCGCACCTCGCCGCTGTCCTCGAACGGGTGCCGCCCGAGCTCGTCGGCCGCACCGAGGGCCTGGTCGGCGGGCTCGGCCTGCCCACGTACGCACCGGCCGGTCTGCGCGCCGACGATCTCCTCGCGCTCATGGCGCGCGACAAGAAGTCCGGCGGTGGGCTCACCTTCGTTCTCGACGGCGCCGACGGGATCGAGCTCGTGGTCGATCCCGAACCGGGGGCCGTGCGCAAGGCGTTGGCTGCGATCCGAGTGGAGGCCTGATGGCGAAGATCCTGTTGCTCTCCGGACCCAACCTGAATCTCCTGGGCGAGCGCGAGCCTGAGCACTACGGCACCACGACCCTGGCGGAGCTCGTCGCGCTCGCGGGCGAGACCGCGGCGAAGCTCGGTCACGACGTCGAGCACGTGCAGTCGAACCACGAAGGCGCGATCGTCGACGCGATCCACGGTGCTCGCGGGCGATGCGCGGCGATCGTGATCAATGCGGGTGCGTTCACCCACTACGCGTACGCGATCACCGACGCGCTCGCGATGTTCGACGGTGTGAAGATCGAGGTGCATCTCTCGAATCCGTACGCGCGGGAGGGTTGGCGTCATCATTCGGTGATCGCCGCCGTGGTCGACGGCACCATCACGGGCCTACGCTCGGAGGGATACCGGCTCGCGATCGAGGCGGTCGGCGCGCGCCTCGCGGAGAACAACCAGGAGCAGCGATGATCGTCACGTCCGAACTCGCCCCGCTCGACATCGCGCCGCGCCTCGCGCGCCTGCGCGCCCGGTTCGAGGCGGCGTCGATCGACGCGCTCCTCGTGACCAAACTCGCCAATGTCCGGTACCTCACGGGGTTCACCGGGTCGGCGGCGATGCTGATGGTTACACCGCACGACGCGTTGTTCGTGACCGACGGGCGTTATACGGAGCAGTCGAGGGAGCAACTCGGCGCGGCCGGAGTCGATGGCGAGGTCCGCATCGAGATCGGGCTCACGGCCGCCGCCCAACACACGGCGCTGGCCGCGCTCATCACGCCCGGCGCGCGCCTCGGTCTCGAGGATCACAGCGTCACCTGGGCCGAGCAGCGCGGGTTCGTGGCGACGTTCGCGGGCGGAGAGCTCGTTCCCGCCGGTGCGCTCGTGGAAGACCTGCGACGCGTGAAGGATCTCGGCGAGATCGACCGCATCCGGCGCGCGTGCGCGATCGCCGACAACGCGTTCCAGGCGATCCTGACCCGGCTCGCCGACGGTGTAACCGAGCGCCAGTTTGCGCTGGAGCTCGAGTTCGGTATGCGTGAACGCGGCGCGAGCGGCAACAGCTTCGATCCGATCATCGCGGCCGGCCCCAACGGGGCGAAGCCGCACGCACGGCCAACGGATCGCGTCATCGGTCGCAACGAGTTGGTCGTGTGCGACTTCGGATGCATCGTCGACGGCTACTGCTCCGACATGACGCGTACGGTCTCGGTCGGCGATCCGGGCCCCGATGCGCGTCACCTCTACGAGGTCGTGCTGGAGAGTCAGCAGGCGGGACGCGCGCTCGTCGCCGCCGACGTCGCTTGTGCCGACATCGATCGCGCGTCGCGCGACATCATCGCCCGGGCCGGTTGGGCCGAGGCGTTCTCTCACTCGACGGGTCACGGAGTGGGTCTCGAGATCCACGAAGCCCCGAGAGTGGCCGCGACCGGCCGTGATACCTTGGTCGTCGGCGACGTCGTCACGGTCGAGCCAGGTGTCTATCTTCCCGGCATCGGCGGCGTGCGTATCGAAGACACGGTCGTCGTCGCCGCCGCGGGCTCCGAGCCGCTGACACTTACTCCGAAGGATCTCGTGTTGTGAGCATTTCCACCAACGACCTGAAGAACGGCATGGCGCTCGACCTGCCGGAAGGCCTCGTCAACGTGGTCGAGTTCCAGCACGTGAAGCCGGGCAAGGGTGGCGCGTTCGTTCGCACCAAGTTGAAGAACGTCCGCACGGGTGCAGTTATCGACCGCACCTTCCGAGCCGACGAGAAAGTCGTGCTCGCGATGATCGACAAGCGCGAGATGCAGTTCCTGTACCGCGAGGGCGCCGACTACGTCTTCATGGACAACGAGAGCTACGACCAGATCCATGTCCCGTCCGACAGCATGGGCGACGCCGTCAACTTCCTCAAGGAAGGCGACACCGCGATCCTGCCGATGTACAAGAACGAGATCGTGGGTGTGGAGTTGCCCGCCGCGGTCGAGCTCGAGGTGACCGACACGGAGCCCGGTATGCAGGGAGATCGCGTGTCGGGCGCGCGTAAAGCCGCCACGCTCGAAACGGGTCTGATCGTGCAGGTGCCGTTGTTCGTGAACGTCGGCGACCGCGTCAAGGTCGACACGCGCTCCAGCGACTATTTGTCGCGAGCTTGAGCGGGTCGTAGGGAGCGCGGGGTGCCGACGCGTCGAGCGGCGCGCGAACGGGCGCTTGGTCTGGCGTACGAGTGTGAGCAGCGCAACGTACGCGGCTCCGAGCTCGTCGAGGGGCTTCCGGTTCCGCCCGACGAGTACGCGCAACGCCTCGTGCTCGGCGTGGACGAGCATCACGAGGAGATCGACGCGATCATCGCAAAGTTCTCCGAGCACTGGTCGCTCGAGCGCATGCCCGTGGTTGACCGCGCGCTGCTTCGTATCGGGACGTTCGAGATCGGTTGGCTCCCGGAGGTCCCGACCGCCGTCGTGATCACGGAAGCGGTCGAGCTCGCGAAGCAGTACTCCACGAAAGACTCCGGACGGTTCGTGAACGGGTTGTTGTCGCGCATCGCCGCGGAGCTTCGTTCCGAGGCGTGAGCGTCCGGCGCGTTCTGATCCGGCCTCGCGCTTCGGTGGTCGCCGAGATCGGCACCGAGCAGATCGTCGTCCCCGACACGGTCGAGGAGCTGTTCGGCACCACCGACGCACGGCCCGACGTCCCGTGGGTCGTGCTCGTCTGGGACGATCCCATCAACTTGATGGACTACGTCACCTACGTGTTTCAAAAACTCTTCGGTTACTCGAAGGCCAAGGCCCGCCAGCTCATGCTGCAGGTGCACAACGAAGGCAAAGCCGTCGTGGCGAACGGCACGCGCGAACATTGCGAGGTCGATGTCGCCCGCCTTCACGCGCACGGGCTCTGGGCCACGATGCAACACGACACGTGAGGGACTCGAGATGAGTGAACGGCCGACGGTCGCGCGCCGCCCGGATGCCATCGTTCTGACATTGCACGACCGCGAGATCCAGGTGCTCCAGTGGGTGCTCTCGGATCTGGGCCGGATGCTGACCGACGGATCGAACCTCGACGCCGTCACGCAACGGCTGTTCCCGCGCGCCTACCTCGACCCGACCGAGGAGCAGTTGGAAGCCGAATGGCAGGACACCGCCCACGATGGGCTGGTCGAGTCGCGGCTCACGGCCATGACCGACGTGATCCGGAGCCTCGACAACGCCGTCCCGGTGGCGGAGGTCCCCGGTGCGCGTGAGATCGTGCTCGCCGAGGAGCCGGCCGCGAACTGGATCCGGGTGCTCAACGACGCCCGGCTGGCGATCGGCACCGCGCTGGAGGTCACCCCCGACTGGGACTTCTCCGCGCTCGAGCCGACCGAGCCGAGCTACGAGATGCACGCGCTGTACGCCTGGATGACCGAGCTGCTCGGCGCGCTCCTCGCCGGCTCCGACGGCGGGTGGTGAGCGCGGATCGGGAGGGGTCAGGGGTCATCTACCCTGGAGCGAGGATGCAGCTCCCCAACGTGCCCGACCCGGCAGGAGCGCGCGACCCGCGCGCGGTGGCGGCCGAGCTCTTCGACGCGGTCGGAAGCGCGGTTCGCGGTGCGCCCGACACGGTTCGACTCTCGCTGGTCGCGCTGCTCGCGGGTGGTCATCTCCTGGTGGAGGGGATGCCGGGGACCGGCAAGACGCTCCTCGCCAAGTCGATGGCCGCCGCGATCGGCGGGCGGTACGGCCGCGTGCAGTGCACGCCCGACCTGTTGCCCGCGGATGTAACCGGTACGTCGGTGTACGGCGCCTCGACCGGGCTCTGGGATTTCCGGCCGGGGCCGATCTTCGCGAACGTCGTGCTCGTCGACGAGGTGAACCGCGCGTCGCCGCGCACCCAAGCCGCGCTCCTCGAGCCCATGGAGGAACGCCAGGCGACGGTCGACGGCGCCACGCACCAGCTGCCCGATCCGTTCTTCCTCGTCGCCACGCAGAACCCGTTCGGCAGCGCGGGAACGTTCCCGCTCCCCGAGAGCCAGCTCGACCGTTTCGCGCTCGTGTGCACCCTGGGATTGCCCGGGCGCGCGGCCGAGCGCGAGATCCTCGACGGCGAAGGTGGGATCGACGCGCTCGACCAACTGACGCCGGTCACGGTTCCGTCCGAGCTCGCGGCCACGATCGCCGCGGTACGCGCCGTGCACTGCGCGCACACGGTGCGCGACTACGTGCTCGATGTTGCCGACGCGACGCGCAATCATCCCGGCATCGTGCTCGGCGCTTCGCCGCGCGCGAGTCTCGGCCTGCTGCGAGCCGCGCAAGCTCATGCGACGGTGATGGGTCGCGACTTCGTCTCGCCCGACGACGTGAAAAGCGTCGCGCCCGCCGCCTTGGCGCATCGCATCGTGCTCGCCCACGGCGTCGACGTCCGGGCGGGTTGGTTGGCGGTCGCGGAGATCGTCGGCGCGGTCGATTCGCCGCGCCCCTGATCGGTCGCGTGTGAGCGGTCCGGGCGAGCTCACGCTGACGTCGATCGTCCTGTTCACGCTGGGCGCCTACGGCGTTGCGGCGGGTGCAGCTTCCGGCGAGCAGAGTGTCGTAGCCGTCGGTGTCTTCGCGTTCGCGTTGTTCGTCATCGGGATCATCTGGCCGATCGTCGTGCTCGCCGGTATCGAGATCGACGCGTGGACGCCCGCCGACGCGACCGTTGGTGAGAACTACGACGTTCACGTACAACTCCGCGGCCGCGTGTCGCGAGTGGAGCTTCGTGTGCTCGAGCCCCCCGGCCGCTGGTGGGTGACCGCCGCGCCGGCATCCGGCGTGATCCCACGCGTCGCGAGCCACCGGGGCGTCGTCCGGACCCTTCGCGTCGAGATGCGCACATCGGCGCCGCTCGGGGTATTCGTTCGTACTCGAGTGGTGCGCGTGCAGCTTCCGATCGAGTTGTCGGTCGCGCCGCAGCCGATGTCGGTGTCGGCGCGACCGAACAGCGCAGCACCGCGTTTACGCGAGCGGCCACTCGACGGTTTGCTGGCGATCACGTCGACACCCGGTCTGGCGCCGGGCGACACGGTCCGCGCGGTGCGACCGTATGTTCCGGGCGACGCGGCGCGCCTCGTGCACTGGCCGTCGAGCGCGCGGCGGGGCACGCTCGTTGTTCGCGACCACGAACCGCCCGCGGCCTTCGGGTGCGCGATCGTGGTCGATCTCAACGGGACACCGGAAGAAGCGGAAGCCGCCGCGAGCCGCGCCGCCGGCCTCGGACGCGCGATGTTCGCGAGCGGCGCCGCGGTCTGGTGTTGCACGAGTGAGGAGCGCGGACCGGCTTCCGCCCGGGTTGTCGACGAGCGTGACCTTGGCCGGCGCCTGGCGCGGGCGGTCGCGGGCGAATCGGGTGTCCCTCCGGCCGGCTGGCCCGTGGAAGTCGTGCGCGCATGAGCCGCCCGAAGAGCCGTCCGAAGAACCATGCGAACGTGTGGCAGCCCGGCTCTCCCTGGCGCATCGTCGCGGTTCCTGTGGCCATCGCGCTCGGCGCGGTCGGCGCGATCGCCGCGAGTCGCGCCGGTTGGCCGCTCGCCCTCGGCGCACTCGCGGGTGCGGCCGCGGCGCTGCTCGGAGTGCTGGCGCTGCCGTCGCTCTCGACCCGGCGGGTCGTCGTGGTGCTGCTCGGGATGGGCGGGCTCGGCGCGCTCCGCCATGCGTCGTTCGCGGGATCGGACACGAGTCCGTTGCTCGTGTGCTGGGCGGGGGCGACGCTCGTCGCCTTGCTCCTTGTCGATCGGGCCGACGCCGAGTCGGTCCGGCCGCTGCCCCACGGTGCGCCGCTGGCCCGGCGGGGCGCGGAGCTCACGCGTGTCGCCGTCGGTATCGCAGTGATGGTCGCGGTTGCCGTGGTCGCGCTCGGTCCTTCGATCACTGACCACCTCGGCCGCCACGTTTGGCCCGGGCTCGACCCGTCGGTCGGTGATCTGCTCGGCGCACCGTCGTCGTTGCGCGCCACCCCCGAGGTCGACATGACCGCCCGGCCGCGACTCTCGGACCGGGTCGTGTTCACGGTGAATGCGTCGCGCGGTGAGTTCTGGCGTGGTCAGACGTTCGACAGCTGGA
The DNA here is from genome assembly GCA_038320885.1 of Acidimicrobiia bacterium. Classification (GTDB taxonomy): domain Bacteria; phylum Actinomycetota; class Acidimicrobiia; order IMCC26256; family PALSA-610; genus JBBQER01. The sequence goes on from JBBQER010000132.1 coordinate 7,510, forward strand.
ACGGCCACGCCTGGTCGCAGTCCGATCCGCAGGAGACGATGCTCAACCGGGGTGGACGCTCGGTGGCGATCTCCCGCGACCCGACCGACGTTGGTGCGTTCTCCGGCGAGACGTTGCGCCAGACCTTTCGCGTCGAGACCGGCTACTCCAACGTGTTGTTCGCGGCGCCGAGCCCCGTCTCCGTCGAGACCGATCGTGTGCTGCAAGGCCATCCCGACGGCACGGTCACGGTCGACGGCGGGTACGGGCGCGGGTCCACGTACACCGTCACGAGCCGTCGCATCCTTGCCACCGCCGCGATCCTGCGCGCGGCCGACTCGCTCGCAGAACCCGCGGGCGTTCGTAGCGAGTTCGCGCGGGTTCCCGTCACCACCGATCGGGTGCGCGCGCTCGCCCGCCGGATCGCGGCGTCGGTGCCTACCACCTACGACAAGGTCAGAGCGATGGAGGCGTGGCTCGGTGCAAACGTGCGCTACTCGCTTCGCGCGCCGCTCGCGCCGCATGGTGTCGATGTGGTCGACGACTTCCTGTTCCGATCGCGTGTCGGTTGGTGCGAACAGGTTGCGAGCAGTCTCGT
>JBBQER010000133.1:0-8075 GCA_038320885.1 Acidimicrobiia bacterium
ACGTAGAGGTCACGGCGGTGAATTGATCCTGGGGCCAGGCGGGTATTAGACCCCTGACCTGGACTTTCGCGGTGGAGACGATGGGACTCGAACCCACGACCCCCTGCTTGCAAAGCAGGTGCTCTAGCCAGCTGAGCTACGCCCCCGAGGGGTACTCAGCGTAGCGAGCGATTCGAGCGACGTACGGACCCGATTCGGCGGACATGCCCGTAGGGTTGGTCGATGTTGTGGCGGTCGGCCGGCGCCGCGCTGCGTGTGAGCGCCGCGCTCCTGTCATGCAGCGCATCCGGAACGCAGCACCCGTCTGCAGAAACGACCACGCGTCCCGCAGCGCCGCCGAGCACTCGTACGGCGCGGACATTCACCACCGGCTTCGAGTCGCTCGCTGACTTCTCCGGCATGTACGTCTCACCTCAGACCTCGTCGACTCGCCAAGCACTCGTTGGGTCGCCACGGCACACGGGCAAGTTGGCGCACTGCGGCTGGCTCGCCGGGCCGGGCATGAGCGCGGACACCGACGGGCCCAATCATCGCGGTTACCCGACCGTGCAACTGTGGCGCCTCCCCGGCGGCGGCTTCGCGACGCCGGCGGTCATCGACATCTGGGTCTGGGCCGACGTGACGATGCAGCGAGACGACTGGGTGAGCTTGGCGACGCTCTCGGCCGACGCTTCGGATCGTTGGAAGCGTGTCGTCACCGTGAATCTCGATCCCGGTGGCTGGGTCAACGTGTTCCACGTGCCGAACCAGGGTGAGCACATCACCGAGATCGAAACGCACCGCCCGTTCCCGATGCGGCGGTGGGTTCACCTCACGATCACGATCGACTTCGATCCTCGGCACGGGCACATGTCCGTCCTCCAGGACAACGAGCTCGTCGCCCGGGCCCGGGTGAACGGAGGGCACGGCCGACTGGAGCAGGCGCATTTCGGCATGTACGCACGGCCGTCGCTCGCTTCGGGGAAGGTCTGCAACGACGATCTGACGATCGCCTCCCGCTCACCGTCGTAACTCGAGCTCGGGCGGCTCGCGTAGCATCGCCGGCGATGCAGATCCTGCTGGTATCCGATCTCCACTACACGCTGAAGCAGCTCGACTGGGTCTCTTCGGTCGCGGGTGAGTTCGACCTCGTGGTCTTGGCCGGCGACCATCTCGACATCGCGTCGATCGTCGAGCCCGACGCGCAGATCGCGGTCGTGCTCGAGTACATGTCACGGATGGCCGCCAAGACCGCCGTCGCCGCCTGCTCGGGCAACCACGATCTCAACGGCCGCAACGAGCACGGCGAGCTCTCCGCCCGCTGGCTCGAAGGCGAGACTGCGAGTGGTGTGCTCGTCGACGGAACGCGCCTGGAAACCGAGAAAGTGTTCGTGACGGTGTGCCCGTGGTGGGACGGACCGCGAACACGGGAGGTCGTGGGCGAGCAGCTCGCGGCCGACGCCGAGCTCGTTGCCGGCCGGCAGTGGATATGGGTGTACCACGCGCCGCCCGACGCGTCGCCCACGAGTTGGACCGGCAAGCGGCACTACGGCGACGAGGACCTGGTGCGGTGGATCGATCAGTACCAGCCGGCCATCGTCCTGTGCGGCCACGTGCACGAGTCGCCGTTCAAGGACGACGGCGACTGGATCGACCTGATCGGCTCCACAACCGTGGTGAACGCGGGGCGCCAGCGCGGTCCGATCCCCGCGTGCGTCGAGATCGACACCGAGGCCGGACACGCCCGCTGGTCGTCGCTAGCCGGCGTCGAGGAACGATCGTTCGCCGGGGTCTAGTACTCGGGTTCGGGGTCCCGCTCCGACGCGAGCTCGCTCCGGGTACCCGAGCTCCGCATCAGGCTGCCGAGCACGACATCGACCATGCCGAGCCCACCCTCGTGATCGGCGTACTGCTGCTTGATGTCGGCGAGGTAGGTGGTCATCACGTGCAGGCGCGCGGCGAGCAGGCGCGCCAGCGCGAGCGGCAGCTCCGCATCGTGGGCGAGCATCGCCGGCGCGTTGTCGATCACGGCGAGCAGCGACTGCTCGTTCGCAACGACATCGGCCGTCGCCGGGACGCCGAGCAACAACGACATCTCACCGACGCACGCACCCGGCTCGGTGACCGTCGCGATCAGCTGCCCGGCCTTCTCGACCCGCAGTGCGCCTTCGAGCAACACGTAGAGCGTCCCGCCCGACTCCCCGTCGGTCAGTACTGCATCGCCGGACGCGACCGACCGCTGCGGAAACCCGCGTGCGAGCGTGAGCAGCTCCTCCATGAGCGCAGTGTCGCGCGAACAGGTGCCGTCAGGATTCCGAAAGTTACGCTGCACATCCCGTGACTCGCCTCCGACGGTTGCCCCACCCACTGATCGCACTGCTCATGGCGGTGTTCATCGTCGTCGTTGCGTATCCAGAGGTGGTCTTTCTCGGCGGATCGCTGTCGCCGACCGGACTGAACACGGTCGTGGACAAGAACGCGCATCACCGCACGGTGCAGGTGTACCCGAACATTCAGGCCCGCAACCCGAAGGACGGCGTGCAAGACCCGGGGGCACGCGTCTGGCAGCTGGTTCCCGCGACCAAGTTCGTGCACCGATCGCTGACGGACAACGAGAGCCTCTCGTGGAATCCCTACTCCGCCTCGGGCTCGCTCGGTACGGAGACGGTCGCAGACCTCAAGCTCTCTCCGTTCGTGCTGCTGGTTGCGCTGTTCGGCGCGTCGGCCACCGCGTTCACGTTCGTGGCGCTCGCGTTCGTCGTGCTCGCGCTGTACTGCCTCCAACGGTTCTTCGTTCGAACGCTCGGACTCGGCCGCGTCGCCGCGGTCGCCGGATGCTTGGCTTTCGTGCTCACCGGCTTCGGCGCCTCGGGGATCAACAGCTCGGTCGGCGCGCCCTACGTGCTGTTCCCCGTCGTGCTCTACACACTCACCGAGTGGCGCCGGGTCGGCGGAGCTCCGCGTCTGCTCGCGGCCGTCGCCGCCTACGCCGGGTTCGTGCTCACGACCTTCGTGCCGGTCCAGGTCCTGATGCTGATCTTCGTGCATGCCGTCGCGGTGACGATCGACAGCTCGAACCCGGACCGCGCCCCCGACGTGTCGACAACCCGGCGCGTGCTCGGCTCACTCGGCCACCAGCTCGTGATCGCCGCCCTCGCGCTCGGACTCACCGCGTTCGCATGGCTGCCCGTGCTCGACGCGTTGCGCCACGCGGGCAGCGACGTCGCGTCCTACGGCGAGCGTGAGCTCGCGAGCTCCGGGAAGCTGCGCATGTTGCAGATCGCCTCGCCCTGGTTGAGCAATGCGAGGACATGGGTCGGTTACATCGGGATCGCTCCGGTCGTGCTCGTCGCCGCGTCGTGGTCGCACGCGCGGCGTCCCGAACGCCGGATCCTGACCGTGTGCATCGTCTTGGGCGCCTTCACCCTGGCGCTGCACACCGGCTTCCCGGTGATTCGCTCCATCGGAAACCTTCCCGTCCTACGGTCGGTCCGCGGTGACTACTGGGCTTCGGTGACCGCGGCCGCGATCACCGTGGCGCTCGCCATCGCGGTCGCGACGATCGGCCGGAGGGGCGCGAGCGTCGTCGCCGCGACGCTTACAGGGCTTGCACTCGTGCTCGCGTTCATCGTGGCCTGGCTCGGCACCGTGTTGCGCGGATCGGACGCGGTGCCCGCGCTCGGCCTGGTTGCGTGCATTGCGGTCATCGCACTCGTCGTGGCCGTCGCGCGCGCTTCAAAGCACAAACCTCGCCGGCGGATGCTCGCGATCGCCTCGGTCGCGCTGGTCGCCGTCGAGCTGTTCTCATACCAGAACCACACCCGTTTCGCGCGCGTCGACCTCGAGGCACATCCGCCCGCGTACGTGACATATCTGCAGCGCCACCTCGTAGCGGGTCGGATCCTCGATGCGGGGCGGGGCGCTCTCTATCCCGAATGGGCCTCTGTCTTCGGGATCCGGCAGATCGAGACGTTGAACACGATGCAGGTTCCTCCCTACCGCACGTTCTTCCAGCGGTACGTCAATCCCGGGGAGCCGTCGCTGTTCCTCCAGATAGGCGGTCGGTCGACCCGCGCGTTCAGGGCGGATCCCGACGCGCTCAACGTGCTCTCAGTTCGCTACCTCGTTGTCGATGATGCGCTCACGCAGTACGAGGCCGATGTGAGCCGCTGGTATCCGCTCGCGTTCGACGATACCGAGGCCGGTGTACGGGTGTACCGGAACGACGCGTCGTTCCCGAACGCGTATCTCAGCGCCGCGCTGACGAACGTACGGCACGACGGGACCTGGTCGAAGCAGGCCACGCAGACCGACGACCACGAGCTCCTCACCGCCGCCCGGGACGCGGGGATCCCGACCCGAGCGACACGCACCCGGAGGACCGGCGCCGCGCGACTCTCCGAGCAGAGCAACACGCAGGTGACGATCTCCGTGAGGGCGGTGAATCCCTCGGTACTCGTGCTCACCGACAGCTACTACCGGAACTGGACCGCAACGATCGACGGCAAGGCTGCCCACATCGGCCGGGTCAACGACGTCGTGCGGGGAATCGTCGTTCCCCGGGGCGCGTCGACCGTCGAGTTCCGCTATCACTCGAGCGCGCGCTCGGTAGGCGAGGTCGTCTCGTACGTGACGCTCGGCGCGCTCGCGCTCTACGCGCTCGTGACCGCCATCCGGCGTCGGCGCGCCCGCGCTTGACAGCTTCGCGAGACTGCATCCGTGGCCGACTCCTGCACCCATCTCGATCAGATCCGACCCGTCCCCCCGAGCGGCGACGGCTGCGTGGAATGCCTGCTCATGGGCGGCGTGTGGGTGCACGTGCGCCGTTGCACCGAGTGCGGGCACATCGGGTGCTGCGACAACTCGCCGAACAAGCACGCGACCGCGCACTTCCACGAGTCTGCGCACCCGATCATCCAGTCGTACGAGCCCGGGGAAGACTGGTATTGGTGCTACGTCGACGACCTCGCGTTCGAGCTCGACGGCGGCGCGCCGAGCCCGTCACACCCGTGACGTCAGACCCCGCTCCCGCTTGACGCGGGGGATCCGGCGGCCGGCGCGTCGGGTGCGCGCGGAGGTTCACCGTCGACAACGGGGAGTTGACGCGGGCGCGGCGCACAGTCATCACCGCTCGACCGGGCGAAGAACCGGCCGATGAGCGGCAGCTCCCAGAACGACTCCGCCCGCGCGACCGCGATCGACGCCGACAGGAGATGCTCGGGCGAGTCGTAGCACGCGTACCGCGGATGCCACTCGGGTTGGAACTTTTCGTTGAACGTCCAGAGTGACTCGATCTGCATCGAGTCGCTCATGCGCTCGAGGAACCATTTCTCCACGCGATGCACGAATCGATCCCCGGCTTCGCTCGCGAGCACCGCACGGAAAGTCGCGAAGTTGAGCGCGAGCCCGGCGTATCCCTCCTGGCGGAGGTGCTCGATCGTCTCGACGACCACGAGCTCGGTCAGGCCGTTGGGATGATCGCCGCGCTCGGACCGGCGCATCAGGTCGAGCGACCATCCGGAGATCGCGCGCGCCGGCACGTACTGGCAGAACGCGGCCGGCTGATCGTCGCGGTCGAACGCGACCGCCAGCAGCAACCCGCGATCGTCGGGGTCGAAGGCGCGCCCGAGTGTCATCGAGAACCCACGCTCGACGTCGCCCTTGCGGCTCTCCGTCAAAAGATCGCGCAGCTGTTGCTCGAGCTCGGGTGCCAGCTTCGAGGGGTCGAACATCTCGACGCGGTACCCGGCCTTGCGGACGCGGCTCACCGACTGGCGCAGACTCTTGTTCTGCTTGCCGTCGAGGCTGAAACCGGCAACGTCGACGACGGCTTCGTCGCCGATGTACAGGTCGTGCATCCCGCTCGCCCCGTAGACCGGCAACCAGTCGCCGCAGGCCGCCATCACCGCGACCGCCCAACCGTGATCCTCGGCGAACTCGCGAAACGCCGCCCACACATCGGCCCTCTGCGACACCGGACCCACGGGATCCGGCGAGACGAGCGCGATGCCGTTGTGGACCCGGTAGGCGACGAGCGAGTCGCGATGGCCGAACCACTCCTTGTCGGAGCGGAGCGCGAAGTACGAAAGCGAGTCGGTGCCGTACCGCTCCACGAGATACCGCGCCCGCTCGCGTGAGAGCGGACGGAACGACGTGGTTCTCGCGGCGACCGCCGGCCGGAAGGCCAGCCACCCGACCGCGAGCGCGATCCCGATGCCGACCGCGAGCAGGGCCGGAGAAAGCAAGGTGTCGACGCGATTAGGCAGCTCCACCGACCGGCTCCCGACGAGACGCAGCGCCACCGCCGCGATTGCCCGGTCGAGCGGAATGCGTGGTCCGCGGATCTCGACGCCGACCACGCCCGCGGTGATCGCGACCGCGGCGGTGGTGACCGCCACCGACACCGCGCGCCGCGCCGAGCTCGGGTTTGCCGGCGCCGCGAAGTCGTTGCCGTGTGTCGCGAGGAACATCGCGACGAGTAGGGTGAGAAACGCCTCTTCGATATCGAGACCCTTCACCACGTGGCCGCCGATGCTCACCAGGAGCAACCCCAGCGCGAGCTGCCACGCGTGGCGCTGACCTCGCCGCACGCCTCGAGACAGGAACAGGAGCCCCACACCCGCCAGTGCGACGAGCGCCGCCGCGGCTTCCGGCAGCTCGATCGGTGTGAAGCGCTGGAGGCCCTCGAACCGGCTGGCGATCGGCAAGGTCACGGCCGACGCGAGGTTGAGAACGCCCGTGAGCGCGATGGCCGCCGCCGCGATGCGCCGCGTCCGCCGGCGGAGCGCGGTGGCATCGCCGGTGGACGGCCAGGTCACGGTGCCGGGATGCTGCGCGACGACCGTGGGCGGCCACGCAGGCTTGACCCGGTCGCGCGCGAGGACGCGTTCGAGCCACCGTTGGTGCGGGAGGTCGCGCACGCCGTGCCAGAGGCGGGCGTGCAGGTCGGCGCCCGCCTCGAGCTCGACCCAGGAGCAGCGCAGGCGCTCGACGAAGACCGGCGGAAAGCCGCACCGGGCCCGGGCGCATTCGACGACCCGACCGCCGCTCCCGCAGTTCGCGTAGAACGATCCGCCGCCGAGATCGGTCAGCTCGGGGCGCCGCGTGTGCGCGGTGATCAGCCCGACTGCCCCGGCCGTGGCCAGCGTGACGGCCTCGCCCCGCGCGTCGTCGTTGCCGCGAGGTCGGACGCCCCACCAGGCGACGCCGCCGAGCGCGTCCCGAAGTTGGGTCGCGGTGAAGACGAGCACCGCCGCGACGAGCGCGAGCTCGAGCACCAGGCCGGAACCGAGCAGTCGCAAGAGGCGCGCCAGGGGGCTCCCATTGGGATGCGGCGCGGTCAGCTCGATGAACGACAGGAAGAGCGCCAGCCCGACGAGCGCGGGCACGAGCAGCCAGGCCGACCGGCGCAACAGGCGGCGGTACGCGAACCGCGACGCGACGAACGCCCCGGCGAGGCCGCTGTCAGTGAGATCTTCGATCCCGGTCAGCCACGGGCCGTTCGCCTCGTCGGCCGCGAGCGCGGGCCCGATCTCGCGCGCGACGTGCAACGCCAACGGGCGATCGTTCGCATCGCGGGGGTCACCGAATGCGGCCGTCGGATCAAGCCGGTGGCCCGGCTCCACCTGTACGAGCCGCGTGCCGGTTCCGGTGTCGACTTCGAGCGCGCACGCGAGGGCGACTTCGCCGCCGATCGCGGTGATCCCGCCGACGGTGCGTATGTCGTACGCGAGCGCGCGGTCACGTGTTCCGGGGAGAACGACGAGTCGATGGTCGGACCCGGCGACGAACGCCGTGAGCGCGGCCGCGAGACGCGGATGGGCGGCCAGCGCCGACTCGATGGTCGTACCCTCGCGCAGGTCGAACGCGTCGCCCGCGAGCACGACCACGCCGGGGCCGCGGCACTCTTCGATCGCGCGCGCGACCGTTCGCGTCACCTCGCGAGTGATGTCGGTCGCGCCGTTTGCGAGCCGAAGATCGCTGAACACCAGCACCCGCGCGCCGCGTCCGACTTGGATGGTGAGCTCGTCGGGTACCGAGCGCCGGTGGTCCGACAACTCGACCAGTCGAGCGTCAGATCCGGCGATGTCAGGATC
>JBBQER010000134.1:0-7960 GCA_038320885.1 Acidimicrobiia bacterium
AGTAGAGGTCGACGAACCGGGTTCGCCGACCGTGACTCACGACGCCGGCGAGCAATCGTTGCCGCGTCTCGTCCACTATGTCGCGACGCCGCTGCTTCCCAACACGCATACGCCGGGCAGCCTCGAGAACCTCTGCAATGCGAGCGGCACGGCGGGAATCGTCTACGGCTGGCTCTACCGCGTCATTGGGTACACAGCTGACGGCCGCGTCGTGTCCGACACGCACCAGTGTGTTCCGTTTCCCGATCAGAACGACCGTTCCGGCCCGCCGCCTCCACCGACCCTGCCCGAGCCGCCGACGATCGGCGAAGTTTGGCGCGCGATCCAGCTCCCGCTTCCGATCGTCGGTGCGAACCCGGTGAGTCGCGGCGTGACGGGCCTCACGACGCGGCTGTGGTCGGGCGGCGCGCAGACTGCCCAGGTCGCGGTAACCATCGACGGCTTTGTGGTGACGGGGACGGCGCGCGTCGTCGAATACCGGTTCGCGACCGACGAGGGCTATCTCGGCGCGGGCGGTCCCGGGGCCGCGCCGGCCCCGGCGTTCACCCATGATTTCGCGACGAAGGGTGCGCACGCGCTGTCGGTGTCGTCGGTGTGGCGCGCGACGGTGACGATGACCGGACCCGGCGTGATCGTTCCGATCCCGATCGACATCAATATCGCCGTCCTCACCGCGACGGCCGACTACCCGGTTACGGAGGTGCGTGCTCGACTCGTCGGTTGACGTCCTTGGGGTTGACTACTTTGGGCCCATGCCCGAACAACCCGCCCCCGTCGAAGACCAGGCGCTCGCCGACCACGCGGCCAGCATCGATTGGGAGCACGGCCAGCCCTACGCGGAGTGGGCGACCGGCCGAACCGAGTGTCCCGTCGTCACGAACGAAGACGGCTTCATGGGTGCGGGCACCAGCTACCAGATCCTGCGCTACAAGGATGTGGAATCAGTGCTGCGTGATCCGGAGACGTTCTCGTCGTCGATCAACGGTGAGCACATCGGGCGGTTCATGGGTGATCTCATCCTCGCGATGAACGGTCCGGAGCACCGGACGTATCGCAATCTCGTGGCCAAGGCGTTTCGCGCGTCGCAGCTCGAACGATGGGACGAGACGCTCGTGCGGCCGATGATCGACCGCCTGCTCGACGTGATCGCGCCGCTCGGGCACGCCGATCTCGTCGAGTCGGTCACGTCGGTCTATCCGGTGCAGGTGATCTGCGGCATCGCCGGGGTTCCGCTCGAGGACGCGGCGCAGTTCGCGCGATGGGCGGTGGCGATCAACATGGGACCGTTGGCGCCCGAAGAAGGGATGGCCGCATCGCAGGCGATGGTCGACTATCTCCGTCCGCTCGTAGAGGCGCGACGCACCGAGCCCACGGGCGACTTCCTCTCCGACCTCGTGCACGAGGAAGTCGACGGCGAGCAGCTCAGCGACTCGAAGATCTACGGCTTCTTGCGGCTCCTGCTTCCGGCCGGCGCCGAGACGACGTACCGCGTGATGGGCAACTGCCTGTACGCGTTGCTGTCGCATCGCGACGATCTCGCGCGGGTCTACGCGGACCGTTCGCTTCTGCCCGAAGTGATCGAGGAGACGTTGCGGTGGGAGACATCGGTGACGCAGGTGAGCCGCGTGGCGACGCGAGACACTGAAGTTGCCGGTTGCCCCATCGTCGCGGGCTCGCCGGTCGGTGTGATCACGGCATCCGGTAATCACGACGAGACCCGCTGGGAGGATGCCGGAGAGTGGCGGCTCGGCCGGCCCGTGCAGCACCACCTCGCGTTCGGCACCGGCCCGCATCAGTGCCTCGGAATGCACCTGGCGCGCCTGGAGTTGCGGGTCGGGCTCGACCGGATGCTCGATCGCCTTCCCGATCTGCGCTTCGACCCCGAGGGCGTCGACGAAGCCGTGGTCGAGGGTTACGCGTTCCGCGGTCCCCGGTCACTGCCCGTGTTGTTCACGCCCAACTGAAGCCGCAGCTGACCGTTCGTCCTTTCGGGCGCGTTCAGTTTGGCGCCACGCCCGCCGATCAGAATGCATGTCAGGCGAAGCGCACAAGCGAGCAATGCGGAGATGGCGCCAGGCCCGTTCGCAGCACGCAGAGGTGTTGAGCGGGCTCGAGCGCGCGATTGCGTCGCATCCCGCCGGTGGTCGCGCAGTCGTGCGGCGGTCCGATCCCAAGGTCGTGACCCGCGTCCCGCGTGATGGCACCACGAACGGCGCCGACGCCGCGTAGTTCGCGATCCGTTCTCGGATAGCCCGCGCTCGTCGCGTCCGGCGGGTTGTAGCTTGCACGCATGCGGATCCTGGTGACTGGTGCAGCTCGGGCCATCGGCCGGGCCACGGCGATCGAATGCGCACGGCGCGGCCACGAAGTCGTCGCGACGGCGCGTGACGACCGACTCCTCGAAGATCTCGATGTCGCCAAGCGGCTGGTGCTGGATGTGACCGATCTCGAGTCGGTGCGAGCGGCAGTCGATGCTGCGGGCGAGCTCGACGCGGTCGTCAACAACGCCGCACTCTCGGGCGCGGGTCCGCTCGAGGACTATCCGATGGACCGCTTGCACCAGGTCATGGACACGAACACCTACGGCGCGCTGCGCGTCGTGCAGGAGCTCGTTCCCGTGTGGCGCGCGCGGGGCTCGGGCGTGATCGTGAACGTGAGCTCGGTGCAGGGCCGCGTGTCGACCCCGCTCGAAGGCGCGTACGCGGCGTCGAAGTACGCGCTCGAAGCGCTCTCCGAGACCTTGCACTACGAGCTCGCCCACTTCGGGATCCGCGTGGTGATCATCCAGCCGGGCTACATCGCGCCGGGCATGAAGGCCTCGCTCCGCCACGACGGTCCGTCTGCGTACGCCGGTCTCTGGGAGCAGTGGACCGGGACCGACGCCAAGATGACGGGTCCCGGCGGCCGTCCCGGTCCCGAGCTGGTCGGCGTCGCGATCGCCGACGCGATCGAGGACCCGGCGACGCCGCTGCGCGTTCCCGTCGGTGCCGACGCCGAGATGGTCCTCAGCGCGCGGCAGCATTTCGACGACGCCGCGTTCGAGGCTGCGATGCGAAAAACGCTCGACCTGCAATGGTGAGCCTGCGAAGCTCGCGCGCATGACTACCAATTCGATTCGGGTCGGCGACGTAGTGCTCACCAGGGTCGGATACGCCGACGTCGGCATTCCTCCGGCCCGCGTGGGACTGACCGTCGAGCAGGTCTCGTCCGTGACGTGGGCCGAACCCTTGTGGGCGACCGGGAACGAGCTGCGCGCCGGCGCGGCTGTGTGGGTGATCCAAGACGGCGATGCGCGCATCGCCGTTGATCCCGCCCAGGCCGCCGACGAGGTCATTCGCACCGACGCCGATGCCGCGTTCCATCAAGAGGCGGTCGCCGCGCTCCTCGAGGCCGCCGGTATGCCGCGCGAGAGCTTCACCCTTGCGATCTCGACGCACGTCGAGGGCATCGGCATGTGGGCCTGGCGCAACGACGACGGGTCGTGGGTTCCGTTCTTCCCGAACGCGCCGATCTTGGTGCCGCAGCGCGAGCTCGACGCCATCGACCGCGGCGAGCATCCGTCACCCGCTCACGCCGCGTTCACGGAGCTCCGCGCGCTGGGTGTGTACCAGGCGGTCGGCGACGGCGATCGCGTCACTGCTAACGTCTCGCTCGAGCACGCCGGCGCGCATACGCCCGGTCATCAGTTCGTGCGCGTCAGCTCGGGTGGCGAGCAGGCGATCATGGTCGGCCATCTCGCAGTGAGCCCGCTGCACCTCGCGACCGGCCTGTGCCCGCAGCAACATCCAAAGCCCGACGAGGCCCAAGTCCGAATCGAAGCCTTGCTCGAGGAAGACGCGGTGTTGATCGGACCCTTGTGGCCCGCTCCCGGCGCCGGCCGTTGGGACGGAAAGAAGCTGGTTGCCGTTCCCGCGTGAGCGCGGTTACAGCCGGCGGTACTGGTTTCGGCGACCGTGAGTGCGCGGGCCTGCAGGCCCGAGAGCGCCGGTCCGTTGCATATGACCTGCACGCTGAAGACTCCGGAGGTGAAATCGACGCCGGCTGCGGATCCGCTCTTGTCGGTTCCGGCGACTCCGATCGCCTGAGTGGCCGGGAGGAACGGGACTGAGAATTTGTGTACGCCGGGCGGAGGTTCGGAGTCGGAGCCCTTGGTTGCGCGCGCGTCGTTCCGGCGCGCTCCCGCGCGCGAACCGAACTGGTATACGAAGACGATGATCTGCGCGTGTCCGGGACCCACCCACAGCCGCTGATACCCGCGCACGAACTCCTCTGATCGAAACACGTTCTCCGCGTTGGCAGCGCCTTCGTCTCTCGCCGCTTTGGCGAGGTCGGAGGGTCCGGTATCGCCGACATCGTCGGCTTGGCGAACGAATCCGCTCGGCGCCTTGCTCAGGATTCGCGCTTCCAGCTCGGCGGCGGTGCGCGGAGCGGCGCGGGCGACCGCGGTCGGTTTCGACGACGACGAGGACGATGAACATCCGCCGAGACATACAGCGACGACCACCGCGATCGCGCCGACGCGTGCCGAGGGCCGCATCCGGGTGGTGTAGCACACGGCTTAGGCCTGCTCGCCCGACGGCGTGAGGTCGATCGCGATCGGGAGTGCGGTCGCGCGCCAGCTCGCGAGATCGTCGCCCTGTGCGTACTTGTCGTGCACGAGCGTGCGGGCGGGCTGGTCCTCGTTGGTGCCTTCGATCACGCGGCCGTGGCCGACGAAGCGTTCGTCGCCGATCTCGACCGTGCAACGCGGCGATGCGACGAGGTTGCGTACCCAGTCGGCGCGCTCGCGCCCACCCGACAGCATGAAGATCGTGTCGGTATCCGGAGACGCGGCGATCCAGATCTCGATCCGGTGCAGCCGTCCGGTCGTGCGGCCGGTGGAGGTCACGTAACAGAAGTCGAGCGCAGACTGCTCGGCGGAAAGCACCAACGCGCTAGAAGCCGTCGTTGCCGAACATCGCCATCCATTGCTCGCGGCTGCGCGGCCGGAACACGTAGTTGTTCGCGCGCACTTCACGCATAGGAGCCGACGGCGCGGGTGAGTACATGTGGCCCGGATAGAGGATCGCATCGTCGGGGACGACCGCGAGCTTCTGCGTCAGGCTCTCGTAGAGCGCGCCGGGGTCGCCGCCCGGGAGGTCGGTGCGTCCGCAGCCGTCGAGAAAGAGCGTGTCACCCGCGACGAGTCGACCGTCGACGAAGAAACATTGCGAACCCGGCGTGTGGCCCGGCGTGTGGATGAGGGTGATCGGCACCGCGCCCGCGTCCACGATGTCGCCCGAGGCGTGCAGCACGAGATCGGAATCCGACGCGCCGGTCACGCGCTTCACGCCGAACGCTTCCTCCGATTGCACGTGCACCTTGACGTTCACGTCGGGAAGCGCGAGGAGCTCGGCCAAGCCTTCGATCGACCATCCGCCGAGATCACCGCCGACGTGATCGGGGTGGTAGTGGGTCACGAGCACATCGGTGAGGTGCATGTCGTCGGCCGCGAGCACGTCGACGAGCTCGCGTACGCCGTAGGCAGGATCGATCACGATCGCTTCGCCGGTCTCACGATCGCCGACGAGATAGACGAAGTTGACCATCTGCTGTGCGATCTGATCGCCGGTCGCGAAGTCACGACCGGCCAGTAGCTGACGAAAGTAGAGGCGATCTTCGGTCACACCGGCCAGCGTAAAGTCCCGTCCATGTCTGAGCCGAATCTCTTCGATCTCGCAGGCAAGGTTGCGATCGTGACCGGTGGTGGGCGCGGGCTCGGCAAGGCGATCGCGCTCGGACTCGCGGGCGCGGGATCCGATGTGATCGTCGCGAGTCGCAAGATCGACAACTGCGAAGCGGCGGCACGCGAGATCGAGATTCTCGGGCGGCGTGCGCTGGCCGTCGGCTGTCACCTCGGCCGTCCCGATCAGATCGACGCGCTCGTCGCATCGGCGTACGACACGTTCGGACGGGTCGACATCGTGGTGAACAACGCCGCGATGTCGCCGGGCACGCTCCTGCACGAGTCGAGCGCGGAGCTGTTCCAGAAGACCTACGCGACCAACACCCTCGGCCCGATGCTGCTCGCCTCACGTTGCGCGGAACGCATGCGCGATGACGGTGGCGGGGTCGTCATCAATGTCGTCACGACCGGTGCGTTCCGGCCGGGCGCCGGGCTCGGGCTGTACTGCTCGTCGAAGGCCGCGCTGCATGCGCTGACGTTGGTGATGGCGAAGGAATGGGCGAGCTGGGGAGTGCGCGTCAACGAGATCGCGCCGGGCCCGTTCCTCACCGACATGATGGCGCCGGGTGCCGCCAATCCCGACTTCACCGCTCGCATGTACGACTCGATGCTCATCAAGCGGATCGCCGATCCGTCCGAGATCGTCGGCGCCGCGTTGTACCTGGCGAGCGACGCGTCGGCCTTCGCGACGGGCACGACCGTGACCGTCGACGGGGGTATCAGCGCCTGACCGTTTTTCCCGGAGGCACCCGTGCGTGATCCACTGGCAGCGTGCGTGCCCCCGTCGCCGACATCGAAGCCGTTCGCCAGGGGACCCGGAAGGTGTTGCGGACGGTCGCCGATCTCACCGACGAGCAAGCCACCGCGCAGTCACGCCTACCGGGTTGGACCCGCGCCGAGGTCCTCACGCACCTGGCCCGCAACGCCGACGGCGGGCGCGGCATGGCCGAAGCCGCCGCCCGGGGCGAGGTCGGGATGCAGTATCCCGGCGGTGCCGAACAGCGCAACGCCGAGATCGCGGCCGGGCGCGGTGACCGGGCCGCAGCCTTGCTCGCAGACCTCCGCCGCTCCTGCGACGGGCTGATGGAGGCGTGGCACAAGCTGCCCGACGACGCGTGGCATCGGATCGGACTCTCGCTCATCGGTGAGCGCACGCAACGCGCCTGGGTTTGGACGCGATGGCGCGAGATCGAGGTGCACCACGTCGATCTCGGCCTCGATTACTCGCCGTCGGATTGGCCGGTCGCGTTCGCGGTGCGGGGGCTCGACGACGCGTTCGCGGATCTTCCCAATCGCGCGAAACGGAATCGGATGCCCGTCGACTCCGACATCCGGATCGAGGCGACCGACCACGACCGTGCCTGGGTCGTGCGCGTGCACGACCCCGTTGTGACCGTGGAAAGGGACGACGCCGCGGGTGCCCGCGTCGGCGGTGTTGTCAGCGGCTGGGGGTGCGATGTGCTCGCCTGGCTCTACGGCCGCGACCCGAGTGGCGCCGGTCTCACCGCGAGCGGAGATCTCAGCGGCCTCCGTCTTCCAGAATGGTTCCCGTTCGGCTGAGCTACTGCTTGTACTCCTTGGCGTCTCGCATCTCGCGGGCCATGTCGGCGAAGCCGCGGAGGTAGTTGTCGCAGTCGGTGACCTTGCCGATCGCGAGATCCTTGGCGCCGATGCCGCCGGGATACACGGGCGGCACGTAGTACTCGAAGCCGTCGTCGGCGAGCGCGTCGGCGATGCCGGCCGCGCAATCGGCGGCGGGCACCTTCTCGATGTCCATGAGCGCGGGCTCGTTACCCGGGATTTCCCAGATCTCCGTGTCGATCGGTCCCGGCATCACGAGCTTGATGTCGACGCCACTTCCCCCGAGGTCGAGATACATGGCCTCGGCGAAGCCGCACATGGCGTATTTCGCCGCGTTGTACGCCGACTCGTTGGCGATCGGGATGCGACCGCCCATGCTCGATACCCACACGATCGTTCCCGACTTCCGCTCGAGCATCTTCGGCAGGACCGCGAGCGTCATCCGCACGGGCGAGTGGAAGTTGATGTCCATGGTCTCGGTCACGTCGTCCATGGTGAGACGCGACATGTGCACGCGCTTGGGAATCGCCGCGTTGTGCACGATGGCGTCGAGCCCGCCGAACGCGTCCCAGGCTTCGAGCGCGAGGTGCTCGGCTCCGGGGAGGTCGGAGAGGTCCCTGGCCCACATGCGTGACTCCGGCGCGTACTTCTTCG
>JBBQER010000135.1:0-7933 GCA_038320885.1 Acidimicrobiia bacterium
CGGCGTCGAACGCCGATGCGGCCTGCGCCGGCGACTCGGGCGCGATTTCCACCGGCGTCGAGGAAACCGGCTCCGGGTCGACCGTCTGCGGATCGATGGTCTTGATCGCTTCTGGTTCGGACGTGAGCGTCGCCATGGCCGCGTCGACCTCGCGAGAGGCATGCTCGAGGTCGCGACGCGCTTGTTCGAGCTCGCGGCGGGTCTGCTCGAGCTCGGTCTGGCTCTGCTCCAACGATGCGTGCATCGCGGCGAGCTCGTCGCCGATTGTGACCGCGTGCTTGCGGAGTTGCTCGACGTCGGCGACGGCGTGCTCGAGTTGCTCGGCGGACTCGGCCGCTTGCGTCTTGGCGTCCGTACGCGCGGCGACGGCGGCTTCGAGCTCGGCTTCGAGATCGGTGACCCGCCCGGCCGAGCTCTCGGCAGCCCGGGTGATGGTTGTGAGCTGGGCGCCGAGATCGGCGACGCGCGCCTGGGATGCCGACCGCTCGGAGTCGAGGAACTCGTTGCGCTCGGCCAGCTCGCGGCGCGTCGTCTCCAGATCGATCCCGGCGAGGTTCCGGGCTTCCGTCGCCTCGGCGGCGATCTTCTCGGCCTGCACCGTCGTTTCGAGGGCCGTCGCCAGCTCCGCTTCGGACTTGTCGGCCCGGGCGGCCTGCACATCGAGGTCGGCGAGCAGCCGCGTCATGTCCTCGTCGGTGGCCGCAGCCTGCGCACGAAGCCGTGCGAGCTCACCGTCGCCCTCCGTGATCGATCGCAGCTCGGTCGTCGCGCGGTCGCGCTCGACGGTGGTGTCGCGCAGCTGCTCCTCGACCCTCACGAGCCGGCCGTGGTCTTCTTCGGCGCGCCGGCGCGCGGTCTCCAACGCGATCTCGAGATTGCGCTCGGCCGAGCGCTGGGCCTCCTCCGCCCGCGCCAGGTCGGCCCGCGCCTTCGCCTGCGCCTCCTGCTCGTCGCGCAGGCGCTGCGAGTACTCGTCGAGGAGGCTGTCGTGGTCGAAAAGCGTCCCGCGCATGCGGTCGAGCTCGTCGACCACCCGCGAGTGCTCGTCGTGCACGCGCTCCATCTCGGTCGCGAGCTCGGTCCGCGCCTGATGGGTCGCGGCGAAACGGGCCTGCGCGGCGCGTTGCTCCTCGGTAGAACGGAGTCGCTCGATCTCGCGCCGGAGTGCCGACGCCGTGCGCTCGGCGTGCGTTCGTGCGCTCGCCTCTTCTTCGAGCAGCACGCGCTCGGCTTCCAGGACCCGGCGCGCTTCTTCGGCGGCCCGGAGGTTGTTGCGCGCGAGCGCCTCGACCTCGGCCAGCCGCTTCATGGCGCCGCGCCGGCCGGCACCCACGGGCGCGGCGTCGACGGGAACGGGCTGGAGCGTCAGGACCGGGGCCGGCGGCAACGGCGCTCGCTCGCGTTCGGCCAGCATCTCGTCCAAGAGGAGCTTGCGCGTACTCCCCGCCTCGGTTGGCCCGAGGTCGGCGGTCGCGCCGGGTTCGGCGGGAGAATTAGCCATCCTTCGGTTCTTCGGCGTCCGACCCCATCTCACTTGATGCCACGGAGCGTGATCCACCAGGGATTTTCCCGGCCCGGAACGATCCGATGGCTACCTCAGCGCCGATCCCGGGCCAACGCCTCCTGGGCGACCGACGCGACGTGCACACCGTCGCGGTCGAAGACCCGGGCGAACGCCAGGCCGCGCCCGTCGGCGACCCCGCCGCCCCGCAGCTCGTACAGCAGCCATTCGTCGGCTCGCAGCGGGCGATGGAACCAGATCGCGTGGTCCAAGCTGGCCGTGAAAACACGGTCCCAGTCGGGTACGACGGGATGCGCGCCGAGTGCGGTGCCCAACGGGTACTCGTCGGAGCAATAGGTGAACGCGCACGCGTGGAGCATCGGATCGTCGCTCAACGGTTCGGGAACGCGGATCCAACCGAGCTCGTAGGGCTCCGGGTCGACCCGCCGCGAGACGTCTCGACGCTCGAAGTGGAGATCCGTCGGGACGCCCGCCAGCGTCTCGGGCGCGGCGACGCCGGTGGGCGCGGAGATCGCGGGCAGGTCGATCGAGTCCTCGGGCCGATGGAAGCTGGCGATGAGGTTCAAGACCGCGCCGCGCGCTTGGTACGCGACGACCTGACGGGTGGCGAACGAGCCGCTGTCGCGGACCCGCTCGACCTCGTAGAGGACGGGCTGGCGCTCGTCGCCGGCTTGCACGAAGTACGCGTGCAGCGACTGGGCGCGCAGGTAATCGTCGACGGTGAGCCCGGCGGCGCGCAACGCCTGGGCGACGACCTGTCCGCCGTAGATCCGGCCCCATCCCAACACCGGCCCGGCGCCGAGATACGCGTCGGGCTTGACCTGTTCGAGTGAGAGCAGCGACGTGAGGTCGCTGACCGGATGTATGGAGACCAAGTAGTCAGGCTCTCATGCCTGGGCGCGGACGTTCCAAGTGCGCAGCACGCGGCCTTCGTGCTCGTGGCCGATCACCGAGAGCCCGGCCGGGTCGAGCGCGAGCCGGGCTCCGGCGCGCGCTCCCAGGTCGACGGCAACTGCGGCCAGGATCCGGAGCTGGTGCCCGTGTCCGAAGACCAACACATCGCCCGCGGCAGTGGCGCAACGCGCGAGCACGCGTTCGGCGCGCTCCGCGACCTGGTCGAGCGTTTCCCCGTTCGGCAGCGGACCCGTCCATACCGTCCAATGCGCCCATTCCGGCCCCCGCGCCCGTATCCCCGCGGTGGTCAGCCCTTCGAAGTCGCCGTAGTCCCACTCGCGCAGCTCGGGAACGACCGCGCAGTGCTCGAAACCCGCGAGGCGCGCGGTCTCGAGCGCGCGCAAGGCCGGGCTCGCGAGGACGAGCTCGAAGCCGTGACCGGCGAGGCGAGGCGCGAGCGCGGCGGCCGCCGCTCGGCCCGCATCGGTGAGCGATACGTCGGTCCGCCCCGTGTGACGACCCGCCTCGCTCCACTCGGTCGGCCCGTGGCGTACGAGCCAGATCTCGGAGGGTTTCACCGTGTGATCATGCCTCGCGATGACATACGCGGCCGTGAGCGGAGCGTCGCAGCAACCGCTCCTCTACAGCTCGGCCGAAGGCACGACCATGCGGCCCCTGGGTACAGCAGCGCTGCTGCGTGACTATGGAGCTGCTCGGTGTTCCCGCCGCCGACCGCAACATGTTGCGGCACTGGATGGAACGCGACCCTCGACCGGCTCGAAGTGCCGCCCTACATCCCCGATCACTCGATCGAAGCCATGGGCCGCGCGGGCGAGTATCGGGATGCGCTCGTCAAGGAGAAGCGCGCGCATCTCGACGACGGCTTCATCTCGAAGTTGTGCGAAGCCGAGATCGTCGACGACGACGGTGTCGACGCGACTCACTGATCGCGAAGTCATCGGTTTGGCGTCGCTCATCGGATCGGCGGGGACCGAGACGCTCACCAAGCTCCTCGCGAACGGGCGGTGCTGTTCCACCGCAACCAGTCCGAGTGGACGAAGGTGCTCGACGACCGTGCCAAGGTCCCGGGCGCCGTCAAAGAGACGTTGCGGTACTGGGCACCTTCGCAGTATCAGGGCCGCGTGCTCACCGACGACGTCACCGCGCACGGAGTGACGATACCGAAGGGATCACGCGTGCTCCTGCTCAACGGCGCGGCGAACCGCGACGAACGCGAGTACGCAAGCGCAGATCGATTCGACATCGAACGGCCCCACCACGTTGCCGTCGGTTTCGGCTACGGCTTGCACTTCCGTCTCGGCACGGCGCTGGCTCGACTCGAAGGTCGCGTCGGCCTCGAAGAGTTCGCGGCGCGTGCACATGAGCACGGCTACGCGAGCGTCCCTTCGCGGCGGTGCCATAAGGGTTTCCATGAACGGCGAGCGCCCCGTGGTAGCGTCCCGACGTGCATTTTCCCGGTCGATTCGCCGGGGTTCGTCGTGCGATCATCGTCGGCCTCGTCACCGCGTTGGCGGTGACCCTCTCGGCGCCGGCTGCGTCCGCCGCGCGCGACCCGCTCGCTGATGCACAGAGCCGGATCACCGCGGCCCAAGAAGCCGCCGATCGAGCCGCGGCGGCGTACGACGCCGCACAAACGCGTTACTACACGCTGCAACACGACGCCGAGGTGACTCGCAGCAACATCGCGTCGCTGCGAGCGACCCAGCAAGCCCTCGCGGCAAGCGTCGCCCGGCGCGCAGTCGGCCTCTACATGCGAGCCGATGGGACCGGCTTCGAGGACATGTTCTCCGGGAGCGACGTGCTCGACGCGGCGCGGCGGACAACGCTCGGCGCCGCCGCGAACGCGCACGACGACGTCGTGATCAGTCGGCTCCGAGCGACAACGGAGGATCTGGACATTCGTCAAGCATCCTTGCGGTCGCAGCTCGACGACGCGAAGAGCGCGCTCGACCAGGTTCGCTCCGAGCAAGCCTCCTTGGAACGATCACTAGCGGAGGCGCAGCAGGCGGAACAGGATCTGCGCGCCCGGCTCGACCGTGAGCGCCGCGCGAACGAGTACGCGGCGCGCGTGCGCGCGGCGCGTGCGTCCGCACCGTCGCCCGCCGACTCGTCATCGGGGTCGTCGCCGGGCTCATCGGGCTCGACCACCTCGAATGACCCGCCGCAGATCATCGTGAGCGGTGATTGGGTCTGCCCGGTGCAAGGCGCGGTCTCGTTCACCGACACCTTCGGCGCGCCGCGCGGCGGTCACACCCACAAGGGCGTCGACATGTTCGCCGCCACGGGCACGCCGCTCGTGGCCGTCGTCGCCGGCTCGCTGTTCTTCCAGAGTGACAATCTCGGCGGGCTCGCCGCGTACGTCACGGGCAACGACGGCACGACCTACTACTACGCGCACCTCAACGACTATGTCGGCGGTGGCCGCACGGTCTCCACGGGCGAGCTCATCGGTCACGTCGGCAATACCGGCGACGCGTCGGGGGGGCCGTCGCACCTGCATTTCGAGATCCGTCCCGGTGGGCCGAACGGATCCGCCATCGACCCGACCCCAACGGTCGCCGCCCACTGCTGAGGGCGCGGCGCGGCCCGGGCCGCGCGTCAGATCGTGAGGACCGTGCGGAGGCCGACACCGGCGGTCATGTCGGCCATCGCCTCGTTGACCTCGACCAGCGGACGACGGGCGGTGATCATTCCCTCGAGATCGAGCCGGCCCGCGCGCCACAGTGCGATGAGACGCGGGATGTCACGGCGACCGTTGCAGCTCCCGAGAAACGAACCCATGATCTTGCGCTCGCTCAACGCGATGAACACCGGCGGCGAGAGACTCAACGTCTGATCGAGTCCGCCGGCGCCGACGAGAACCGTCGTCCCGCCGTTGCGCGTCGACCAGAGACAGCTCTCGATCACCACGCTCGCGCCCACCGCGTCGAACGCGTAGTCGACGCCGATCCCGTTGGTGATCGCCTGCACGCGCTCCATGACGTTTTCAGAAGTGGGATCGATCACGTCGGTCGCGCCGAAGTGCGCGGCCGCCTCGCGCTTCTCCGCGACGGGGTCCGACAAGATGATGTTCACCGCGCCGGCGATACGCGCGCCCTGCATGATCGCGATCCCGATTCCCCCGCCGCCCGCGACGAGCACGGTCGCGCCTTCGGGAACCTTGGCCGTGTTCAGCACTGCACCGACCCCGGTCTGCACCGCGCAACCGATCACACACACGATCTCGAGCGGCGTGTCGTCGGCAACCTTGATCGCGCCCGACACCGGCGTGATCACGTACTCGGCGAAGCCGCCCACGCCGACGCCGCGTAACACGGGCGAGCCGTTGCGGGACAGGGGTGTGTGACCGTCGCTGAGCATGCCCGTTGTAACAGCCGCCGTGTTGACGCAGCAGCCGTACTCCCCGCGCACACACCAGTAGCACTTGTTGCACGCGGCGATCGGCGACAGCACCACCTTGTCACCGACCGCGAGCTCCGTCACCCCCAAGCCGACCGCTTCGACCGTTCCTGCGGCCTCGTGACCGAGGACGGTCGGTTCGGTCACAGGGAACGTCCCGTTCGTGAGCGAGAGATCGGAGTGGCAGACACCGCAGTGACTGACTTTCACGAGCACCTCACCGATCCGGGGATCTTCGATGTCGATGTCGCCGACGACTTCGAGGGGCTTCTCGGACGCTTCGATCAAGGCAGCACGCATGACGCAGAAGCTACCTTCCTGTTCCGCAGCCCGATCCGTACGGCCGCAGAGGAGCGAGGCGTGGACGTCGTCGACATCTGGGTGAACCTGGTGACCGAGCAGACGTCGGCCGCGTTTCTCGGTCAGGACGAGAACGCGCACATCCCGGGCTACCTCGGCAGCAACGAAGGTCCGCTCGGCGTCGACGGCCTCCTCGCACTCATGGACGAGCTCGGCGTCGCGACCGGCATCTTCACGGGCGGGCTCGACCGCCACACCGACAAGCTGCTCGACACGTGCGACGCGCACGCCGGTCGGTTCCTCGTCGCCGGCGGTATCGGCGATCCTGCGCGGCCGGGGCGAACCGTGCGGCGCATCCGAGAGCTCGCGCAACATCCTCGGTTCTCGATGGTGCGCGTGATGCCGCTCTCCACCCAGGTCCCGACCAATGACGCCCGCCACTATCCCGTGTACCAAGTGTGCGAAGAGCTCGGAATCCCGGTCGGCATCAATGCCGGCATCCCGGGCCCGCGGGTGCGTTCCCGCGTGCAGCACCCCGAGTTGCTCGAAGACGTGTTGATCGACTTTCCCGACCTCGTCGTGATCGTTGCGCACATGGGGCATCCCTACGAGGAGCTCCTCATGAACTACATGCGGAAGTGGCCGAACCTTTACGTCTCGTGCACCGCGTACGCGCCGCGCTACATGGAACCGGCGCTCGTCGCATTCATGAACACCAAGACCTACCGCGGCCGCGTGATCTGGGGCAGCGACGAGCCGTGGTTCCCGATGCGACGCTCCCTCGCCGAAGCGCGCACGCTGCCAATCGACGATGATGCAATGACACAATTCCTCGGCGGCACCGCGCGCCGGCTCCTCGACCGCGCGTGACCTGAGCCCGACGAAAGGAACGGCATGCCTGCAGTCCTCGTCCACGGAGTTCCCGAGACGCCGGCGATCTGGGACGCGCTCCGGAGCAAGCTGACGCGCGACGACGTGATCGCGTTACAGCTTCCCGGCTTCGGCTGTCCCCGCCCCCCGGGCTTCGGTGCGACCAAGGAGGACTACGTCGCGTGGCTCGTCGGCGAGCTCGAGAAGATCGCGGCGCAGGGACCGATCGATCTGGTCGGTCACGACTGGGGCGGCGGCTTCGTCGTACGTCTGGTGAGCACGCGCGCCGACCTCGTTCGTTCGTGGGTGTGCGACGCGGCCGGGCTCGGTGACGTCAACGTCGAGTGGCACGACTTCGCCAAGATCTGGCAGACGCCGGGTGAGGGTGAGAAGTTCTATGCCGACAACCTCGCGATACCGGCCGACGAGCGCGGCGCGGTATTCGAGATGTTCGGTGTCACCCACGACGCCGCGATCGCGCTCGGCCGGCCGCTCGACCAGACCATGGCCGACTGCATCCTCACGCTCTACCGGTCGGCGGTCGACGTCGGCAAGGAGTGGGCGCCCGATTTCCACGACATCGACCCGCCCGGCCGCATTCTCATCCCGTCGGAAGACGCGTTCCTCGCGGCCGACCTGAGCCGCAACAGCGCGCAGCGGACCGGCGCGTCGGTCACCGAGCTCGACGGGCTCGGCCACTGGTGGATGCTCCAGGACCCGGCGCGCGGCGCGGCCGTGCTCGAGGAGTTCTGGGCGACCGTCTGATCTCCCGGGTACCCATTCGCGCCTGATTTTGTAAGGGTTTTCGGCGGGGTGGGTGTCTCACCCTCGGCGTACGATTCGGGTGTGGTCGCGGCGCTGCGACCGTTCGAATCGAGGCTCGATGAGCTGGCGCGTAAGCGTCGCGAAGTCGACGCGCTCGAGGCG
>JBBQER010000136.1:0-7873 GCA_038320885.1 Acidimicrobiia bacterium
GGCCCGGGTCGAGGCACGCGTCGTCGACCCGCCCGGAGAGTGGTGGCGTACCGCGTCGCCCACCGACGGCGTCATTCCCCGGGTTGCCGCGCGACGCGGTGTGTTCCACACGATCCGGATCGAGCTCCGCACGTCGGCCCCGCTCAGCGTCTTCGTGCGCTCGCGCTTCGTGCGCGTCACGCTGCCGGTTCCGCTGACGGTCGCACCGCGGCCCACCCTGGCCGCACCCCGCTTGTGGCCGCGTTCCGACGACGCCGCGCAGTCGAATGCGTCGAGCTCGGCGTACGGAGCCGGTGACACGGTGCGCGCCGTCCGGCCGTACGTGCCCGGCGACGCGGCGCGGCTCGTGCACTGGCCCACGAGCGCGCGGCGCGGTTCGCTCGTGGTGCGCGAGCACGAACCGCCACCGGCCGTGGGCGTCGCGCTCGTCGTCGACCTGTCCGGATCGCCGGAAGACGCGGAGTCCGTGGCGAGTCGCGCCGCCGGGATCGGGCGCGCCACGTTGGCCGCGGGCGGCGCGGTCTGGGTGTGCACCCACGAAGAAGACGGTCCCGTCTCTGAACCCGTCGCCGACGCGCGCGATCTCGGCCGCCGGCTCGCGCGCGCCGAGGCCGGAGAACCGGGAGTCGCGCCGTGGGGCTGGTCGGTCGAGGTCGTACGCGCATGAGCGAGCCTCGCGAGGTGGGTATCCCGCCGAGCAGCGAGCGGGGCCCAGCGGCCCGGCGCGCAGGGTCAAGAGCGGAAACATGAGCCGTACGCCGTGGGCCCGCGGGTCCCCCTGGCGCGCGGTGGCGGCCGCGGCCGCGATCGCGCTGGGCTCGGTGGGCGCGATCGCCGCGACCCGGAACGGTCTGCCGATTGCCGTCGGTGCCGCGGCGGGATCGGTCGCCGGCGCGCTCGGCATTCTCGCGTTGCCGTCGTTACCCACCCGGCGCGTCCTGATCGTGTTGCTCGGACTGGGCGGTCTCGCCGCGGTGCGGCACGCGTCGTTCTCGGGAACCGACACCAGCACCTTCCTCGTGTGCTGGGCGGGAGCGACGATCGTCGCGCTCCTCCTCGCGGATCGCGCCACCGCCGAGGAGGTCGCCCCGCTCGAGGGCGGCACGCCGTTCGCTCCCCGCGCGGGGGAGATGGTGCGCGTCTCCATCGCGATCGCGGTCGTCGTCGCCGTGGCCGCGGTCATGCTCGCGCCGGTGCTCAATGACCACTTGGGTCGCCACGTCTGGCCCGGTTCCGATCCGACCGGTGACGACTTCGCCGCCTCGCCCACGTCGCTGCGCGCGACCGACCGGCTCGACATGACCCAGCGGCCGCGGCTCTCCGATCGCGTCGTGTTCACCGTGGCCAGTCCACGCGCCGCGTTCTGGCGGGGCGAGACGTTCGACACCTGGGACGGCCGGACGTGGACCCACTCCGATTCGCGTTCGCAGACGCTCGTCGGGCACGGTGCCACGGTGTCGGTTCCCGTCGATCCCTTCGACGACGGTGCGCTCACGGGTCCGGCGATGCGCCAGACGTTCCACATCAAGACCGACTTCTCCGATGTCGTGTTCGCCGCGCCCAGTCCGGTCTCGGTCGAGACCGCAAATCGTCTCGGCGGTCGCTCCGACGGAACCGTGGTCGCGTTCGGCGCGTTCGGCAAAGGCGCGGTCTACACCGTGACGAGCCGGAGCGCGCTCCCGACCGCGACCGCACTGCGCGCCGCGGATGCGCGACCGATGCCGGGCTTGGTGCTCGACGACTTCGCCCAGACGCCGGAGAAGACCACCAACCGGGTGCGCGCGCTCGCGTTGCGCATCACCGCATCGGCCCCGACGACGTACGACAAGATCCGGGCCATCGAATCCTGGCTCGGCGGCCACGTTCGGTACTCGCTGAACGCGCCGCTCGCCCCGGCTGACACGCAAGACGTCGTCGACGACTTCCTGTTCCGATCGCGGGTGGGCTGGTGTGAGCAGGTTGCGAGCAGCTTGGTGGTGCTGGCGCGTAGCGTCGGGATCCCGGCACGCCTCGCCGACGGATTCGTCTCGGGCACGCAGGATTCGCTCACGGGAGAGTTCGTCGTGCGCGAGCGCGATGCGCACGCGTGGGCGGAGATCTACTTTCCCGGAATCGGATGGCAGCCGTTCGATCCGACCGCTTCGGTTCCGCTCGCCGGCGACGCGACCACGAACGGCTCGTGGATCCAGTGGGCCCGCCATCACGCATTCGTGCTCGGCCTGATCGCGGCCGCAATGGTGTTGGCCGCGACCGGCGCTCCCGCGCTCCTGGCGCGATGGCGCCGCCGGATCGCGCGCCGGCGCGCGGGCTGGGCGGCCCGCAGCCTCGTCCGGTTGGAGCGCATCGGCCGGCGCGCGGGCCGGCCCCGAAACCCGCCGGAGACGCCCCGCGAGTACGCCGCCGCGCTGGCCGGGTATCTCGGTGACGAACGGCTGCGGGCGGTCGGCGACGCGCTCGATGCCGACGGGTTCTCGCGCGCGGGAACGTCTCCAGAGGCACGTGAGGACGCGGAGGCGGTGCTATCCTCACTCGGACCGTGAAGGGGATCCCGTGAGGTCCCCACGGAGGAGAGCCTGATGCACGCGCGCGAGCACGCGTCCGAGAACCACGACCCTGGCCCGAGCGGCGAGGGTCGTTTCGCGTCCGGCCCGCCTTCCACGGATCCGACTTCGACGGAGATGGCTGCGTCAGACCTGGTGCTGCGCACCCGGGTCTTCGACGCCGACGATCTCCGTCGCGCCGTCACGCGCATCGCGCACGAGATCGTCGAGCGCAATCACGGCGCCACCGACGTCGTGCTCGTGGGCCTCTATACCCGGGGGGTGGCGCTCGCGCACCGGCTGGCCGCCGCGATCGCCTCCTTCGAGGAGGTGACGGTCCCGGTCGGCGCGCTCGACGCCACCTTCTACCGGGACGACATCGGGCTCCGCCCGGTTGCGCCCATCGGCCCGACCGAAGTCCCCGACATCGCCGGCAAGGTCGCAGTGCTCGTCGACGACGTCTTGTTCACGGGGCGCACGGTGCGCGCCGCCCTCGACGCCCTGCTCGAGCTCGGCCGGCCGCGTGCCGTGCAGCTCGCGGTGCTCGTCGACCGGGGCCATCGCGAGCTCCCGGTGCGCGCCGACTTCGTCGGCAAGAACCTGCCCACCGGCGCGCTCGAAGACGTGCGGGTGTGCTTGGCCGAGGTCGACGGCGGTGACGACGTGGTCGAGCTCTGGGGTCCTCCGGTGGTGACGCCATGAAGCATCTCCTCGCCGTCGACGATCTCACCGCGCTCGACACGTCGGGTTCGCCGGAACCCAGCTTGCGCGTCGGTATCGAGACCATGCTCGATCTCACCGCGTCGTTCGTCGAGGTGACCCAGCGCGACATCCCGAAGGTGCCGGCGCTGCGCGGCAAGACGGTCGCCTCGCTGTTCTACGAAGACTCGACGCGCACGCGCCTCTCGTTCGAAAGCGCGGCCAAGGCTCTCGGCGCCGACACGATGACGTTCTCCGTCTCCACGTCGTCGGTGAAGAAGGGTGAGAGCCTGCTCGACACCGTGCAGACGATCGAGGCGATGGGTGTCGACGCCATCGTCGTGCGCCACGCGGCCGCGGGCGCCGCACACCGCGTCGCGACCTGGACCGAAGCGAGCGTGGTGAACGCGGGCGACGGCCGCCACGAGCACCCGACGCAAGCGCTCCTCGATGCATTCACGTTGCGCCGGCACCGCGGTCCGTCGCTCGACGGGTGCCGGGTCGCGATCGTCGGCGACATCGTGAACTCGCGCGTTGCGCGGAGCAACGTGACCGCCTTCCGCGCACTCGGCTGCGACGTCACGCTCGTCGGTCCGCCCACGTTGATCCCGCCCCGCCTCGACGGCTGGCCGGTCACGGTGTCGTACGACCTCGACGACGTGCTCCCCGACGTCGACGTCGTCTATCTCCTGCGCATTCAGCAGGAACGTATCGGCGACTCCGCGTTCCCGTCGCTGCGCGAGTATTCGGCGCGGTGGGGGCTCACCTCCGAGCGCGCCGCACGGCTCAAGCCCGACACGCTCGTGATGCATCCGGGACCGATGAACCGGGGGGTGGAGATCGCGGCCGAGGTCGCCGACTCCGCTCGCTCGCTCGTGACCGAACAGGTCACGAACGGAGTCGCAG
The DNA here is from genome assembly GCA_038320885.1 of Acidimicrobiia bacterium. Taxonomy (GTDB): domain Bacteria; phylum Actinomycetota; class Acidimicrobiia; order IMCC26256; family PALSA-610; genus JBBQER01. Next base: position 4,146 of record JBBQER010000136.1, read on the forward strand.
TGCGCATGGCTGTGTTGTGGTCGCTGCTCGGCTCGGGAGGTCCCGTTGTCTGAGCTCGTCATCTCGGGTGGACGTGTCCTCGACGAGGGCGGTGAGCGCGCGGCCGACGTGCGCGTGGTCGACGGATCGATCGCCGAGGTCGGGAGTGGGCTCGGCACGTCGGCGGGCGCGCTCGTGCTCGATGCGGAGGGTTGTGTGGTCGCGCCGGGCCTGGTCGACATCCAGGTGCACTTCCGCGAGCCGGGCCGTGAGGAGGCCGAGACCATCGAGACCGGCGCCCGCGCCGCCGCGCTCGGCGGCTGCACCGCGGTGATCTGCATGCCGAACACCGAGCCGCCGCTCGACGACGCGGCGGTGATGCAATCGGTGCTCGAACGCGGGCGCGGCACGTCCTGCGACGTCCGCTTCGCGGGTTGCATCACGAAGGGGCGCCGCGGCGAGGAGCTCGCGCCCATGGGGGAGCTGTACGACCTCGGTGTGCGCGTGTTCACCGACGACGGCGACTGCGTTGCCGACGCCCGCGTGATGCGCGGGGCGTTCGAGTACCTGCGCGCGCTCAGGGGCGCGGTCCTCGCCCAGCACGCCGAAGACCCGGCGCTCGTGCGCGGCGGTCACATGCACGAGGGCGCGTGGTCGGCGCGACTCGGCATCCCGGGCCGGCCGGCAGAAGCAGAGTCGTCGATCGTCGCGCGCGATCTCGCGCTGGCGCGCCTCACCGGCGGTCGCTACCACGTGTTGCATGTGTCGAGCGCGCAAACCGTCGAGTTGGTGCGCGCGGCCAAGGCCGAGGGCGTGCGGGTGACCGCGGAGTGCACGCCGCAGCACCTGGTGCTCACCGATGCCGCGTGCGCCGAGTTCGATCCGGTGTTCAAGATGAACCCGCCGCTCCGCGAGCAAGCCGATGTCGACGCACTGCGCGCCGGCTTGCGCGACGGGACGATCGACGCCATCGCGACCGATCACGCGCCGCACGCGCCCGAAACCAAGGCCGCGCCGTTCGAGGAGGCCCCGCCGGGGATGCTCGGGGTCGAGACCGCGATGGCCGTCGTGCTGACCACGCTCGTGGAGCCGGGCGTCATCACGTTGTCCGACGCGATCGGTGCGCTGTCGTGGCGGCCGGCCCGCGTGTCGGGGCTCGACGCCGCCACTCCCGGTCAAGCCACTCCCGGTCAGGGCGGCCACGGCGGTCCGGTCGCGCCCGGCCGGCCCGCGAATCTCTGTGTGATCGATCCGGCCGTGCGCTGGGTCGTCGACGCCGACCGGCTGGCCAGCCGCTCGACCAACTCGCCGTGGCACGAGTGGAAGCTCACCGGCAAGGTCCGCCACACCGTGCTCGACGGCGCCCCCACCGTCCGCGACGGCGAGCCCACCCGATGACGATGGACAACTCGGCGTTGCTGGTGCTGGCCGACGGGACGACGTTCGCGGGGTTCGCGGTCGGGCACCGGTCCGCAGCCGGGGTGACGGCCGGTGAGGTCGTGTTCAACACCGCGCTCGTCGGCTACCAGGAGATCCTCACCGACCCGTCGTACGCGGGCCAGATCATCACGTTCACGTACCCGCACATCGGCAACTACGGCGTCAACGGCGACGACGACGAAGCACGGGTACCGCATTGCCGCGGCGTGGTCGTGCGCGATCTCGCCCGCCGGCCTTCGAGTTGGCGCGCGACCGAGGATCTCCCCGGATTCCTGGAGCGCCACCGGGTCGCCGGAATCGCGGGGATCGACACGCGCCGCTTGACGCGTCACATCCGGTCGGCGGGCGCGATGCCCGGCGCGTTCGGCGTCGCGGACCGCGACACGCTGCTCGCGGCCGCCCAGGCCGACGGTGGCACCGACGGGCGCGATCTCGTCGCGGAGGTGACCGCGACCGAGCCCTACACGGTCGGGCCCGACAACGCGAGCTTGTTCGTCGTCGCGTACGACTTCGGGATCAAGAGCTCGATCGTCGACCAGCTGGTGCACGCCGGTTGTCAGGTCGAGGTCGTGCCCGCGTCGACCACCGCGGCCGACGTGCTCGCGCGTGAACCCGACGGCGTGTTCCTCTCCAACGGCCCCGGCGACCCGGAAGCGGTCGGGTACGCGCGCGACAACGTGAACGGGCTCCTCGGCCGGCTGCCCGTGTTCGGCATCTGTCTCGGTCACCAGATCATGGCGCTCGCGCTCGGCGCGTCGACCTTCAAGCTGCCGTTCGGACATCACGGCGGGAACCACCCGGTTCGGAACCTCGCGACCGGCCACGTCGAGATCACGAGCCAGAACCACAACTACGCGGTCGACGCGGATTCGCTGCCCGCGGGCGCGACCATCAGTCACCTCAATCTCAACGACGGCGATCTCGAAGGAATGCGCGCCGACGACTTGCGCGCGTTCAGCGTGCAATACCACCCCGAAGCCGGTCCCGGGCCGCACGACGCGCGCTACCTGTTCGGCGAGTTCATCGACCTCATGCGGGCCGGCTGACGCGATGCCCCGCCGCCACGACCTCGAGACGATTCTCCTCATCGGGAGTGGGCCGATCGTCATCGGCCAAGCGTGCGAGTTCGACTACTCCGGCACGCAAGCGTGCCGCGTGCTGCGCGAAGAGGGCTTCCGCGTCGTGCTCGTCAACTCGAATCCGGCGACGATCATGACCGACCCGGAATTCGCCGACGCGACCTACGTCGAGCCACTCACCGTGCCCTCGCTGGAACGCATCATCGAACGCGAGCGGCCCGACGCGCTCCTGCCCACGCTCGGCGGCCAGACCGGGCTCAACTTGGCGATCGCGCTCGACGAGGCCGGCGTGCTCGACGCGTACGACGTCGAGATGATCGGCGCGAGCATCGAAGCGATCCGCACCGCGGAGGATCGCCAGCGCTTCAAGACCGCGATGACCGAGATCGGGCTGCGCGTCCCGCCTTCCGGTGTCGCGTACGAGCTCCAGGACGCACTCGCGATCGCAGCCGAGGTCGGTTATCCGGTCATCGTGCGTCCCGCGTACATCCTCGGTGGCGGCGGTACCGGCATCGCCCACGATCGCGGCGAGATGCTGCGCGTCGCCGAGCGCGGCCTGGCCGCGAGCCCGATCTCGGAGATCCTCATCGAGCGCAGCGTCGTCGGGTGGAAGGAGTACGAGCTCGAGGTCATGCGCGACCACGCCGACAACGTCGTCGTCATCTGCTCGATCGAGAACGTCGACGCGATGGGCGTCCACACCGGCGAGTCGATCACCGTCGCGCCCGCGCAGACACTCACCGACGTCGAGTACCAGCGGATGCGCGACGCCGCGTTTGCCTGCATCCGCCGCATCGGGGTCGAGACCGGAGGGTCGAACGTGCAGTTCGCGGTCGATCCCCGCACCGGGGAGCAGGTCATCATCGAGATGAACCCGCGCGTCTCCCGCTCCAGCGCGCTGGCGAGCAAGGCGACGGGTTTTCCGATCGCGAAGATCGCAGCCAAGCTCGCGGTCGGCTACCGCCTCGACGAGGTACGCAACGACATCACGCGCGAGACTCCGGCGTCGTTCGAGCCGACCATCGACTACGTGGTCACCAAGATCCCGCGCTGGGCGTTCGAGAAGCTGCCCGGATCGTCGCCGGTGCTCGGCACGCAGATGCAGTCGGTCGGCGAGGTCATGGCGATCGGCCGCACCTTCCCCGAGTCCCTGCAAAAGGCGTGTCGCTCGCTCGAGCTGGGCCGCCTGGGGCTCAACGGTGATCCGGCCGAAGGCAAGCTCGACGAACT
>JBBQER010000137.1:0-7775 GCA_038320885.1 Acidimicrobiia bacterium
GCTGCTGTGTACTCGAGACGTCGAAGGCGCCGAGCGGTGCCGGGTTGCCCGCGTCCATGTAGAGCGCGGCGGCCCGATCGGCGAGCAGCCCGCGGATCCGGTCGGTCTCTCGCGTTTGCGCCTCGAGCTGGGCCTGATCGGCGTTGAGCCGGTCGATCGTCCGCTGGATCGCGGCTTGGGCCTGGTTGTACTGCTCGTCGAGGATCGACACCCGGTTGCCGTTGGCCTCGATCTCGGCCTGGAGCCGCTCGGCCTTGGCCCGCTCCGCGGAGAGCTCGGATTGGGGCGTGGCCTGGGCCACGGTCGCGAGGGCACCCGTGGTGAGCAACGCGACGGTGGCGACGAACGCGGCGGCGGTCCGGGTTCTCGCCCTCCGTGGCCATCCGGCCCGATGCGCGGCGGGGAAGCCCGTCATCCGCAACATCGGCAACAACCCTAGACGCCGAGCGCGGTCAGATCCCGGAGCCGCGCCGCCCTCGCTCAGCTCGCGACGGGCCAGCCCGGGGTGGGCGCGGGATCGCCACGACCCGCCACCAACGGAGTCGTCCAGTGCCCCCGGCGGGCGATCTCGTTCGCGACCCGTTGCCATTCCGTCGGGCTCCAGCCCTGAGCCGCGGTCACGAGGCTGGTGTCCTCGCGCAGCATCAGGAACGCGGGCAGCCGTTCGAGCCCGAGACTCTCCACGAACGCACGATCCGGATCGCACCACACGAGCCAGCGATCCACGGCGTCCCCGAGGATGCGCTTGGTGATCGCCTTGGTCGACGGGACGCAGATGATCGTGCGTACGTCGCTGTCGCCGAACGTCGCGAAGATGCGCTCCACCACCGGCACGAACGCCGCGCCTTCGGGTCGGTCCGGCAACACGATGACCGCGATGTTGAAGACCGTCGCCCAGTCGTCGAGCGTGCGGGTGACGTCCTTGTAGCTCGTGATCGGGAGCAGCGGATCGGGGTTCTTGGCCACGATTGCAAACGCTAGCAAGGCCGACTGCCGGAGTTAGGCTCCCGGCGCACCGGACCGGAGGGACACGAGGCCATGGCGAGTAGACGCGATCAGATCATGATGAGCCCCGACGACATCGAGGGCTTCCTTGACACGCAACGCACGTTGCAGGTCGCGTCGATCAACAGCGACGGAACTCCGCATCTCGTAGCGATGTGGTACGCGCGCCACGATGGCGCGATCGCGTTCTGGACCTACGCGAAGTCGCAGAAGGTCGTGAACGTCCGGCGTGACCCGCGCCTCACGGTGATGGTCGAGAGCGGCGACAAGTACGAGGAGCTCAAGGGCGTGACGATCTACGGACGGGCGCGGATCGTCGATGACCTCGACGAGGTGTTCGCGTTCGGCGACAACGTCTACGAGCGCTACTGGGGCCCGATCGACAACGACATGGTCCGGGATGGCGTGCGCGCGATGGGGCGCAAACGCGTCGTCATCGTCGTCGAGCCCGACAAGACCGTCTCGTGGGACCACTCGAAGCTCGGAGGTGCGTACTGACATGGGAGAGATGGTGAGCTTTCCGAGTAACGGGACGCAGGGCGAAGGGTATCTCGCGGTTCCCGAGCCGGGTTCGGGTCCCGGCGTGATCGTGATCCAGGAGTGGTGGGGTCTCAACGACCAGATCAAGAGCGTCGCCGAGCGGCTCGCGAGCGAAGGGTTCGTCGCGCTCGCGCCCGACCTCTACCGCGGCGCGCACGCGTCGGAGCCCGATGAAGCGGCGAAGATCATGATGTCGCTCAACCTCGAGCGCGCGACCAAGGACCTGAGCGGCGCGGTCGACTATCTCGCGGCGCACGATGCGGTTACCGGCGACGGCCTCGGAGTGATCGGGTTCTGCATGGGCGGCGGCGTCGCGTTGTGGCTGGCGACGCTGCGACCGGATCAGGTGGAGGCCGCGGTTCCGTTCTACGGGATCATCCCGTGGGAGGCCGCGCAACCCGACTTCTCGAAGCTGAACGCGGTGGTGCAGGGCCACTACGCGGAGAACGACGACTTCGCAAATCCCGAATCGGTGCGCGCGCTCGAAGCGCAATTGAAGGGGCTGGGCAAGCAGTGCGAGTTCTTCGAGTACCCAGGTACCGATCACGCCTTCACGAATGACCAGCGTCCCGAGGTGTTCGTGCCCGAGGCGACGGCACTGGCGTACGACCGCGCGTTTGCGTTCCTACACGAACAGCTCGCGTCGTAGCCGGCGCACTTCCGCCAGTCAGAAGCCCATCGCGCGCAGCATGGCTTGCGGCATCGCGTCTTCGCCTCGGGCGAGCAGCGCGGCGCGTTCGATGTTGATCGCGTCGCGCGGATCGCGCTCGGGCCAGGTGTCCCAGGGGCCGGGCGGGATCGCGGACTCGTCGCCGCGGGCGACCGCGACGCAGTGGCGGAGGTACTGCTGCAGCTCGCGTATCTCCGTCTCGCCCCCGACCGGGCCGTGCCCGGGAACGATCGTCTCGGCGAGCTCGCCGACGACGTCGAGCACGTCGGCCCAGGTGGCGGGGTTGCCCTGGAACGCGAGCGGCGTCACCCCGAAGAAGCACAGGTCGCCCGCGAACAACACGTCGACATCGGCGACGAGCACCATCACATCGCCGTCGGTGTGACCGTTCGCCGGCAGGAGCTCAACGCGCGGCGTGAGCTGGGCGGCGTCGGTCACGAGGTGCGTCACCGGCCGGGTCCCGATCTCGGCGAGGTCGTCGAACTCCTCGGTGAAGGCCGGCATGAACGCCTTGTACGCGACCACCGGCATCTCGCCGTCGAGCAGCTCGCTGGTCTGCGGCGACCCGATCACGGATGCGTTCGGGAACGCGTGCGAACCGCCGACGTGATCGATGTGCGCGTGGGTGAGCACGAGGCGGCGGACCGGACGCCCGAGGCCCGCGACCGCGGCGGCGAACGGTTCCCACTGCGAACGAACCATGAGTGAGTCGACAACGGTGATGCCGTCGTCGTCGACGATCGCCCCCGCGTTGCTGACCCCCGACTCTCCGCCGGGTTGCAGCCATACGAACACGCCGTCGTCGATCTCGTGCAAGGTGAGCGCGGCAACCGTCGTCACGTCTTGACCCTAGTGGGCACCAACTGCCGTGAGAAGGTCGGCTCCGACGCCGAGGAACCACTGGACTTCGAACTCCTCGTGGTGCCGGATCGTCCAGTCGACCTGGCGGAGCACCATGTGCGCGGCATAGAGCGCGAGCGCGTCGGGGTCGGTCTGCGCCGCCGCAGCAGCGAGCAATTGGTCGCGAACCGTGTACACGTAGGTGTACGTCGCGAGGGTGACGAGATCGAATGCGGCGTCGCCATTTGTCGCGCCGTTCCAGTCGACGACACCCGCGACTCGGTCCCCCTCCGTCAGCACGTTGTACGGCGAGAAGTCGAAATGCACCACATCAATATCGGACACATGCACCGCGCGTGCATCGTCGGCGATTCGGAAGAGTCGCTCGAGGAGCGCCCGCGTCTCGTCGGAATGCTCCCCCATGGCCGCGTGCTCGCAATAGCCGATGCGGCCGTCGAGAATGCTGGTGACCATCTCGTCGATCCACGGCCCGCGTCCCGCCAGCCCGACGTCGCGCTGCAGCGCATTGAGCGCGCGCACGCCCGGGAGCATCGCCGGCGTCAGCTGCTCCAGCGGCTCGCCCGGCAGTCGCTCCTGGAGCTCGTACGCGGATCCGTCGACCGCACCCCGTGCGAGGGTGGCGGGAACCGGGTATCCGCGGGCGCGCAGTGCATCGACGAGCGCTGTCGGCGCGCCGAGGTCGAGGACGTCGCCCGTATAGAGCTTGAGCACGGCGCGGGCGCCGTCGACGGTGCGCACCTCGAATGCGCCGCCGCTCTCGCCGTGTGCCATCCGGCCGACGAATTTCACACCGATCGCCTCCGCCAGCGCGCGGGCCTCCATGACCGAAGCTTCGCACGATCCCTTCGCACGGTTGGAGTGAATTGCGCGTGGGCCCTACGCTTCCTTCCCATGTCCGAACGTTCACGTCATCTTCCCCGCCGATCGTGCCTGTCGGTTCCCGGTTCCAGCGAGAAGATGCTGGGCAAGGCCCCCGGCCTCGGCGCCGACATGGTGTTCCTCGATCTCGAAGACGCAGTGGCGCCGCTCGAGAAGCCCGGTGCACGCGCCAAGGTCGTGAACGCGATCAATACCCTCGACTTCGGCGAGAGCGTGTTGTGCGTTCGCGTGAACGCGTGGGACACCGAGTGGACCTACCGCGACGTGATCGAGGTCGTCGAAGGCGCGTCGGAGCGCCTCGACGAGCTGATGCTCCCCAAGGTGGAGAGCGCCGGCGATGTGCACGCGCTCGACCTCCTGCTCACGCAGATCGAGAAGACGACCGGTCGCCAATCGCGCGTCGGCATCGAGGCGCAGATCGAAACCGCGCGTGGCCTGATCAACGTCGAGGAGATCTGCGCCGCGAGCGACCGGCTCGAGACCATCATCCTCGGTCCGGTCGACATGTCGGCGTCGATGGAGATGCCATCGCTCGCAGGCGGCCTCGACATCCCCGACTATCCCGGCGACTACTTCCACTATGCGTTCGCGAAGATCCTCTACGCCGGGCGTGCGAACGGACTGCAGGTGATCGATGGTCCCTACGTGAAGGTCCGCGACTCTGAAGGCTTCCGCGAGTTCTGCAAGCGCACGCAGATTCTCGGCTACGACGGCAAGTGGGCGCTGCACCCCGACCAGGTCAAGATCCTCAACGAGGTCTTCGGCACGAGCCAGGAGCAGTTCGACCGCGCGGTCGACATCCTCGAGGCCTACGAGAAGGCGACGACCGAGGGCGACCGCAAGGGTGCCGTGATGTTCGGCGACGAGATGATCGACGAAGCGTCCCGCAAGGTCGCAGTCAAAGTCGTCTCCCGCGGCGAGCGCGCCGGCCTGAAGCGCAGCGCCCAGTAAGTCGCATGTAGGTAGTCGTGCAGTTCAGCCGGGAGTTGCGAGACGACGTCGCCTCCGGGCGCATCACGGTGTCGTTCCGGCTCTGGACGCGACCGCAGGTCAAAGTGGGTGGTCGTTACCCCGTCGGCTCGGTGCACTTCGAGGTCGACGACGTCGAGCTGGTGCCGTTCTCCGGCGTGACCGCCGCCGACCTCCGGAAGTCGGGTGAACCCGACCGGGAGTCGCTGCGTCGCCGCGCCGCCCACGCCGGTCCCATCACCGACGACACGCTCGTCTATCGCATCGAGTTCCACGTCGTGAGTTAGCCGAGCGCTTGTTCGCAGAGGCGGCGGGCGATCACGCGCAGGCACAGCGTCTCGTCGGCCCCTTCGAAGATCGACAGCACGCGCGCGTCGACGAAGAACCGTGAGACGGGGAATTCCTCGGCGTACCCCATGCCCCCGTGGAGCTGCATCGCTTCACGCGTGACCCACTCGGCGGCTCGGCACACGTAGGCCTTCACCATCGACGCTTCGAGTGTGCCCTCGCCGTTCGCCATCTTGTGGGCGACGTCGTAGGAGAACTGCCGGCCCGCCTGGATGAGCGCGGCCATGCGTGCCAGCTTCACCTTCGAGAGTTGGTAGTCGAACACGGGCGCCCCGAACACCTTGCGTTCCTGCGCGTACGTCATCCCCGCTTCGAACGCGGCCTGCATGAGGCCGACGGCGCGCGCCGCGGTCTGCAGCCGCCCGTTCTCGAAGCCGGCCATCTGGAGGTAGAAGCCCCGGCCGAGTCCGGCCTCGCCGCCGACGAGGTTGTCGCTCGGAACGAACCAGTTGTCGAACGCCACTTCGTAGGAGTGCATGCCGCGGTAGCCGATGGTGTCGATCGCGCGCCCCTCGATGTGGCCGCCGTGCCCGTCGTCGAACGCGAACGCGTGGCCCTCGGCGCGCGGCTTCTCGACGATCAGGATCGACAGCCCCCGGTGTCCCGATGATCGATCGGGATCGGTGCGGGCGAGCAGCATGAGCACGTCGGCGCGACCGGCGAACGTCGCCCACGTCTTCACGCCGTTGACGACCCACCCGCCGTCGGCACGAGTCGCAGTCATCTTCACGCCCGCGACATCGGAGCCGTAATCGGGCTCGGTCACCATGATGCCGACCATGACGTCACCACTGGCGATGCGCGGGAGCCACGCGCGCTTCTGCTCCTCGGTTCCGCCCGCGACCAGCGCCCGGGTGAGGATCTCGGGGCGGGTGACGAGCGAGCCGCCGATGCCGAGCGAGCCCCGTGAGAGCTCCTCGGTCGCGACGACCATGCCCATGTAGTCGGACTCGCCGCCCGTCGCAAAGCCGTCGTACTCCTCCGGCACGGAGAGGCCGAACCCGCCGAGCTCGGCGAGACCGGCGATGATCTCCTCGGGCACGTCGGCGTTCGTGCGGTGCACGTGCTCGGCGACGGGCCGGATCTTGTCCTCGGCGAACCGCCGGAACGTCTCGCCGACGAGCTCGAAGTCGTCGGAGAGGTGCGTGGGCCCGCTGCCGTGCTTGACACACTGGTCGGCGAGCGCCTCGAGAAACGCAGGCGCGCGGTGATCGGACACGAACGGCATTGCCGCGGCCAGCGCGTCACGTTCCGCGCCCCACACCTGACTGCGTCCGAGCGCCCGAGTGGCGACGTCGTGCACCGCATCGGCTACGTACGCGCGCGCGAGCATCGACTCCACCTCGCCGTGCGCGCCGTAGTCGCACATGACGCGCGAGCCCTCGACCGCGGCCGCGGCGTGCGCGAGGTCGTACGCGATCGCCTGGTGTTGATCGAGGGCCGCGACCGAAAGCTTGCCGTTCTCCGAGGAGCGCTCGGCGAGCCCGCGCACGGCGTTCGTTACGACTGCACCCGCGAGGTCGACGGCCGCGGCCGCTGCACGCAGCTCGTCACTCATGGCAGCCACGTTACCGACCGGCGTGCTCGGAGGCCCAAGCCTGGGTGCGCGGGTTCAGATGCTCAGGGCGTGGGGACCTTCGGAACGACGGGCGGCTTGGTGGTGGTCGGCCCCGGCTTGACCGTCGTGGTGACGACGGGCTTGGTCGTCGTCGACACTTGGCCCGTCCCCGGTGTTGTCGTCGGGGATCCGATGGTGGTCGTCGAGTCCGACGACGACGGCATTGTCGTGTCCGACGAGCCCGACGACGGCACGGTCGGGCGGTAGCGGCCGATGCCGGGCACGTAGTCGTTGCTGCCGTGGGCGATCGTGTAGTCGATCGGCTGCGACGGGTCGGCCTGCGCGGCGATCTGCCAGCGCTTGTCGAGCCTGCTCCACAGCTTGTCGGCGAGATACTTGGCGCCGTCGACGCTGAAGTGGACGCCGTCGGAGATCCGCATCTCCTGTTCCACGCCGTTCTCGTCCGGCAGGGACCGCGAGTAGTCGCCGTTCTCGTCGGCGAAGATCTTGTACGTGTCGATGTACACGATGTCGGGCGCGAACTTCCGCGCCTCCGACCGCATCAAGCGGCCGAGCTCGTAGGCACCCTTGTTGAGGCTGTGATCGCCCATGGTCGGCGGGCCGAGCCAGTACACGATGCGGTGGCGACTCCCGCCGACGAGAATGTCCATCATGCGGTGAACCTTCTCGCGGTAGTCGACCTCCCAGTCGTGCACGCCGTCGTTGTTCGAGTCGGACGAGTTGACGATCGACGCGTCGTTTGCGCCGATGATGAACACCACCTGGTCGGGATCGTTGTCGGTCATCGCTTGCGCCGCGTGCTCGTCCCAATTGCGAATTCCCTGGTCTTCGAGTCCGCTCGAGACCTTGTAGTCGATCGTTGCGTCGACGACACCCGTCGCGCCGCCGGTCTGTCCGAGCGCAGGCCCGAACGATCCCGCCAGT
>JBBQER010000138.1:0-7676 GCA_038320885.1 Acidimicrobiia bacterium
GACGGCGACGTCGGTGCGGGCGGTGCCGGCGAAGCTGCTCGAAGTCAACCGCCAGATCCTCAACAATCACCTCGCACGCGCCCATGGCGGCAAGGTCTCGTTCACTCACTTGATCGGCTACGCGGTGCTGCGCGCGCTGCGCATCGTGCCCGCGATGAACGCGAGCTTCGGCGTCGTCGACGGGAAGCCGAGCGTCGTGCGCCACGAGCACGTGAACCTCGGCCTCGCGATCGACCTGGAAAAGCCCGACGGCACCCGCACGCTGCTAGTGCCGAACGTGAAGCAGGCCGACACGCTCGACTTCGCGAGCTTCCGTACCGCGTACGAAGACCTGGTGAAGCGAGCGCGCGACGGCAAGCTCGGTGCCGACGATCTCGCGGGCACAACCGTCACCATCACGAATCCGGGAACGATCGGCACGATGCACTCGGTGCCACGGCTCATGCCCGGACAAGGTGTGATCGTCGGCGTCGGCGCGATCGTGTTCCCGCCCGAGTACGAGAGCGCCGACCCGCAGACGCTCGCCGAGCTGGGTGTCGGCAAGGTCGTGACGCTCACGAGCACCTACGACCACCGCATCATCCAGGGTGCCGAGAGCGGCGAGATGCTGGCCGCGATGCATGATCTTCTCGCCGGCGGAGAAGGGTTCTACGACGAGATCTTCGCCAGCCTCGGCGTTCCCTACGAGCCCGCGCGCTGGTCCCAGGATCATCGCCCCGTGGCGGGGTCGGTCGAAGACCTCGAGAAGACCATCGCGGTGCAGCACCTCGTGAACATGTACCGGGTACGCGGCCACCTCATCGCGAACCTCGATCCGCTCGGGCTGAAGAAGCCCCACACGCACCCGGAGCTCGACCCGATCCACTGGGGCCTCACGATCTGGGACCTCGATCGCGAGTTCGCGACCGGCGCACTCGCGGGCGAGTCGATGATGAAGCTTCGAGACATCCTCGGTGTGCTGCGCGACGCGTACGCGCGCACCGTCGGCGTCGAGTACATGCACATCCAGGAGCCCGATCAGAAGACGTGGATCCAGGAACACGTCGAAGGCGTACACGCCGAAGTATCCGACGACGACAAGCGCGCGATCCTGAAGTGGTTGAACGCGGCCGAGGCGTTCGAGCGGTTCCTGCACACCAAGTTCCTCGGGCAGAAGCGCTTCAGCCTGGAAGGCGCGGAGACGCTGATCCCCTTGCTCGCGTTCCTACTCGACGCCGCCGCCGACGACGGCGTGGCCGAGGTCGTGATGGGTATGTCGCACCGCGGCCGGCTCAACGTGCTCGCCAACATCGTGGGCAAGTCGTACGCCCAGATCTTCCGCGAGTTCGAAGGCGAGCTCGACCCGAGCGTGCCCCAGGGTTCCGGCGACGTGAAATACCACGTCGGAGCGACGGGCAAGTTCGAGAGCCGCTCGAACACACCGATCGGCATCACGCTCGCGGCCAATCCGAGTCACCTCGAAGCCGTCGACCCCGTCGTCGAGGGAATGGTGTGCGCCAAGCAGGCTCGGTGCGGAGACGTCGACAACGAGCTCATCCTGCCGATTCTTCTTCACGGCGACGCCGCGTTCGCGGGCCAGGGCGTGGTCGCCGAGACCCTGAACCTCTCGGAGCTCCCCGGCTACGACGTGGGCGGCACCATCCACATCGTCGTGAACAATCAGGTCGGCTTCACGACCACTCCCGGCTTCGCGCGCTCCACCGTGTACGCCACCGACATCGCCAAGGCGGTCCAGGCGCCGATCTTCCACGTGAACGGCGACGATCCCGAAGCGACGATGCGCGTGACCCGGCTCGCGTTCGCGTTCCGCCAGCAGTTCAAGAAAGACGTCGTCGTCGACATGGTGTGCTACCGGCGCTACGGGCACAACGAGAGCGACGAGCCCGCGTTCACCCTGCCGCGCATGTACGAGGTGATCGCCAAGCGCCGCTCGGTCCGCAAGCTCTACACCGAGCTGCTCGTGAACCGCGGCGACCTGACGATCGAGGAGGCCGAGCGCGCGCTCGAAGACTTCCGCGGGCGGCTCGAAGCCGCGTTCGAGGAGACGCGCGTCTCGCACGCGCCCCAAGCGCGGGCTTCCGATCTCTCCGAAGAGCGGGAAGCGGCCGCAACCACGGGCATCGAGACGGGCGTCGCCCGCGACGTGCTCACGCAGATCGCCGACGCGCTCGTGACCTTCCCGCCCGGCTTCGAGGTGCACCCCAAGCTGTTGCGGATCATCGGGAACCGGCGCCAGGAGCTCGACGACGACCGCGTCGACTGGTCACTGGCCGAGGCGTTGGCATTCGGCTCGCTGCTGCTCGAAGGCACGCCGGTGCGGCTGGCGGGCCAGGACACGCGGCGCGGCACGTTCAGCCAGCGCCACGCGGTGCTCGTCGACCACTCGACCGAAGCCGAGTACGCGCCGCTCGCCCACCTTGGTGATTCCGCGGCGCCGTTCATGGTCTACGACTCGGTGCTCTCGGAGTTCGCGGCGCTCGGATTCGAGTACGGCTACTCGGTCGCCGATCGCGACGCGCTCGTGTGCTGGGAAGCGCAATTCGGCGACTTCGGCAACGGCGCGCAGACGATCATCGACCAGTTCATCGTCGCCGCCGAGGACAAGTGGGGCGAGCGCAGCGGACTCGTGCTGCTGCTGCCTCACGGTTTCGAGGGTCAGGGCCCGGAGCACTCGTCGGCCCGGCTCGAACGCTTCCTCGTGTTGTGCGCGCAGGACAACATGCGCGTCGTCTATCCCACCACCGCCGCGCAGTATTTCCACGTGCTCCGGCGCCAGGTCCACGATGCCAACCGCAAGCCGATGATCGTGATGACGCCGAAGCGCTACCTCCGCATGCCCGCGACCTACTCCTCGGCCGCGGCGCTCGAGTCGGGCGTGTTCCAGCTCGTGCTCCCCGACCCCCGTGTCCCCGACCCCGCGTCGGTCGCCCGGCTGGTGTTCTGCACCGGGAAGTTCGGTCACGAGTTGCTCACCCGCCGCGACGAGATCGGTGCGCCGGTCGCGATCGTCCGCCTCGAGCAGCTCTACCCGTGGCCCGAGCGCGAGATCGCGGCCGAGCTCGCCCGCTACGAGAAGGCGGAGGTGGTGTGGGCGCAGGAGGAGCCGGGCAACATGGGCGCCCGCTACTTCGCCCGGCGCCGCATCGAGGAGCTCGCCGGCGGCCGCCCGGTCGGCGTGGTCGCCCGCCCCGCGAGCCCGAGTCCCGCCTCCGGAAGCTCCGCGGTACACGACGCCCAGCAGGTCGCCCTGTTGGAGGAAGCCGTCCCCAACCCGTAAGAACGAACGAACCGGCGTGACTTCGCTACCTATTTGGATGCGAAATCACGCCGGTTCGGTTCTGGGCGGGACTACTTGCCGGTGGCGCGGAGGTCCTTGACGTCCTGGGTCGTCAAACCCTTGCCGCCGATGCCCCAGTCGCCGCTCTTGACCTCTTCGAGGACGACCCACGTGACGGGGCGCATCGCCTCGCCCTCGATGTCCACCATCGTCTCGGTGATGCGGGTGAGCATCTCCTGCTTCTCGTCCTGGTTGAACACACCCTCGATGAGCTTGACCTGTACGAACGGCATCTGATTCTCCTTCTTCGGTGGTCGGGCCTCTGCCGGCCGGTCACGAGCGTGCACCCGAGGGGTTGTGCGGCCCGTGTAAACCGCTGCACCAGCGCCTTGCAAGGCCGCGCGGGCAGACTGCACCGGTGGAATTCCGGGTCCTCGGTTCGGTCGGGATCGTCGACGGCGACCATCCCCTCCCGATCGGTCCGAAGCCACGCCGCCTGCTCGGCATGCTCATCGCCCACCGCAACGCCGTCGTCTCGGCCGATCGTCTGGTCGCGACCCTCTGGGCGGACCCGCCCGAGCGAGCGAGCGCCACGCTCCAGAGCTACATCTCGCGACTGCGCCGATTCGTCGAGCTCGGCGGCGAGCGCACCGCGCTGCGGAACCGCGCGCCGGGCTACGTGCTCGAGGCTCCCGACGATCTCGTCGACGCGGCCCGCTTCGAACGCGGGCTTGCCGATGGCCAGGCGCTGCTCGACGCCGATCCCCACGCCGCGTTCGACCACATCGAGGCCGCGCTGGGCGAATGGCGCGGCGCCGCGTTCGCGGAGTTCGCCAACGCAGAGTGGATCCAACCCGAGGCGATCCGTCTCGACGAGCTGCGCGTGGTCGCGATGGAGACCCGCATCGAAGCCGAGCTCTGCATGGGCCACCACGAGCGGGTCGTCGGCCCGCTCGAAGCACTGCTCGTCGACCATCCGCTGCGCGAGTGATTCGCGGCGCAGCTCATGCTCGCGTTGTACCGATCCGGGCGCCAGGTGGAGGCGTTGCGTGCAGCGCACGACTTCGGAACCCGGTTGCGCGACGAGTTCGGAATCGAGCCGTCGGCGCCGCTGCGCGATCTCGAGAGCGCGATCCTCGAGGAACGCGAAGAGTTCACGTGGGTGGCGCCGGCGATCGTCCCGCGCGAAGCCGACGCGCTCGAGCCGGCCCGTCCCAACTCGCGGGGGGGCGTTCCCGTCGAGACCACGCCGCTCGTCGGCCGGGAGCGTGACCTCGAGCTCGCGGCGCGGCTGTTCGAGTCGGCGCGCATCCTGACGCTCTTCGGGCCGGGTGGCGTGGGCAAGACCCGGCTCGTGCATCGCCTCGCGACGACCGTCGAATCCGAGTTCGCCGACGGCATCCGCGTGGTCGAGCTCGCGCCGTTGCGCGACCAGGCTGCGGTTCCCGCGGCGGTCGGCGACGCGCTCGACGTGCAACAACGAGCCAACCGTTCGCTCCCCGACTCGATCGTCGAGGTGCTCGCGTCGCGGCACCTGCTCCTCGTGCTCGACAACTGCGAGCATGTGCTCGACACCACCAGCGAGCTGGTCGAGCAGATACTGCGGTGGTGCCCGGACGTGCGCGTGCTCGCAACGAGCCGCGAGCCGCTCGGCATTCCTGCCGAGGTCGTGTGGTCTGTGCCCCCGCTCCCCGTCCCGGCCGATCGCACCGATCCGATCGCGGCGCTGGAGGGGATCCCCGCGGTGCAGCTGTTCGTCGAGCGGGCGCGCGCGGCCCGGCACGACTTCGAGCTCGACGACGGGAACGCGGCGGCCGTCGCGGAGATCTGCATCCGGCTCGACGGCGTCCCGCTCGCGCTCGAGCTGGCGGCGGCGCGGATGCGATCGATGAGCGCCGACCAGCTGGCGGAGCGACTTCCCGAGCGGTTCCGCGTGTTGGCCGGCTCGCGACGGGCTACGGATCCCCGCCATCGGAACCTGCGTGATCTCGTGCAGTGGTCGTACGAGCTGCTCACCGACGCCGAGCAGCGCGTGTTCGAGCGGCTGTCGATCTTCGCGGGCTCGTTCGATCTCGAACGGGCCGAGCGCGTGTGCGCGGGACACGGGATCGACAGTGTCGACGTTTCCGGCCTGCTCGCGACGCTCGTCGACAAGTCGATGGTCACGGCGGAGCGGCCGGACGGGAGCAGTCGCTACCGCCAACTCGAGACGTTGCGCGAGTTCGGCCGCGAGCAGCTGTCGGAGCGACCGGAGTCGGCATCGATCCGGGGCCTGCACGCCGCGGTGCACGTCGAGCTCGCGGAACGCGCGGCCGTCGGGCTCGGCGGACCCGACGAGGCGCGCTGGGTCAGTGAGCTCGACGCGACGTTCGACGACATGCGCGCAGCCCACGCCTCAGCGATCGCCGATGGTGAAGTCGACCGCGCGTTCCGGCTCGTTATCGCGTTGCGCGAGTACGCGTGGCGGCTCATCCGCTACGAGCTCCTGGCGTGGGCGGATGCGAGTGTCGCGTTGCCGGGCGCCGAGGGACATCCGCTCTATCCGGTCGCACTCGGCGTCGTCGCGTACGGCCGGTTCGTGCGCGGCGAGTTCGACCCGGCAATCGAGACCGGCGAGCGTGCCGTCGCCGCCGCCGCCCGTCTCGGCGCGCCGACGATGGGACTAGCCGAACGGGCGATCGGCAATGCACGCTTCTATCAGGACCGCGCGGTCGAAGCGTGCGCGTGGACCGACCGGATGATCGACGACGCCACCGCGCTCGGCGTGCCCAGCCTCATCGCGCACGCGTACTACATGCGGGCCGCGGCGGAGACGTCACTGGGCAACAGCAAAGGTGGCCGCGCGCTCGCCCGGCTCTCGACGACCGCGGCCACGCAGTCGGGCAGTCCCACCGCGCAGGCCCAAGCCGCCTATACGCTCGGCTTGTCGTTCGAGACGACGGATGCCGCGCAGGCACTGCGACTGTTCGATCGCAGCGTGCAGCACGCCGAAGCCGTCGACAACCGTTGGATCCGCGCGTTCGCGCTCACCGAGAGTCTCTGGATCCGGGCGCAATCCGGCGAGCGGCGCGAAGCGCTGCGCGGCTACCACGATGTGATCGACACCTGGTTCCGCGGCGGCGACTGGGCCAACCAATGGCTCTCGCTCCGCAACGTGTTCGCGATCTTCGAATCCTTGGGACACAACGAGGTCGCGGCCACGCTGCATGGCGCGCTCCAAGCCGCGGGCGTGATGCGCGCGCTCCCGGTCGGGCCCGGCACCCCCGACGAGCTGATCCGCGCCGTCAACGGGCTCGCCAAGAGCCTCGGCGCGGCGGAATTCGCCGAAGCGGCCGACCGGGGGCGGGCAATGCGCGACGAAGAAGTCGTCCGCTACGCCCTGGCCGCGATCACCGAGGCCACTGACGAGACTTCTGACTAAACGTTTCGCGCCGCCGTAGCGTTGTCTCTGTATGGCGAGCCGCGCGTTCGAGGAGTTCTTCGCCGCGCACTATGACGACCTTGCTCGCACACTCGCGGTCGCGCTGGCCGATCGGGCCGCGGCCGAGGAAGCCGCGCAGGAGGCGCTGACCCGGGCGCTCCGCCGCTGGCGTCACGTACGAACGCTCGACCGACCGGCGGCGTGGCTCTACGTGGTCGCGATGAACCATGTTCGCGATCGGTGGCGTCGCGAACACCGGGAACCGCAATGGGACACCGAGCTCGAAACCGCGACCCTGGACCCGAGCGGCGCGGTCGCGACGGCCGTGTCGGTACGGGACGCGATCACCACGTTGCCGGCTCGTCAGCGAGAGGCGGTCGTGTTGCGTTACCTCGCGGACCTGCAGCTGGCCGACGTCGCCGAGGCGATGGGCTGCGCCGTCGGCACCGTGAAGGCGACCTTGCACCAGGCACTACGCGCCCTACGCGTGGAGCTCGAGGAGGACGAAGATGCAGACCGATGAGCTGAGGGCCGAGCTCGCCGAGCTCGCCCGCGAAGTCGATGGGTTCCCGGAGGACCTTGCCGGCATCCGTCGCCGCGTCGCCCGCCGGCGCGTCGCATTGGGATCGGTATCGGTCGTGCTGTCGATCGCGCTCGTGGCCGCGGTCGTGACCGTCACCCGTTCGTCGTCGAGCCACCTGCACGTCGCGGGTACCGAAAAAGAGGTGGAGCTCACGAGGCTGGAGCGATTCGACGTCGGCGTCGTACTCCCGTCCGGCGCGACCGCGACCGACGCCACCGCGGTGCAAGCGATCCTCGACAGCACGGGCGCCGTCCAGCACTATGCGTCCGTGCCGGCCGGCACGCTCGCCGCCGCACTCACCCTCGGTCGACCCGGCGACACCCCTTTACTCGCACGCGTGTGTGCCGTCCCACCGCCCCGCAGTTATGCAGTCGAGCTCTCACGCGCCGCTCCCG
>JBBQER010000139.1:0-7566 GCA_038320885.1 Acidimicrobiia bacterium
GGGGAGTCGGCCGCCAAGCGCCTGGTCCCGCTGGCAGTCGGGGCACTCGTCCTCTTTCTCGTCTGGCGGATTCTCCACTCGCGCGACTGATCCGCGTGACCCGCCGCCTCGACCCGTAGTATCGAACTCATGTTCGACCCGCTCGGTCCGGTGCTGGGCATCGACCCCGGGCTGTCGCGTTGCGGTTACGGGATCGTCGCCCGGGAACGCGGCAATCCCCGCGCTCTCGGGTGCGGCGTGATCCGCACCCCGCCGGGCGACTCGTTGCCCGCGCGGCTCCTCGCGCTCGACGACGATCTGCGTCAGCTCGTTGCGCAGGTGCGCCCGTCGGCCGTGGCCGTCGAGCGGGTGCTGTTCCAGAACAACGCCCGGACCGCCATGTCGGTCGGGCAGGCGAGCGGGCTCGCGCTCGTCGTCGCCGCGCGCGCCGGTGTCCCGGTCGCGCTCTACAGCCCGAACGAGGTGAAGCTCGCGGTGACCGGAGACGGCCGGGCCGACAAGGCTGCGGTCCAGATGATGGTCACGCGGCTCCTGAACCTCGCGGAAGTCCCGAAGCCCGCCGACGCGGCCGACGCGCTCGCACTCGCGTGCTGCCATCTCTGGCGTGCGCCCTTGGCCGCGCAGATCGGGGCCACACAATCGGGAGTGGGCCCGTGATCGGATCGGTGCGCGGCACGATCATCGAGCGCACGACGAGCGGCGAAGTGCTGGTGGAGGTGGGTGGCGTCGGCTACCGCGTCAACATTCCGCTGCGGGTGGTGCCGACGATGGCTCCGGGCACCAACGCGTTTCTCTTCACGCATCTCCATGTACGCGAAGACGCGATGACGTTGTTCGGCTTCCCGAGCCGGGACGAGCGCGACACGTTCGAAGCGCTCATCGCCGCGACCGGTGTCGGTCCGAAGCTCGGGCTCGCGATCCTGTCGGTGCACACGCCGAGCGCGCTCCGCCGGGGGCTGGCCGACGACGACCTCGACCTGCTGATGCTCGTCCCGGGCGTGGGCAGGCGCACCGCGCAGCGGCTGTTGATCGAGCTGAAGGCGCGCCTCGAAGTTCCCGATCTCGACCTGACCCCCGCGGTCGGCGCAACCTCGACACCGCGCAGTGAGGTACGCGACGCGTTGATCGGACTCGGCTACTCGCCCGACGAGGTCCGCGCCGTGCTGGGTCAGCTCGCCGACGACGGCACCGTCGAGGAGCTCCTCCGCGACGCGCTCCGCGTCCTTGCGGGATCCCGATGAGCGGAGCCCGAGCAGTCGAGAGGGAGTGCCCAAGGAGTCGAGAGGGAGTGAGGGCATGAGGGAAGAGCTGCTGAGTCCGACTGCGGATCCCGCGGAAGCCGCGGAAGAGACGACGCTGCGCCCGAAGCGGCTCGACGAGTTCGTCGGGCAGCCGCGTCTGCGGGAGCACCTCGAGATCATGTTGACCGCGGCCCGGCTGCGGAAGCAGGCCGTCGATCATGTGCTCTTCGCGGGTCCGCCCGGACTCGGCAAGACCACGCTGGCCGGCATCATCGCCACGGAGATGGGCGCGCGGATGCAACCCACGAGCGGCCCCGCCCTCGAACGAGCCGGTGATCTCGCGGCGATCCTCTCGAGCCTCGACGACGGTGGCGTGTTGTTCATCGACGAGATCCACGGGTTGCCACGCGCAGTCGAAGAAGTGCTCTACCCCGCGATGGAAGACTTCCAGCTCGACATCGTGATCGGGAAGGGGCCGTCGGCGCGCACGATCCGTCTCGACCTTCCCCGGTTCACGCTCGTCGGCGCCACGACGCGCACGGGCCTGATCACCGGCCCGCTGCGCGACCGCTTCGGTTTCGTCGCCCGCCTCGACTACTACGAGGTCGACGAGCTCACGACGATTCTCGCCCGCGCCGCGCAGATACTCGGTGTGGAGCTCGACGCCGACGGGGCGTGCGAGATCGCGTCTCGCAGCCGGGGCACGCCTCGTATCGCGCACCGATTGTTGAAGCGCGTCCGTGACTACGCGGAAGTTCGCGCCGACGGACGGGTTTCGTTCGAAACCGCGCGCGACGCGCTCGCGCTGTTCGAGGTCGACGAGCTCGGACTCGACAAGGTCGACCGGGCGATCCTCGCGGCGTTGTGCCGTACCTTCGCCGGCCGCCCGGTCGGCCTCGGGACGCTGGCCGTGGCCGTCGGGGAGGCGCCCGAGACCGTCGAAGACGTCTACGAGCCATTCCTGCTCCAGTGCGGGTTGCTCGAGCGCACGCCGCGCGGGCGGGTCGCGACGCCCGCCGCGTTCGACCATCTCGGGTTGCACGACCGGGCCGCGCCCGGCGAGGCTCCCAACTTGTTCTGACCGGCTGTCCGAACCGGCGAGGAGTCGCGATGCCCGACGATCTGGTGCGTTACGACGTTCGAGATGGCATCGCGCACGTGACGATCGCGAACGGAAAGGCGAACGCGCTGTCGCCCGATGTGATTGCGCAGCTCGACGCCGCGCTCACCCGCGCCGAAGACGCGGGTGAGGAGCACGTGGGTGCACTGCTCATCACGGGATCGCCCGGAATGCTGTCGGGCGGCTTCGACCTCGAGGTGATGCGATCGGGGGGGAATGCCGCGGGCCGGCTCGTGACCGATGGTGGCGCGTTGATCGCGCGTCTGTACGGCTCGGAGGTACCGGTAGTGATCGCGTGCTCCGGTCACGCGGTCGCGGCCGGCGCCCTCTTGTTGCTCGGCGCCGACGAACGGGTCGGCGCGCGCGGCTCCTTCCGCATCGGCCTGATCGAGACCGAGATCGGGTTGGTGCTGCCGCGCTGGGCAGCCGAGTTGGCCCGGGAACGGCTCACGCCCCGCCACCTCCAGCTCGCCACGGTCGGAGCGAAGATGTACGACCCCGACGGCGCCGACGAAGCCGGGTTCCTCGACGCGGTGGTCGACGCCGATCTCCTCGCGGAGTCGGCGGTCGCAGCGGCGTCCCGCTGGGCCAAGCTGCCCCGCGGCGCGTACCGGGGTCAGGTGCACATGAACCGCGCCGACGTGCTGGGGCGCCTGGCCGACGCGATCGCCGTAGACCTCGGCCGCACCTTCGACGTCCCGATCGCCTGACCCCTCCGCTGTGACGGGGCCCGAAGGGGCGACGGTGGTAGCGTCGAACCCGCTTCATCGCAACTAAGGGACGATTCGTGCCGCTCGTAATTACCTGGCTGGTCCTCATGATCGGCGCCTTCTACCTGCTGCTGTGGCGCCCGCAGCAGCGGCGCATGGTCATGGTGCGCGCGCTGCAGCGTGATCTGCGCCAGGGCGACGAAGTCCTCACCACGAGCGGCATCTACGCGCGGGTCGTGCGCCTCGGCGACGCCGAGGCCGAGCTCGAGATTGCACCCGGCACGGTGATCCGGGTCGCGCGGGGCGCCATCGGGCAGCGCATCACCGACCACGACGAGAGCTTCGACGCGTCGGGCGAGGCCTCGGAGGCCGGCTGAACCGTGCGCCGCCGCGTGACAATGCTGATCATCACCGTCGTCGGCATCGTCGGCGTGTTCACCGCGACGTTGGTGTCGAGCAGCCGGCCCGTGCTCGGACTCGATCTCCAGGGCGGCATCTCGATCGTGTTGTTCCCGGTGAAGGGCACCGACCTCGGCTCGCTGAACACCGCGGTCAACGTCATCCGGAACCGTGTCGACGGCCTCGGCATCGCCGAACCCGACGTGCAACGCCAGGGCAGCACCATCGTCGTGAACCTGCCCGGCGTGAAGGATCGCACCAAGGCCGAGAGCCTGGTCGGGGAAACCGCCGAGCTGCGGTTCCGGCCGGTCGTGTACCAGGGCAGCAACCCGCTCCAGATCCCGTGGACCGCCGTGCCGGCCTCGACGACCACCGGCATCGGGTCCACCACGACCGGTCCCGGCACGTCGACAACCGGTACCGGGACCAGCACGACCGCGGCCGTCTCCGCCTCCACGACCACGGCGCCCAACACGTCGACCTCGGGTCAGGCGGCCGGCCAGACGATCAACACCGCGCCGATCGTGGCGCGATTCGCGGCGGGCACCACCACGACCGCGGGCGCGACGCCGACGACGAAGGCGGGCACGTCGACCACGAAGGGCGCGACGTCGACGACCAAGCCCGGAGCGTCCACCACGACGACGACGCCGCCGCCGGGTGAGACGACGTGCGAGGCGCTGATCAAGAGCAGCCCGCCCGACACCGACAGCGCGAAGCAGATCGTCCTGCCCGATCGCAAGAAGACGTCGTGCTACGTCCTCGGTCCGGCGATCGTCACCGGGAAGAGCATCCGCACGGCCAGCGCGGCGTACGACCAGACCGCCTCGGCGTGGGTGACGAACGTCAAGTTCAAGAACGACGACTTCGTGAAGAAGATCGCCGGCCCGTATGTGGGCAAGCTGGTCGCGATCGAGCTCGACGGCGTCGTGCAGTCGGCGCCGAACATCAATCCGAACATCACCGGCCGGGATGTGCAGATCACCGGCAGCTTCACCCAGGGCGAGGCGAAGGACCTCGCGCTCGTACTGCGCTACGGCTCCCTGCCGGTGCAGTTCGACAAGCACAAGCAGACGATCGAGAGCGTGTCGCCGACGCTCGGCAAGGACCAGCTGTCGGCCGGCATCGTGTCGGGGCTCATCGGCCTCGGTCTGGTCGCGCTCTACATGCTCCTCTACTACCGGCTGCTCGGCCTCGTCGTCATGGCCGGACTCGTGCTCACCGGCATGCTCTTCTTCAGCGTTGTCTCGTACCTGTCGAGCTCGCGCGGGCTCACGCTCACGCTCGCCGGCGTCACGGGAATCATCGTCTCGGTGGGCGTCACCGTCGACTCGTACGTGGTGTATTTCGAACGGCTCAAAGACGAGGTCCGCTCGGGCCGGACGGTGCGTTCCTCGCTCGAGGTCGGCTTCACCCGGTCGTTCCGGACGATCGTCGCCGCCGACCTCGTCTCCCTGATCGGTGCCGCGGTGCTCTACGTGTTCGCGACCAGCTCGGTGCGGGGCTTCGCACTCTTCCTCGGGATCTCGACCGCGATGGACCTGCTGCTCGCGTACACGTTCATGCATCCGATGGTGTCGGTGCTCGCGCGCCGCCAGTCGCTCGTCACGCTGCCCGGCGTCGGCATCGCGTCCGCGCTCGACGTGCCCGGAGCCGTGGCGTGACGTCGACACTCGCGCCGCCGGAGGATTTGCCGGGTGTGACCCGCCGGCACCGGCCGTCGGACTTCTACCACGAGCGCACCAACTTCCAGTTCATCAAGCACACACGGCGGTGGGCGATCCTGTCGGGCACGCTGCTGGCGCTGAGCGTCGTGCTCATGTTCACCCGCGGGCTCCAGTTCGGCATCGACTTCGAGGGTGGAACGTCGTGGCAGGTGCGCATGGCCAAGGGCCACAGCGCCAAGGTTGCCGAAGTCCGCGACGTGCTCCGGCCGTTGGGTTTCTCCGACGCCAAGGTCAGCATCCTGTCGGGCGCGAACGGCCAGAGCGTCAACGTGCAGGAGCATCTCGTCTCGGACCCGACGGAGACGATCCGTACCGCGCTCGCGCGGTACGGGCACGTCTCGGAAAACGCCGTGCAATTCGGGACCGCCCAGACGGGCGGGGGCGGCGCGTTCACGTTCGCGGCCAAGAAGGGCGTGACGATCTCGAAGGCCGGTGTCGAGCGCCTGCTGCGCACGACCGAGCTCCGGAACGCGACGGTGAAAGTCTCGGGCCGCACCGTCACGATCACGACCAAGACGCTGCCGATCAGCCCGACCGAGAAGGTTTCCCGCGCGCTCGCGAAGTACGCGCACGCGAGCGCCAACGACGTGAGCATCTCGTCGGTCGGACCCACATGGGGCAACGAGGTGAGTCACAAGGCCGAGCAGGCGCTGGTCTACTTCTTCCTGCTGCTCGCGGTGTACCTGTCGGTTCGCTTCGAGGCCAAGATGGCGGCGGCCGCGATCATCGCCGTGATCCACGACATCATCTTCACGGTCGGTGTGTACGCGCTGTTCCAGTTCTCGGTGACGCCCGCCACCATCACGGCGTTCCTGACGATTCTCGGATTCTCCCTGTACGACACCGTCGTCGTGTTCGACAAGGTCCGTGAGAACCAACGGGTGCTCACGGCAACCGGTCGCTCCACCTACGGCGAGATGGTGAACAAGTCGCTGAACCAGGTGCTGATGCGGTCGGTCTCGACCACGTTCGTCGCCCTGATGCCGGTGCTGTCACTGCTGTTCGTGGGCGCCGGCGTGTTCGGCGCGACGTCGCTCGAAGACTTCGCGCTCGCGCTCGCAGCCGGTCTGTTCATCGGGTCGTACTCGTCGATCTTCGTCGCCGCGCCGTTGCTCGCCTGGTGGAAGGGCCGCGAACCGCAGTACCGCGCGCTCGCCGAACGCCGCCGCCGCGCCACGGCATCGGCGCCGTCCGGCCGGGCCGCGGTGACGCAGGTGCGCAACGACGTCGAAGACGCGGGTCCCGTCGCGCGGCGCGAGCCGGTCGGTGTTCCCGGCCCGCCCGCCGTGGGGCGGACGATTCAGCCACGCCCGCGCCAGCAACGCGGCCGCAAACGCCGCTAAAAGACCACCGTCACCCAGGGGCGGCGGTACCCTGGCCGGGTGGCCGACACCTCCTCGTTGCGCGAGCTCGTCCGCGACATCCCCGACTGGCCTCGACCGGGAATCACCTTCCGCGACATCACGCCGCTGCTCGCGGCGCCCGATGCCTTTGCGCTGACGGTCGACGAGCTGGCCGCGCCATTCGCCGGCGAGGAGATCGACAAGGTGATCGGCATCGAAGCCCGGGGCTTCGTGTTCGCAGCTCCTGTCGCGTACCGCCGCGGGGCGGGCTTCGTTCCCGTGCGCAAGGTGGGAAAGCTGCCGTGGGAGATCGAGCAGGAGGAATACGTGCTCGAGTACGGCACCGACCTGCTCGAGATCCATCGTGACGCCGTGAAGTCGGGCGAGCGGGTGCTGATCGTCGACGACGTGATCGCCACCGGCGGCACCGCGTCGGCCACCGCCCGGCTGGTGGAGCGGCTCGGCGGCGTGGTCGCCGGCTTCGCGTTCCTGCTGGAGCTCGTTCCGCTCTCAGGCCGGAGCAAGATCGCCGACTACCGCGTCCACGTGGTGCTCAGTTATGAGTAGAACCCGGGTTCGCGATGCGGCGAGCGAAGCGGAGCTGAGTAGCGAGAGCGAGACGAAGGCGCAGCCGACCGGAGGGGAGGCGGAGCCGGAGTCGACCAATGGAAGCGACAAAGCAAGTGTGGATCGCGCCGTGCGGCCGCTGATCGAGCGGTTCCGCGCCCGGCGGCCCGACGCCGACACCTCGCTGATCGAACGGGCCTACGTCGTCGCGCGGGATGCGCATCGGGACCAGATGCGACGCTCGGGCGATCCGTACATCGCGCATCCCCTCGGTGTCGCCATGATCCTCGCCGACCTCGGCCTCGACGACGTCACGCTCGCCGGCGCGCTCCTGCACGACGCGGTCGAGGACACCGCGCTCACCCTCGACGATCTCGTCGCCGACTTCGGTTCCGACGTGGGCACGATCGTCGACGGCGTGACCAAGCTCGACCGGCTCGAGTTCGACTCGAAGGAGGC
>JBBQER010000140.1:0-7410 GCA_038320885.1 Acidimicrobiia bacterium
GTATAGATCGCGCACACCACGGTCGTGCCGGTCGTGTGCCCACACTGACCGACTTGCGTGGCACCCACCACAATCGGACTGCTCCCCGAGAACGCGGTGAAGCCCGTCCCCGCCGGCAACACCAACGTGATCTTGCTCCCCGAGCTCCCCGCCAGAGCACCCGTCGAAGAGGTCTTCAACCCCACCTTGTAGGTCGTCAACGCTCCCGCCGCGGCTGACGGCGACGACATCACCACCGTCACCGCCGACACACTCTTGGCCGCGGTGATCGTAAACGTCGGCGACGTCACGGGCGTGGTGTCCGCGGTCGTCGAGACCGTCGCCGTATAGACACCTGGAGTAGCGGTGTTGGTGACGCCGTTGAGTGTCATCGCGACGGTGGTGTTCGCCGCGACCGTCGACCCTGTATAGACGGAACAGACGACGGTCGTGCCGGTCGTGTGCGCACACTGACCAACCTGCGTTGCGCCCACCACAATCGGACTACTGCCCGAGAATGCCGTGAAGCCGGTACCGGCGGGCAACACCAACGTGATCTTGCCGCCCGAGCTCCCGACCAGGGCACCCGACGCCGACGTCTTCAACCCCACCTTGTACGTCGTCAACGCACCCGCCGCGGCTGACGGCGACGACACCACCACCGTCACCGCCGACACCGTGCTCGCGCCGGCCGGCAACGCCGGCACCATCATCGCGACCGTTGCGGCGACTACCAGAACGACGCCCCTCGTCCACCGGCCACTGCCACGACGACCTGCGCCCATCCTGAGCTCCTCCGGTCCATGCCCGATCCGAGTACCGCGATCTCAGCCGCGGGCGGAGTTTTCGCTCCCCGCCCGGGCATGTCAAGGCCACCGACCGCGGTCGGTTCACAATCACCCGGACCGTCCGCTGGTGGCGAATTCCGGCGGTGAACGGCGCCGTAGCCGAAGACGACGCGCGACTAGTCGATCGTGATTGCGGGCACGGGTTCGCCGTAGAGATTGCCGGTCGCGAAGTCGCAGCCGGCCTCGACGAGCACGTCGCGTTGTCGCGAGTCGTTGACGCCGGTTGCCGCCACCAGCACCGCACGATCGTGCGCGCGCCGCACGATCTCCGACACGATGCGCCGTGCGTCGGGATCCCTCTCTGCCGCACTGGTCATGCTCCGCGGGAGATGCACTTCACCGAAGCCGAGATCGGCGAATCGCCCGACGTCCTCCGCAATCTCCAAACCGGTGAGCACCAACGGGAACGCGGCCTCGCGCAACGATTGCAGCGCGTCTCGAAGCGCGACGGCCCAGTTGTCGAGGAGGAGTCGAGGCAGCTCGAGACCGATCTGGTTCGTCGTGAGGGAGAACGCGTCGACGATTTCGCACAGGTACTGCTCGGTCCGCACATCGGCCAACAGCCGCCGCGAAACGGGCGCGTAGAGACGCAACGGTGTATCGCGAGTTGTCAGTGTGAGCACCGCCGCAATCTCGCGCGTGATGTTGAGGTCGACCTGGTTCGCGAGGGGCGTATCGGCGATCATGTCGGCGAACACCTCGGCGTCGAGCAGTCCGAGGCGCCGGTGCTGCCACCGGGCCAGCCCCTGGTAGCCGATCAATCGTCCCGACGCGAGATCGACAACCGGCCGGGCGTACGGCCGTATGTCTCCGTGGCTCATGCCGATCCGGAACTCCTCCATGGTGGGCGCGTCGATTCGCGGGCTGACCGTCCCGGTCGCTTCGCTGGACGCATCGCCGGTCGCCGGTTCGCTCCAGCGGACCGCAGACGCTTCTTCGAGCACATCGAGAAGGTCGTCTCCCGGCGCGGCGAATCCGACGCCACACCTGATGGACGGGGTGATCTCCTCGCCGGGTGTCGTCACCGGTGCGTCGACCAACGACTCATACACGGTTCGCGCGGCGCGCAACGCCTCGTTGTGCGTGCGAACCCCACGGAGGAGGATGCTGAGCTGATCATCGGCGACCCGCCCGACAACGTCGGTCGTTCGGGCGAGCCGATTCATCCGTCCCGCAAGAGCACGCATGACGGTCGCCGCAATGCGCGTGTGGAATTCTCCCGTCGCCTCACTCGCGTCGAGCACGGTCGCGAG
This sequence comes from Acidimicrobiia bacterium, assembly GCA_038320885.1. GTDB lineage: Bacteria > Actinomycetota > Acidimicrobiia > IMCC26256 > PALSA-610 > JBBQER01. Next base: position 2,081 of record JBBQER010000140.1, read on the forward strand.
CACGAGTGCGCACGCTTCACCGTCGCGGGACGCGGCCGAGAGCACGAGCCGGGCGCGCCGGTCGAACGCAGCGCGATGCAAGAGGCCAGTGACCTCGTCGACGTCGGATCCATCGGACCACCGAACGGGCTCCGCCGGTGCCGCCTCGTGGCCGTACATCACGCTTTCGTTGATCTCGCCGCCGGGTCCCCGTTCGGCGGTGATGGAGACGTACATCGCTACCGCGTTCGCACCCGCAACGCGCACCGGTATCTCGCCGCTCCACTCACCCGTGCGCAGCAGGTGCGGTCGGATCACGTCGTAGTAGAGGGTGAACGCCTCCGGCGGGAAGACGTCACCGGTAGTGAGATCTGCAGCATCGTCCGCGAAGCCGAGCCGCTTTCGGGCGGCCGGGTTCAGATAGAGGATGCGCCCCCACGGGTCGGTGACCCCGACCAGGTCGGCGGTCTGCTCCGCGAAAGCCAGCAGCCGCGCCGCAATCTCCCCGCCGAGCCCCGATTCCAAGCGGCACCCCCGTCCCGATACCTGAACACTCGCAGAATGTCGGCCCGACCGCCACACGGCAGTCAACGCGTCCGACGGATCGGAACCCTATTGCGCGAATTATCAATATGGTCTTCGAGACGGACGCTCGGTTACGCTCGGGCGTGCTGTTTCGGGTTCTGGGCCGGGTTGATGTCGTCGGCGACGACGGCGAGGTGATCTCCCTCGGTGCCCGCCGCCAGCGGGCCCTTTTCGCACGGTTGATCCTCGATGCGAACCGGGCCGTCGCCAGCTCGGTCCTCGTGGAGTCGGTGTGGGGCCACACGCTGCCGGTCCATCCCGACACCGCGCTTCAGGTCGTCATGTCGCGGCTGCGTACGAACCTCGGACCGTACGGCAGCCGGATCGTGGCGGAGTCGGCCGGTTATCGGCTCGACGCCGGGCCGCAGGAGGTCGATCTCCTGTGGGCCGAGTCGCTCCTCCACGACGGTCGGCTCGCACTCGCCGGCGGCGAGGGTTCACGAGCAGCCGACATGTTCGACCAGGCACTCTCCCTGTGGACGGCAACCGCGAGCGAGGACTTCGAAGAGCTCTGGGATTGGGCCGCGGCTGCGCAACGATTGCGGGATCTCCGCATCATGCTGGTCGAGGCCCGAAACGACGCGTACCTGATGGACGGCCGTCATCTCGAGGTCTTCCGTGACATCGACTCGTGGGTAGCCGCCGAGCCCCTCCGCGAGCATCTGCGCGCACAACAGATCGTCGCGTTGTACCGCGCCGGCCGCCAAGCAGAGGCGTTGAGGGCGTGTGAAGCGCTGCGCAAGACGTTGCGCGACGAAGTCGGGTTGGATCCGTCGATTCAGATCCAACAACTCGAACGTCGCGTCCTCGACCAGGACCCCACGCTGGTCGCCACCGACGCCGGGTTCATGACGCCCCTTCCCGCCTGGACCGCGGAGACCCTGGCGTTCGTCGGTCGCGACGGACAATGTCGGCAGGTCTTGTCGCGCCTCGCCGAAGCCGTAGACGGCCGCATGCGATTCGTGCTCGTCGAAGGTGCGCCCGGGATTGGCAAGTCGCGCTTTCTCTTGCACGTCGCGCGTCAATTCGCGCGTGACGCCATCGTCCTGCCGATCCATGTGCACGACGTGTTCAGCCCCGCGCTGCACACCTTCGCAAGGGTGATCGCCGAGGCGACGCTCGGTCTGTCGGATGACGAGCTACGAACCATCGCCAGCCCGCTTCCCGACGTTCCCTCCGACATCGCAGGCGTCCGCGCCGTCGCCACCGCCCTGGCCGCCGGGGAACCGCTGAGCGGCATGCTCCGCGACGAGGACGTGCTCCGAGGCGCCGCGAGATGGATCGCTGCGCTTTCGGCGAAGGCCCCGGTCGTTGTCATCGTCGACGACGTGGACAGCGCAAGCACGTCGGCTCTCCATGTGATCGGACAGCTCGCGTCGTTGTCGATGCCCAAGCGCGTGTTGGTGATCGGCAGCCTCCGTGCGCCCTTCGAGCGGACATCACCGCAACTCGCGCGGCTCACAGCGGCGCTCGAGCGGATGGGTTGCGTCGACCGCTTCACGCTCCCGCCCTTGGACGAAAGTGACATCGACGAGCTGCTCGAGCGCATGCGGGTTGCCCCCCGCGACGCGCTCGTGAGCAGGCTGCACGAGCTGACCGCCGGCAATCCCTTGCTGCTCGCGGAACTGCTCAGCAGCGGCCCGCCCGAACGCATCGTCAACCAATGGTCGTCGCCGCCGCGCGCGCGCGATCTCGTCCGCAAGCGCACCGCGGAGCTCGGACGCGCCACGGCGGAGCTGCTCAAGCACGCATCGTTGTTCGAGCACGACTTTACGGTCGAGCTCCTCGCCGAGACCGCGGGAACGAGTCCGGGCACAACCGCGGCGCTCATCGATCGAGCGGTCGAGGCGCACGTGCTCCACCCGAGCACCATCCACTCCTTTCGCTTCGCCCATCAGATGTTCCGCCATGCGCTCATAGCCGATCTCTCGCCGGCCCAGCGCGCCGCGGGCCATCGACGAATCGCGCATGCGCTCGAACGTCTTCAACCGACACCGACCCTGCTCGCCGCGCACTGGAGCGCGGCGTGGGGACCCGACGTGGCCCCGAAGGTCTTCGGCTACGCGCGCGTCGCCGGGCGCGAAGCGCTCCGAATGCTCGAGCCGAGCGCAGCCGTCCGGTGGTTCGAGCTCGCCCTGGCGAACCTCACCGAGGACTCCGATCGCGGGGCGCTCCTCACCGAGCTCGCGGAAGCCCAACTCTTCGCCGGCGACCCCGAGTGCATCGCGACGTTGCAGGAAGCCGTCGGCATCGCGCTCGCGTCGAAGGACGACGAGCTGACACTGCAGATCGTTCGTGCGACCACGCCGGGCTGGACGTCACTCCCGGGCGTGACCGGCGCTGCTACCCAGGAGCTGTTCGCTCGCGCGTTGCAGATCGTCGAAGACACGCCGACCCGCAGTCGCGTTCTGGCGCGCCTCGCCGTCGACCTGAGCCTGCGAGACGCGAGCGCGGCGGAGCACACCGCCGCGGACGCAATTGCACTCGCACGCGAAAGCGGCGACCGCACGGCGCTCCTCGAATCGTTGATGCTCAGCGTCTCGTTGGCACAAACTCCGCACAGCTTGGTGAGCCGGCGCTGTGCATTGGAGGAGGTCTTGCGCCTCAGCTCACGCGCGACCGACGCGGTCACGCGCTATTTCGCGCTCAGTGCCAACGTTGTCGCCGCGATCCAAGCCTGCGACATCGCCGAGGCCGAATCGTCTACCGCCGAGGCCGCTGCGATCGCGATGCACTACGAGATTGCTCCGGTGCGGTGGAGCGCCATGGCGCGGCGAGCCTGGCGCACCGGCCTGGGCGGGAAGCTCGACCGAGCCGAGCAGCTCATTCGCGAGGCGGACGAGTACGGCCGGCAGCATGGTGTGTCGCACGCGCCGGAGTCGGCGAGGCTTCAGCGCTCCTTGCTGAGGTGGCAGCAACACCGCGAAGCGGAGCTCGTGCCGGCCGCTCGCGCCACCTACTACAGCCTCGGCGCGAGCTTCCCGGGCCTCGCACTGATACTCGCGCGAGCACTCGCCGCAGATCCGTGCGGACACGAGGAAGCGCGCGCATTGCTGACGGAAATCGCGGCGAACGAGTTCGCACGGTTGCCGCGAGGGACGTTCTGGTCCTCGGCACTCGTGGTGACGGCCGAGACGGCAGCCATCGTCGATCTCCCCGACGTCAGCCGCACAATTCGCGATCTGCTCCTCCCGTTCGTCGACCAGGTCGCGTTCTCGGGCCTTTGGGTCGTGGCGCCGATCTCCTACGGCGTCGCCGTCGCATCGCTCGGCTGCGGTGATCGACGCGCACCGCAGTTCTTCGATCAGGCCGCCCAGATCGCGGACCGCCTGCACGCTCCGGACCTCGCCGCTCGTGCGCGTCAATACACACGGGAACCCGAACCGGCTACGGCACCACGCTGACAGCCGACGTCACCGGTGACATCACTCCTTCACCGCGCACACGAGGTGGATGTCGTCGGGCTCGTGGGCAAACAGCGCCGCGTGCGGCGGATCGGCCAAGCGACAGCCGCGCGAGAGATAGAAGCCCACTGCCGATCCCGTGGGCACCGCCGAGAACTAGAGCGACTCCGCGCCGGCCTCGACCGCGATGTGTACTGCGGCATCCCAAAGCACTCCGGCCCCGCCGCGCCGGCGACAGGGGCGGCTGACGTACAAGAACGAGAGCCAGGCCAGCCGAGGCTCGAATTCGGGGTGGATGACTGCGAGCCCCATGGGCCGCTCGTCGTCGAAGGCGCCGAGGAGCATCCCGCCCTCGGAGATGCGCGCCGCGCAGAACTCGACCTGTTCGGCGACGCTGTGCTCCCCCGATCCCGTCGGAAACCAACTCGGAATGTCGGCCATCGAGACGGGCCGTTCCGACAATCGTCCGTCGATCACCGCGTACTCGACGTCGACATGCTCCGACCGGTCAAGCGCCGCGACGAGCGAAACGTCGGGCGCGCCGAGGCTTCTCACGTCCATCAACGCGCGCTCGTCGGTCCGCGAGCCCGTCGAACGATCAGTCGAAGATCTTCGTGCGGTGGACCTTGTACTGGGCGTACGGCACTCCGCTGCTGCCGTCGAAGTCCAAGCACTCTGCGCTGATCGTGGTGTGGCGGATGTCGACACCGGAGAAGACGAAGGTGACCCTTCCCGACCACGAGCCGTTCGGTTTGGCCGCGAGCACCTGGCTGGAGCTGCCTCCGGGCCCGAAGGACATTTCGATCTGCACGAGGACGCTGTCTCCGGGAGTGGGTACGGCCGGGCACGGGGCGATCGACGCGACCCGGACCGGAACACCACTCGTGATCTTGTGCGGGCTCTCCCACGGCAAGCCGTGCATGCCGTGCGCCCACGCGGGAACGCTGGAGCCGACCACCAATGCGGTCGCGACCGCGAGGACACCGATCCCCCTGCTGAGCCTCACGACACACCTCGTGTTTTCCCGCCGTTGGGCGTTGCCCGGCCGACCACTTGGTCGGTCATGTGATCGTCGTCGGTGCACAGTCGAGCGTCAAGGTGGCCGCACGAGTTCGGACCGGCAACCCGCGGTCTGCTCGAAGCGTCAGGGGCGTAGGTTGCGTTCGTTCGGGTGACGTACAGAAGCGGTGACGTATGTACCGGTCGGCGACCCACCCATTACGCGGGCAACCGGTGGCCATCGCGCGGTCGCCGACGGTTGTCGTGGTGGCTTTGGCTCTCCTCGCGGTGGCGTGCAGAAGCGCCGCTTCGCATGCAGCGCCGAGACCCGCGGTGCGGTCGACGTCGGCGACCGCACCGCGG
>JBBQER010000141.1:0-7403 GCA_038320885.1 Acidimicrobiia bacterium
TCGTCGCCGCCGTCTCGGCGGCGGGCGTGTTGGGATCGGTCGGCGCAGCCACGATGGCATCCGACGAGCTCGATCGGGAGATGGCCGCGGTGCGCGCGGCAACCGACAAGCCGTTCGGCGTCGATCTCCTCGCCGCGCTTCCGGAGCGGATGCTCGACGACGCGCACAAAGTCGTCTCGGGCGGCGCGTCGTTGTTCGTCGCGGGGCTGGGTGTCCCGCGTGACGTCATCAAGATTCTCCACGACGGCAACGTCCTCGTCGCCAGCATGTGCGGCAAAGTGCGGCACGCGATCGCGGCGGTCGAAGCAGGCTGCGACTTTGTGATCGCCCAGGGCACCGAGGCGGGCGGCCACACCGGAACCGTGGCGACGATGCCACTCGTCCCACAGATCGTCGACGAGGTCGGAGCGCGTGTACCTGTGGTCGCGGCCGGGGGCATCTTCGACGGGCGCGGCCTCGCGGCCGCGATCGCGCTCGGCGCCGATGGTGTGTGGATGGGGACGCGCTTCATCGCCACTCCCGAGGCGCGCACCGTGAAGGGATACAAGGAGGCGCTCCTGCGAACCCCCGAAGACGGAACGGTCATCAGCCGGGGCTTCACGGGCAAGACGCTGCGCGCGGTGCGCAACGAGTGGACGCAATACATCGAGGACCATCCCGAGGAGCTCGCCAAGTTCCCCGAGCAGATGGCGCGCGCGGTCCAGGCGAACGCGCTGCACCTCGGCGGCGACGAGAACGCCGATGTCGACCCCGACAAGGAGTGCTATCCCGCGGGTCAGGGCGTCGGTGCGATGCACGATCTCGTCCCGGCCGGCGACCTCGTGCGGCGGATCGTCGACGAAGCGGAACACGCGCTCGCCCGCGCCGCCAAGACCGTCATGGTCTGAGCGTGACGCCGCGCCTCCTGGTAATCGGCGGTGACGCCGGCGGCATGACTGCGGCGTCGCACGCCCGACGGCGGGTGGGCGTCGAAGCGCTCGAGATCGTGGCGTTCGAACGCGGCGACTACAGCTCGTACAGCGCGTGCGGCATACCGTTCTTCGTCGGCGGCGAGGTCACCGACATCGACGCCCTCATCGCGCGCTCTCCCGAGGAGCATCGCCGCAACGGCATCGACGTACAGATGCGCACCGAGGTCGTCGCCATCGATCGCGGCGCCCGCGCGATCACGGTGCGCGATCTCGACTCCGCCGCCGAGCGACGCGAGCCGTTCGACCAGTTGGTGATCGCAACCGGTTCGTCACCGATCCGTCCGCCGCTTCCCGGCATCGAGGCGCCGGGCATACACGGCGTGCAAACACTCGGCGACGGCGTCGCGCTGAGCGACGATCTCGCCCGTCTCGACCCTTCGAAGGCGCGCGCCGTCATCGTCGGCGCCGGTTACGTCGGGCTCGAGCTCGCCGAGGCGTTGCACCGGCGCGGGCTGCAGGTCGCCGTCGTGGATTCGGGCAAACAGCCGATGGCGACGCTGGACCCCGATATGGGCGCGTTGGTCGCCGCCGCCATACGCGGGCTCGGGATCGAGCTCCGCACGGAGACGAAGGTCGACGCGTTCGAGACGGGAGCCGACGGGCGCGTCTCGGGAGTCGTGGTCGGCGACAGCACGCTGGCCGCCGATGTCGTCGTGCTCGGGCTCGGCGTGGAGCCCAACGCCGCGCTCGCGCGCGAAGCGGGAATCGAGATCGGACCCACCGGCGGCATCACAACCGACCCTCGCATGGCGACGAGCACCGAAGGCATCTGGGCCGCCGGCGACTGCGTTCAGTGTCACCATCGGGTGAGCAACCGTCCCGTCACGATCGCGCTCGGCACCCACGCCAACAAGCAGGGCATCGTCGCGGGCGAGAACGCGACCGGCGGCGACGCGAAGTTCGCGGGCGTCATCGGCACCGCGGTCACGAAGATCTGCGACTCCGAAATCGCGCGCACGGGTCTCAACGAAGAGGAAGCCCGGGAGGCCGGCTTCGACTTCGCGACGTCGACGGTCGAGCCGACGACCAGAGCGGGCTACTACCCCGGCGCCCAGCGCATCACCGTCAAGATCGTCGTCGAGCGCACGAGCAATCGGCTGCTCGGCGCCCAGATCCTCGGCAAGGAGGGCGCCGCCAAGCGCATCGACGTGCTGGCGACGGCAATCTGGAACGACATGACCGTCGACGAGATCGCCCAGCTCGACCTCGGTTACGCGCCGCCGTTCTCACCACTGTGGGATCCGGTGCAGGTCGCGGCCCGCAAGTCGACGTACCAGTCGTAGCGCCTTACTTCATCTTGGCGCGTTCCTCTTCGAGGTCGCTCTCGTACATCATGCGGACGAGGTCGGAGAACCCGACGCGCGGCTTCCAGCCCAGCACCTTGTGGGCCTTGGAGGCGTCGCCGATCAGGAGGTCGACCTCGGCCGGGCGATAGAAGCGCGGATCCTGTTGTACGAACCGCTCCCAGTCGTCGAAGCCCGCGCATTTGAAGGCGACCTCGAGCAGCTCGCGGATCGAGTGGGTCTCACCGGTCGCGATCACGTAGTCGTCGGGAACATCTTGCTGGAGCATCATCCACATCGCCTCGACGTAGTCGCCGGCGTAGCCCCAGTCCCGCGATGACTCGAGGTTCCCGAGCGTGATGCTGTCCTGCAAGCCCAACTTGATGCGCGCGACCGCGTTCGTGACCTTGCGCGTCACGAACTCCAAACCCCGCTTGGGGCCCTCGTGGTTGAACAGGATCCCGCTGCTCGCGTGGATGTCGTAGGCCTCGCGGAAGTTCATCGTCGTGTAGTGCCCGAAGACCTTCGCGGCGCCGTAGGGCGAGCGCGGGTGGAACGGCGTGCGCTCCGTCTGCGGCGTCTCCTGCACCTTGCCGAACATCTCCGACGACGACGCTTGGTAGAAGCGGATCGGGTTCCGCTCGGTGCCACCGACGATCCGCACGGCTTCGAGCATGCGCAACACGCCGAGCCCGGTGATCTCCGCGGTGAGCTCGGCCTGCTTGAACGAGAGCTGCACGAAGCTGATGGCACCGAGGTTGTAGACCTCGTCGGGTTGCACCTGCTCGACCACGGCGATGAGCGACGACAGGTCGCGCAGGTCGCCTTCGATCAGCTCGAGCGCGGGGTTCTCGTTTTGCACCATCTCGATCTTCGGGTTCGCCTGGCCGTGCACCAGGCCGAAGACCTGGTAGCCCTTGCCCGAAAGGAACCCCGACAGATGCCGGCCGTCCTGGCCGGTAATACCGGTGATCAGTGCGCGTTTCACGTTGTTCTCCAGATGCCCGCCGGGACGAAGCTAGTCGGGCCGCCGGTCCCAGCCGGGGTCAAGTTGGTAGATGAACTCGTCGCAGCGGCGCGCCTCGTCGGCCTCACCGATCGACTCCGCGGCGGACCGCAGGCCCTCGAGCCCGCGCAGGAACCCGCGGTTGGTCTCGTGACGCCACCGGACGTAGCCGGAGCCGCGCCAGCCCGACTGCCGCAAGCGATCGAGACCCCGGTGGTAGGCGACGCGGCAGTACGCGTAGGCCTCTACGTCGTCGCGCGCGAGCTGCGCGAGACGCGCCCACGCGTCGAGGAAACGGGGCCACCGGGCGCATACGTCGGAGACCGCGTCACGGCGGCCTTCGACCGGACCCGCGAGCGCCGCGCGCAACGCGTCGATTGCGTCGTCTGGTTCAGGTTCGAGCACCGTTTCGGGGATACCGCCAGGAGTGAAGCCGACCTCGGTCATGAACGTTGGATGCTAGGACCCGACGATCGAATCGTCGGAACCCGCCGGTAGGATCGGAGCTATGGCGCAACCGATGCACGGCTCGGCCGCGACCGAGGTCGCCGACGCCGACGAGGCTCCGAAAACCGAGGAGCCGAAAACCGAGGCGAAGCCGCCCACCCGCCTCATCCTCGTGCGTCACGCGGTGACCGAGCACACGGGTCCGCTGCTCTCGGGTCGGATGCCCGGGATCGACCTCTCCGACAAGGGGGTCGGGCAGGCAGAGGCGGCTGCGATCCGGCTCGCGAAGCTGCCGATCGCCGCGATCTACGCGAGCCCGATCGAGCGCACCACGCAAACCGCGCAACGCATTGCCGAGTACCACGCGATCGACGTCTCGCCGCTGCCGGGTGTGATCGAAGCCGACTACGGCGACTGGACCGGCGCCAAGATCTCCGATCTCGCCAAGACCGACGAGTGGAGAGTGGTGCAGGTCGCGCCGTCACGCGCGCAGTTTCCCGGCGGCGAATCGATCCGCGCGATGCAGTCGCGCATGGTCGACGCGCTCGATGCCGTCGTCGCCGCGCACCCGCACGAGACCGTCGTGGTCGTCAGCCATGCCGATCCGATCAAATCGGCGATCGCGCACTACACGGGAATGCATCTCGACCTGTTCCAGCGCCTGCACGTGAGCCCGGCCTCCGCCACCGTGCTCGACTTCCACACCTACGGCGTGCTCCTGGTGAAGTGCAACGACACCGGCGGCCTCGACGACCTCCTCCCGGACCCCGAGGAGAAGAAATGACCACCGATCCGATTGAGTTCGATCCCGTCGATGCGATCGGCGCGGGTGCGTTCGGACAACCGGGCGCGCGCACCTTCGTGATCCAGGCGCGCAAGGGCGGCGCCGTGTTGTCGGTGCTCGTCGAGAAGGAGCAGGTGCAGCTGCTCGCGAACGAAGCCGAGCAGTTCCTCGATCGCATCGCCGATGAGCACCCCGAGGAGCCGGGAACTTTCGGCGAGCTCGCGGGGAGCGGCGAGGTCCACGAGGACGAGCCGCTGTTCCGGGCGCGGCTCATCGGCATCGGTTTCGATCCCGAACGGTCGTTGGTGTTGCTCGAGCTGCGCGAGCAGGCGGCCGACGACGAAGACCCGCCGCCGGCCATCGAGGAGAGCGAAGGCCACGTGGCGCGGCTGTACGCCACCCGCCCGCAGATCCGGGCGATGCTCGCCAACGGCATCGTCGCGGTGACGTCGGGCCGCCCGAAGTGCCCGCTCTGCGAGTTCCCGATGGACCCCGACGGGCACATCTGCCCCCGGATGAACTGACGCGCGCGTTGGCGGAGCCGGACCAGGGCCAATCCGAATCGGGCTGGCCCGTCGTCGATCCGCTCGACGATGACACCGCGTGCGCGGTGTTGCGCGAGGGCGAGGTCGAGGTTCTCGGCCGGATGCCGTGGTCGTCGAACGCGACCTTCCTCGTGTGCCTCTCGACCGGGAACGATCAGCTGCTCGCGATCTACAAGCCCCAGCGCGGCGAGCGCCCACTATGGGACTTTCCCCGGGGCACGCTGTGCGACCGTGAGGTCGCGGCGCGGGAGGTCTCCGAGGCGTTGGGCTGGGCGATCGTTCCCGACACGGTGCTGCGCGAGGGTCCGGCCGGCGTCGGCATGATGCAGCGCTTCGTGCACCACAATCCCGAAGAGCACTACTTCACGTTGCTCGCCGAGCACGGCGACGAGTTCCGGCGCATGGCCGCGTTCGACATCCTGATCAACAACACCGACCGCAAGGGCGGCCACTGCCTGCGCGCGACCGACGGCAGCATTTTCGGGATCGACCACGGCGTCTCGTTCCACTGCGAGTGGAAGTTGCGCACGGTCATCTGGGACTTCGCGGGCGAGCCGATCCCGCCCGACATCTGCGCCGACCTGCACCGCTTGGCCGGCGAGCTACGCGGCGATCTGGACGAGCGGCTGGCGCCGCTGCTCGATCGCTTCGAGCTCGACGCGGTGCGCGGCCGCCTCGGCCGGCTCCTGCAGACCGGCGAATACCCCGACGCCGACCGCGACTACCACTCGTACCCCTGGCCGACGATCTAGATCTAGCGCGGCGATCTACGCCGCGATCGCGGCCGCGGGGTCGCGGAAGAAGCGTGATCGCGGGAGCACGACGTCGGCGCCCGCGGCGCGTGCCGCGGTCGCAGCTGCTTCGTCGACGTGCGGACCGAAGCACACGATGCGCGCGGAGGGCGCGACGCCTCGCACCGCGCTCACGTGCTGGCCGGAACGGGCGAGGTCGACGACCACCACGTCGGCGCCGGCACACGCCGCCGCATCACGCACGAACACCGCGTCGGGAACCGCCGCGCTGATGCGCGATCGGTCCATCAGGTCGACCACGAGCGCGCAGACGCGCATGACCTACGCGGGCGGCTTCGGCGGCAGCGGGGGAACGAGACCCGGCTCGGACACCGCGAACTCGGGCCAGCGCTTCCGCGACTTCCGCGACAGCTTGTGCATCAGCGCGATCGCGTCGGGGTCGTCGTCGCCCGGTCGAATCTGGATCACGCCGTCGGCCAGCATGCGCGCCATGAGGTCGCGGCCGGCATCGGTGCGCACGATCGTGAGCGTCCAGTCGTTGAACTTGCCGATGCCGCCGGTGGAGATGTCGGCATGCTCGGCGGCGAAGTCGGGGCACATCTTGCAACCTTCACGCGTCCACTGGTGGCACTCCTTCAGCGGCACTTCGTGATAGTCGCCGTTGTGCATCCAGATCTGGAACACGCCCTTGATGTTCATCTTCTTGATGTCCTTGCGGAGCAACCCGTACTTCGCCTCGAACAGCTCTTCGAAGATGGCATCGTCGAACGTCTTGGAGCACAGCAAGCCGATCGACAACGAGAGCTTGCGCGCCACTTTGCCCGCCTTGCGCTGCTTCATCACGGGCGGGATCGACGACTGGCACGACATCCCCACCAACGCGATGCGCTCGTCTTCCTTGGCGAGATCCATGTACGCGAGCGTGTTGGCCGAGTAGGTGTAGCGGCTGCCCGCGGACGCGATCACGTCTTCACGCGTGCGCGCGATGCCCGGAATCGCCTTCCAGGTCGAGCCGTCGCCTTCGAGGTATGAGACGAGCGCGGCGTCGATGATGTCGTGCTCGAGTGCGTACACGAGCATCGCCGACACGAGGCCGCCGTCCTGGCCGACCTCGTGCAACTCGTCGTCGGAAGCGCGCGTGAGGCATACGTCCTTGAGCACGCCGCTGAGCTCGTGAACAGTACGCGGCCGCCCGAACAGGAACTCGTCGATCTCCGGTTCCCACGCCCGGAAGCGCGGGCACGCACGCGTGCACGAGGTGCAGGCCTTCTCGCCGTGACTGCAGTCGCGCGGCCCGCCGAAGTCTTCGATCTGGATCGGCTTGTAGACGCCGTTGCTGTCGTCGTACGACAGGACGTCGTGCGGGCAGGCGATGACGCAGCCGGCGCAGCCGGTGCACAGGCCCGACGTGACGACCTCGTCGTAGAGGTGCTTCCAAGAGAACGACCAGCGCTCCTTGGGTGTTGCGCTCGCCCCTTCGACCGCGGTCATCACGTCCTCCTCGCCCAGTCAGCAGGAGTGTACGGGACCGCTTCTCGAGGCCCGCGATCGACGCGCTGATCTACCCTGCTCGCCAGTATGGCCAAGATCGTCGACATCCTCGCGGCCGGGCCGA
>JBBQER010000142.1:0-7383 GCA_038320885.1 Acidimicrobiia bacterium
GACGCGGCGACCACCACGATCGGCGCTTCGAACTGCCCGGGACACGGGCACCCGCCGCGATCGTCGAACTCACCCCCGGCCGGCTCGCGGTCTGCGGGTACCTCGACGACGCCCTCGTACCGATCGACATCCGCCGAACGCCGCCGATACTCGGACAACACGCGATCCTGCACGGATGTCGCACCGGCGCCGTGCACCTCGCCGACGGCCGGCTCGCCACCACCGACCTCCAAGACGTCCGCATCATCGCGCTGCGCTGAGCCGGCACCGTTGCGTTGGACGCAAATGGGACACGACGAAGGCTGCCGGCGTGGCCGCCCGTGTGTGCGAATGGAACAAGACGCCGAGTTTCGGGCGGCACACATCGGACATCTGACGTATGACAGCGGTCTGGATGACGGCGCGAAGGCTCAATGCAATCCGAGACGGCCTTTATTGTGTACCGACTACGAACGTGCGACGCGGTCTGGGTCGCGCGCTACCCCGGAACATACGCCGGGATCGACGAGATCAGGTGCAAGCTCAGTCTCACGCGCCAGCGGATCGCTTTCCTGCAGGCCGCGCTCGACGCTACGGGCAACTTCCCGTAACCCCGACCGACGCGCGCACTGCTCGACGCGCGCAGCATGTTCTACGGCGCGGCTCATGTTGGCAGGCCGTCACCACTCACCCACACGCCATCTTGGAGTACGCAACGATGCAGGAACCATCCGCCAGCGTCGATCATGATGAACGAGTGCGGCGATGTTCCAGTCGCCTCACGTTCGATGTGCTCGACCGGTCGGCGTCCGGCGAATAAGGGCACGACTTGACCGCACTTCGGGCACGTCTCGGTCATCGCAACCGTCCCGCCGGGTTGGTTCCTCCGCCCAGGGTGCGCTCTCTGCGGCCCGATAGATAGGAGGCGAGCAACACCGGCGAACCCTCCCGCGCTGTTGACCGCCGATACAGGTCGCGCGAGCCGAGCGGCGCGGTCGAAGTGTTGCTCGCGTAACGACCCCTGGCGGGTGGGGGCGGGCCAGGGGTCGTCGTTCTTCGCTTGGGATCACCCGAGAGTGGTGGGGAAGCCGCTGACAGGGCGACCCAAACGAACGTTGTCTTGTGGGCATCCGAGGGGACTCCGGTGTCCCCGGCGCGATTCCTTTCTTTAGGGAGTCGCCGTCAACTCTGCGCTGCAACCCCTGTGGAAAGGAAGTGCCGTAACCCTGTGACTTACCGGTGGATAACCGGCCTCGTCATCCACAACGCGCGGAGCGTGGTGCATTTGGCGACGCAAAAGCGCCGCCTGGTAACGCGTGCGTCGGCGGGATGACAACTTCCGGCGGTAGTTTGCTGCGATCGCCCTTCCCGACGACTGGGATTCTGCAATGCCCCGTACGAAAGCGATCCCACGCAAGCCTGCGAAGAGGTCGGCCAAGCGTGCCGCGCCGCGCAAGTTGAGTCCCACTCACAAGCGCGCTCTCGCCGAGGGTCGCACAATGTCGGCGACGGTCAATCGGTACCTCGAAGCTGTCACCGCGCCCAAGCAGCGGGGTCGCCCAGTGGCGAAGGCGAGCCTCGAACAGCGATTGGCGACGGCCGACGAGCGCTTCCGAAACACCTCCGGGGTCGAGAAGCTCCTCGCCGCTCAGGAGCGACGCGATATAGAGGCGCGACTCCGGGCGACGGAATCGACGAGCGACGTTGACATCAAGGCACTTGAAGATGCGTTCGTGAAGATCGCTAAGAAGTTCAGCGAGAACCGTGGCGTCACGTACGGCGCTTGGCGCGAGGCCGGTGTTGCGCCGGAAGTGTTGAAGAAGGCAGGCATTCGCCGCACTCGGAGCTGACGCTCCTAGGGAGAACTCAGCGGCACTGTTGCATTGGACGCAAATCGGACACGACGTCGGCTCGGCGGGAGGCTCTCCGGCTGGGCAAATGCCCCGCCGACGTCTATTCCACGCTGGACAAATCGCCCATCCGGCAGGTCGCGGATGGGCGAAAGGTCCCGCGCCGCCGTAATGCAACAGTGCCCGCCGTGCTCGGTACGGCGGCGCTGTTCCTGATCGCACGCGGGCCCGGCCACGCGCTCGTCGAGCGATTCGGCGCGCGGTTCGGCCTGACGCGGGAGCGCCTGGACAAAGCGAGCGGAGTCGTCGAGCGGCGCGGGCGGCCGGCGTTGGTGGTCGGGCGAGCGACGCCGGGGTTGCGAACGGCAACCGTGGTCGCCGCGGGTGCGTCGGGCTTGCACGCGCGACGCGCGATCCCCGCGCTTGCCCTCGGCTCGAGCGTTTTCCTCCAGCTGCATCTCGCGTTGGGCTACTTCCTCGGTCCGGCCGCGCGCGACGCGCTGGACAGCGCGCGCGGACCTGTCATCGCGGTGCTCGCCGCACTCGTGATCGGCGCCGCGCTGTTCTGGATCGCGCGGCGTGGACGTCGCGCGGGCGCGCGAGCGTTCACTGAGGCCGCGTGTCCGCTGTGCCTCACGCTGGGATGGCTGTCGGAGCGACAACCGATTGCGCGGCGTCAGACTGCGACATCGATGAGCTCAACTGGCGGAGTCTGACGGAGGAAGGATCTCGCGCCGATCACGGAGAACGTGGCGGCCATCAAGTTGGCCGCGAAGACGACGCAGTAGCGAACCGACGAGAGCATCGTCGCGTCGGGCCCAAGATCTTGATTGGTCCGACGCGTGTACTGGACCACCCACCAGACCAGCAAGACGGCAACCACCGCGATCTCCTGGGAGGCCCAACGCGGCGCGCGACGCAGGACACGTGACGCCCACACCCAGAGGATCGGTAGCCCGTACAGCGTGTAGGCGACGTGTGAAACGGGCAGGAGAAGCACCACGCACAGCGTGACATTCCACATGCACAGCGACGGATCGCCTGGGGTGCGAAGCGCCGTCAGCAGCAAGCCGAGCACCCAGGCCAGCAGGATCGCCGTGACCAGGACGCGCACGCCCGAGGAAACGAACAGCGGGCGGGCGGCTGCCGTGCGCGAGAACAGCAACTTGGGCGCGCCCCATAGCGACGCGCTGACGAGGTGTTGCGACTTCGCGTCGACATTGCTTTTGAGGAAGCCCGTCAAGGCCGAGCCGCCCCCGATGGCAAGGATCGATATGGGTGCCAGGAGAACCGCGACGAGCAGACCCACGATCGCCTCGCGACGGCGTTGCAGTCCCCGTTGCAGGAGCGCCAGGCCGGCCGCGGCCGGCCATCCCTTGATGAGCCCGGCGACGCCGATCAAGGCGCCCCGGGTTGCCGGTCGCGCTCGACTCGAGGCCAGCCCGGCCAGCATGAGCGCGGCGAACGCGAACGCGTCGGACTGGCCGTAGAACAAGCCGATGCCGACGGGCCAGAAGTGCAGGACCGTGAACGAACAGAAGGCGAAGAGCACCGGCCTTCGCCAGCCCGGCACTCGCGGTGACTCGTCGAACACGAAAGCTGCGACGGCGAGTACGAGCGCGGCGATCTCGAGCGCAGTCCATATGTTCCACAGATGCACCGGGCCGGCATGTACGAATGGTGCGAGGAGCAGCGCGAGCGTCGGTGGGTAGACGAACGAACCGAAGGTACTTGCGCGATACGGATTGTGGCCGGCGGCAACGTCTCGGGCCGCATCGAGCCAGAGCCGAAAGTCGGTCCCGATGATGTTCCCGGCGACGTGGTATCGCTTCCATGCGAGCAGCGCCGTCGCAACGAAGGCCGCTGCCCACAAAGAAGCTGTGATCACCTTCCCGCGAGCACCGGTCACGATCCCATTCTTTACGAACAAGATCCTCTTGGTCGGGGAGGGGGGATTTGAACCCCCGACCTTGACGTCCCAAACGTCATGCGCTGCCGGGCTGCGCTACTCCCCGTGCGGAAAATGCTAGCGCCGCGCCTTCGCTCATCCACCCCGGAGTGCGGCCAGCGCGTCGCGGGATCGGGGCGCGAAGCCCACGGCCCCCATCTCCTCGCACGCTTGGATCGCGAGCTCGAGGAGCGCGCGGGCCTCGGCGCCGTGACCCAAGGTCGCTTTCAGTCGTCCGAGATGGTGCGCGACCGGACCCCAGTACGCGCCCCCGCCACCGAAGCAGTTGAGCACCACGTGCCGGTCGGCGTACGGAGCGAGGAGCTGCTCGAGCACGAGCGCACCGTCACGGTCGCCGAGTGTGACCGCGGTGTCGGCGAGCACCGCGATCGCGAGCAACCAGTTCGAGTCGGGCGGTAGCTCGAAGCCGTTCGCCGCGAGCTGTTGGTATGCCGAGCGCGCGCCCGTCAGATCGCCGACGCTGCTACAACAGAGCGCGAGCACCGCGCGGTAGGCCGGGATGTGCGGGTTCTGATCAGCCGCTTGACCCAAGAGGACGAGCACCTCGTCGGCGCGTCCCTGGAACAGGCGAATATCCACGAGATTCACGCCGAGCGCGGCCGCGGCTTCGGGATGTTCGGCCGGTGCCTGGTGCGCAAACGCTTCGAACGCGAGGGTCTCTGCCTCCTCGAGCCGGCCGTCGACGATGGCAAGCAGCGCGCGCCAGCTCGTCGTCGCCCACGACCAGTACGGATGCGCGAGCCGATCGGCTTGTTCCCGGGCCTGCTCGATCGCGGCGTTCACGCCCGCGCGGTCGCCGAGCTCGAGGAGATCCTCGACCAGGCCGAGCTGGGCCGCGAGCACGCGCTCGGGCGCAACGACTTCGCTCGGCAACGCGAGCGCCTCTCGTCCGTCGGCGACACGCGCCGGTGTTCCGGCGGGCCCCATGAGCGCGGTCCGGCGCGCCTGGAGGCCGATGGCGAGGCTGTCGGCGTCGTTTCCACGACGGGCTTCGCGCAGGCAGCGCTGTGCGAGCTCGTCTCGTTCCGGCTTGGCGTCGGTGAGGACGAGCGCGAGCGCGAGCTCGGCCAGCACCGGAACCAGGAGGTCGACGTCGGAGTCGTCGAGGCTCGCGAGCGCTTCGCGAAGCAGCGTCGCGCGCGCGGCGTCCTCGAGATCGACCGCGACACCGCGCCCGCCGCCACCGACCAGCGCCAGCGTCGCACCGGCCGCGGCGCGCCCGCGACGGTGTGCACGCGCGATGCCGAGCGCGATTTCGATCGTCGACCGGCCCTCGCGTGCATGGCCGAGCGCTCGTTGCGCTTGACCGAGGCCGATGAGAGCCGCGCACTGCTCGTCGATCTCCGCCGCGAGGTCGGCCGCGACCGCGAAGTGATCGCGTGCGACCGCCCACGCCGACTGCGTGAGCGCGGCACTCCCGGCCGCGAGCAGGCTCCGGGTCGCGTCGAGGGCGCTGGTCGCGCCGGCCGAGACGAAGTGGTGGGCGAGCAGCGCCGGCTCCGCGTCGCGTGACGCCAGCGCCTCGGCCAGGCGGCGGTGCAACCGTTGCCTGCGGGTTGGGCCGATCGTCGCGAGCACCGCGTCGCGAACGAGCGCGTGCGCGAACGTGAAGCGTTCGGCGTCGAGCTCGGTGAGAAACCGCTGCCGGCACAGAGACTCCACGACATCGAGGAGGCGATCGGGCGCCATCGACGAGCACGCCTCGATCGTCGCGAGCTCGAACTCCGTGCCGGCGATCGCCGCAAGCGCGAGTGTCGACACGAGCTCGCGGTCGAGCGCGTCGAGACGGCGGGCGACGAGTTGCGCGACCGCGTCGGGTACCGCTCCGGCGTCGAAGGTTCGCTGCGTCGCGTGCGCGTCGAGGACGAGCTGGGTGACGAAGAACGGGTTGCCGGTCGTGCGCGCTTCGAGCTCGGACGCGACCGACCGTACGTCTTCGGCCAGGGTGACGCCGCTCTGGTTCAGGACCTCGACGAGGTCCTCGACGGTGAGGCCAACGAGGCCGAGCGTCACCGTGGGTACGCGACGTTGGAGCTCGGCCAGGGCCGCCGCGACGGTTCCGTTCGCGTCACGGACCGTGATGACGAGCAGGCACGGTCGCTCGGTGACGATCGGTATGAAGTGGCGTATGAGCGCGAGCGCGTCTTCGTCCGCATACTGGATGTCGTCGATCACCACGACGACGGGTTCGGTCGCGATCGTTGCGATGGCGGCTTCAATCCCGCGAAAGAGCCGAGCGCGCGTGTGCTCGTCCAACTCCGACGCCGGTTGCGTCGGCGCGTCGACGAGGGCCGGGACCAAGGCGGTGAGATCCGTTGCCAGCGTCCCGATCTGATCTAGCACGAACGGCCGAGCGGTGAGGAGCTGCCTGAGGAGCTCACCGAACGGTTGGTAAGGAAGCCCCACCTCGGCCACGCACGCCCCCCAGAGCACGAGCGCTCCGTCGCGTTCGGCGTCGCGCGCGATCTCCTCGGCGAGGCGCGTCTTGCCGATCCCCGATTCGCCGGTGATCACGATGGCGCGCATCCCGCCGTCGCGCACCGCGTTCCAATCGACGTCGACGCGCTCGCGTTCCTCCCGGCGCCCGACGAACGGAAGCGTCTGGGAGCGAGTCGGCTCGCGCGTGGCCGCGGCGGCGCGGATACCCACGCGAGGCGCGCTGCCCACGAGCATCAGATACGCGGCCTCGGTTTCCTCCGACGGGCGTACTCCCAGCTCGTCGTCGAGGCGGCGTCGGCACTCCTCGTAGACGGTGAGCGCGCGCCCGCGGCTCCCGAGCGCGTCGTGCGCGGCCATCAACGCCCGGGTGGCGACCTCGTCGAACGGATCGACCTCGAGCGCCTCTTCAGCCCGGGTGACGGCGCGGGCCGGCACGCCCGCGCCCAAGGCGGCATCCGTCGCGAGGTGCAGCGCGCGCAACCACTGGCCGCGGACGCGGTCCTGCCAACGCTTCGTCCACGTCGCATCGGACGCGGGGAAGAACGGGAGGCGCAGACGAGTGAGCGCGTCGGCCGCCAGCTCGTCGGCCCGGGCCCACGCGTGCGCGGCGATGCAACGTTCGGCCTCGGCGGTCGCGCCAAACGCACGTTCGATGTCGACGTCGGGCTCGGCATCCTCACCCAAGTTGAGCTCGACCAAACCGCCGCGTGACGCAACGCTCGTCGGTGCCGCGCCGGCCGCCACCATGAGCGCCCGCGCGCGCGAGACCACTTGGCGGGCGGGCCCCTCCCACTGGGGCGGTCGCTGATCGGGCCACAGGAGGTCCGCGAGCTCCTCGCGAGGGAGCGGGCTCGGCCGCTCGAGCACGAGGCGCGCGATCGTCAGCGCGGGCTGTTCGCCGCGCGCGCCCACATTCGCGTCGGCTTCGAGGACGATCTGTCCGAGGAACTGGAAGCGCATCATCGCCCTTCTGGGCCGCGGACGCGAGGTGCATCATCCAACCGGCGCGGCGGCTCCGAACCGATGCAGGACGCGAATCGTCCGCCGGTAGAGTGGCGAGAGCTCCCAAAGGAGGCCGAGATGTTGGCTATGGACGTCGAGTGGGGTCTCCCCATCATTCTGTTGCTCGTGCTCGTCTTGTTCGGC
>JBBQER010000143.1:0-7024 GCA_038320885.1 Acidimicrobiia bacterium
CCGAATTGGGAGCGCTCGAACTCGTCCCCCGCTGAACCGGCACTCCCCGCTTCCGAGACCACCCCAGCAGATCGACCAGGCGTGGGTGCCCCAGAACTAGAACGCGCGGCCCAATATCCGGCGCCGGGTGTCTCATATCGCCGGGACCGGGGCGGTCCCGCAAGGCGGGTCGAGCCTTCGATGTCGGTGAACAAGAACGTCACCGTTCCGGAAGGCGCCTGGCTCACGATCTCAAGCATGTACGACCGGTCCGAGCGCCCGCGATTCCGATTGACGACTGTCCTCGACCACGTGCTCCGTCCCTCAGCTGGCCCGGATGAGTTTGACGCAGAGCATGCGCGAGAGGTTGAGCAGCAGCTTGGCGGCGATGGTTGCATCCTCGGTGATCATCTTGCGGAGCGCACCTTCGCTGAGGCTGAGCACTCGGGTGTTGTCGGTGGCGGCGTCGACGTCGAAGGAACGGGGGCGCTCCAGGAGGAACGCCATCTCCCCGAACGCGTCGCCGGCGGTCAACACGTTGACGATCGTGTCACCGTTGCGGACCTCCAGCGTGCCGTCCAACACGACGAAGATGTTGCGCGCGGTGCCGCCGCGCTTGAGCACCCGATCGCGCTGCGCGCACTCGATGATGGTGCTGCGAGCGATGCATCGCTGCGCCTCGTCGTCGGTGAAGCCGTCGAAGATCGCGAATCGCTGCGCGTCGAGCTCATCGAGCGTCCGTCGTATCTCACTCCAGTATTCGGAGGTATCGGCCATCGACTCGGTCCGCACGGAACCGCCGCTCGCCAGTACGTGTTTCACGCACCCCGGCAGCTCACCAGGAGCGACCTTCTCTCCGATGCCCCGAAGCGCTTCGACGTCGGGGACGAACGAAACGATCGGGATGAGATAGCCGGCCGCGGGGCTGTTGATGTTGTGCTCGGCGTAGGGTCGGCATCCCATCCTGAGATACATCGACAAGAGGTGTGGTTCGCAGCATCCGAATACCACTCGTAGGTCGTACTGCGTCGTGAACGACTGGCTGTACGCCAACATCTGGTCGAGTGCGCCGGTGCCTCGATACGCGGGTAGCACGCTGTTGCGTTCCCCCACCGCCATCACCGCCGGCGGGATCTCATCGAGAAAAGGCCGCAGCTGGTACTGCTCGATCTGTCGCGTCGAGAACCCGGCACCTCCCCACGTCGTCCGCGTCGAAGCGACCACCTCGCCGCCGGCACGCGCGTAAAAGATCCAGCCGTCGTCATCTTCGGGCTCCGCAAAACGTCCCTCGTCGCCGCCCGGGACGTCGTGGTAGCGATCCATCTCCTCGACGTACACCGCGTAGCGCAACCGTTGAACCGCGGCGATCTCTTCGGGGGTGGTCGCACGACCGAACTCGAGTTCCACGCGAGCCAGTATCGCGAGCACGAGCGCCGGGTGCCCGTCTCGTCGTAACGTTGGCTTCGTGACGCTGGCGCCATCGGGGACGGTGACGTTCCTGTTCACGGATCTCGAGGGTTCGACGCGTCTGTGGGAGGAACGGCCCGACGAGATGGGATCGTCGCTCGCCGAGCACGACGAGCGGGTCAAGGCCGCGATCGCGGCGCATGGCGGCTACGTGTTCTCTCCGGGCGGCGATGGGTTCGGGGCTGCGTTCCGTACCGCGGCCGACGACGCCGCCGCCGCGCTACAGGCTCAGGCCGACATCGCGGATCTTCCCGACATCTCGGTTCGGATGGCGATCAACACGGGAGAAGTGGAGGAGCGCGACGGCAACTACTTCGGCCCGCCGGTGAATCGCACTGCTCGGTTGATGGCCGCCGGCCACGGGGGACAAGTGCTGATCTCGGCGGTCACCGCGGAACTCGTGCCCGGCCTCGCCTTGCGCAACCTCGGCGAGCACCGGCTGCGCGATCTCGGCACTCCGATGTTGGTGTGGCAGCTCGGCACCGACGAGTTCCCGCCGCTGATGACACTCGATGCACTGCCGGGCAATCTGCCGGTGCAGCTCACGAGCTTCGTCGGGCGCGACGCAGACGTCAACGCGGTCGCCGAACTGCTGGCCGAACACCGTCTGGTGACCTTGACGGGCGTTGGCGGGGTCGGCAAGACACGCCTCGCACTGCAGGCCGCGGCCAATGTCGTCGATGGCTTCGCGGACGGTGTGTGGCTGGTCGAGCTCGCGCCGATCGATCGGACGAGGGTGGTCGAGGCCATCGCTCGCGTGCTCGGCGTGGAGATCGGCCACGGGGCATCAGTGGAGGCGTCGTTGCTCGATGCCGTCGGACCGCGTCACCTGCTTTTGGTGCTTGACAACTGCGAGCACGTCGTGCGCGAGGTGCGACGCGTCGCCGAGGAGCTGTTGCGCACCGCGCCCGGCTTGTCGATCTTGGCAACGAGCCGTGAGGGATTGCGGGTCGCCAGCGAGCAGCTGTTCTCGGTCCCGTCCCTAGATGACGATGAGGCATCGCAGTTGTTCATCGAGCGCGCCCGAGCCTCCGACTCGCGGTTTGTCCTGGACGCGTCGGTCGCGCGCGTCGTGACGGAGTTGTGTGCCCGACTCGACGGTGTCCCGCTTGCGATCGAGCTCGCGGCCGCACGCGCCCGCATGTTCAGTGTCGCCGAGCTCGCCGGGCGGGTCGAACAACGATTCCGGCTCTTGACCGGCGGGCGCGGCGACATCGAGCGCCATCAGACCCTCCGCGCCGCGATCGACTGGTCATACGACCTCCTGGACGAACCGGAGCGTCTGGTGTTCGCTCGCATGTCGGTGTTCGCGGGTGGCGGGACCCTGAACGCCCTGGAAGCGATCGTCGCCGACGACGACATGTCGGCCGACGTCGTGTTCGACGTGGTCGCGAGCCTCGTCGACAAATCGCTCGTCCTCGCGGACCGCTCGCACGCCGAGAGCCGCTACGAGATGCAGGAGACCATCCGCCAGTACGCGCAGGAACGACTCGTGGAATCCGGCGAAGCCGAGGCGGTGCGGGCACGTCACGCCCGTTGGTTCGCGGACTTCGCGCGCCGGGCTGGTCGGGGCCTGTACTCCACCGACGAGCTGGCGTGGGACGAGCGCCTCCGATCCGAGATCGACAACTTGCAGATCGCAGTCGCATGGGGCGTCGGTGCCGGGGAGACCGACGTCGCGATGCGTATCGGCGGGTCGTTCCCGCGCCAAGCGACGGTGCGGCCGTTACTCGGCACCGCACACCTCGCCGAGATCGCCATCAACGTCGAAGGCGCCGACGCCCACCCCGCCTATGCGCGGGTCCTCGCCGAGGCCGGGTGGGCCGTGGCGAGCCGCGGTGACCGAGTTGCCGCGCGCGAGTTGCTCGAAGCCTCGGTCGCCGCTCAGCGCGCCGGCGCACGGTTCGCCGCCGCAGCCTTTATCTATCTGATCACGCTGGCCAGCTGGGATAACGAGGCGGCCAATCGACGCCTCCAAATCGCCCGTGAGGGCCTCGCGCTCGCCGAGGCGTCCGGCGACCTCGTCGCCACGACCGGGCTCCGCAGCGCCTACTCGTCGATGCTCGCCATCTACGGCCGGCAATCCGAAGCGCAGGAGCAGGCACAGCAGGCGCTCGACGACGCCCGCGCCCTCCGAATGCCGGTTCTCGAGGTCGCCGCGCTCTTCTCGGTCGGCGAGTCGAAGATCCGGTCCGATCCCCACGGAGCGATGGCCGCCCTCCTCGCTTCGTTGGAGCTCGGCCGGCTACACCACAACCAGTCAGAGGCAGGAGCCGCCTTGGCGTTGCTGGCATACGTCGAGGCGCGCCAGGGAGATGCACGCCAAGCGGTGGAGGCCATGCGCGAGAAGACCGATTGGGAGATGCGCAACCGCGGTTACGCGCGGCTCCCCTACGGCACGGGCGCATTTAACCGTGTCGGCCGTCACGACCTCGTGGCGCTCTGCGACGGAAACATGTTGGATACCGCCATGCAGGTTTCGCCACTGTTCGACGAGCTCCACAAGGAGGAGATCGCCGAAGCTCGCCATGTGCTCGGTGACGGTCGCTTCGAACACTTCGTCGAGCGCGGGGCCGCACTCAGCGCCGAAGACTTCGGCACGATGCTCCTACGCGAGATCGACGCGACCCTTGCAGAGATGGACGAAGCGACATCGGAGTGAGCGGCATGGCTGAAGTCAGGGCGTAGCGATCGCTTCGAGTTGGGTGAACGCGTTTGCGATCATGTCGGTCTCGTCGAGTGCGAGACCTTCGGCATAGCGCGCGTCGAATTGGTCGCCGAGCGCTCGGCGGAGGGAGGTTTCGTAGCGGGCTTCGGCGTCGATTTCGGCCTCAGTGCCGACCTGTTGTTTGCGGGCGCGGTGGGCACGCAGCGCGCCGAGGAGTACCGCCGCGTCGGAGGGTGAGGCGCGCTTGACGATCGCGACGATCGCATTGGTCGTCTGTGCGATGAAGCTGGGGCCGACGTCGACGCAGAGCTCGAGTGAGCGGCGCGCCCACTGCGCGGCGGCGCCTGCATCACCGGAGCGCAGCTCGTGGAGCGCAAGGAACATCGTGGTCGTGCTGTTGGCGCCCGTATTCCCTAACTCGTCGTTGAGCGCGCAGGCCCGTAGCAGATACTCGTGGGCACCTTCGGGGTCGAACACGTGGATGATTGGCGCCAGCGAGTTCGCGCCACTTGCCTGCAGGTGCCGATTGTCGAGCTGTTCGGCCAGCGCGTCGAGATCGCGTTGGTGCGCGTCGAGCCGTTCGGACGCGCCGCAGGTCGCGAGCACCGCGATGCAGTTCAACAGCGCCCAGCCGCGGATGAACAGTTCGGGTTCGTCGGCGATCATTTCCATGACACGGTCACAGCCCGCGAGTGCGGCGTCGGTGCGGCCTTGCATCATGTCGCAGAGGTTCATTGCTGACATCGCGACGAGCGGCGGCGCCGCGCCGGTGGTCGCCGAAAGGTCGGCGGCGGCCGCCGCCATCTCCTCGGCGACTGCCAGGCTGGTGTTGCTCGTCACCGATGCGGCGAAGCCGAGCGCCACGATGCGGGCGCGGGGGTCCAGATCGGGCCGACCGAGGAGCTCGGCCGCCCACGACGCGCCCTCCGAGTTGCGGCCGCGTGCTTGCCAGAGTGTGTACGTCGCGCTGAGCAGCTCTTCGAAGCGTGATGAGCTGCGGTCGTCGACCGCCTGGCGCAACGCGACGCGGATGTTCTCGATCTCGCGCTCCACGTCCTCGAGCGCGGCCATGTCCCCGGAGCCGTGAAGGTGCGGACGTCGCGACAACACGTAGTCGGCGTAGCGGTCGCGCCACAACGCGTCGATATCGACGGCGGTCAGGTTCGCGTTCCCGAACTGACGCATGGTCTCCAACAGCCGGTAGCGCGTGGCGTCGGCGGTCTCGTCGGCGATGACGAGCGACTTGTCGACCAGGGCAAGCATCCCGTCGAGCACCTCCCACTCGTCGACGCCGTCGCCGGAGACCACCGCTTCCGCCGCCTCGATCGTGAACGAACCCGCGAATACCGCGAGTCGGTCGAAGATGCGCCGCTGTGTCTCGTCGAGCAATTCGTACGACCAACGGACCGCGGCGTCGAGGTTCGGTGCCGACCAGGGGCGAGTTGATCGCTCGATGCCAACAGCCGCAGGCGTTGATCGAGGCGCCGAGCGATATCGGCCGGCGTCATCCCGCGCACGCGCGCCGCGGCCAGCTCGATCGCGAGCGGTACGTGATCGAGCCGCTCGCAGATCTCGACGACCGCCCCTTCGTTTTCGGCGTTCAGCGAGAAGTCGGCGCGTGCCATCCGCGCCCGGTCGACGAACAACTCGACACTGTCGCGCGATACGCCGCTGGGGCCCGAGAGTGGTGCGACCGCCCACGCGTGCTCGCCGCGGATACTCAGTGGTGCCTGGCTGGTCGCGAGCAGCGCGATCGTGGTCGACGACTCCATTGCGCGATCGACGACCGCGGCGACTTCGGTCAACAGGTGTTCGCAGTTGTCGATCAGCACCAAGGCTTCGCGGGTGCTCGCCCAGGCGCACAAAGTCTCGACCGCAGGTTCGCCTTGGCGTTCGGGTACGCCCAATGCTTCGAGGATCGTTGTTGCGACCAGGGCACGCTCTTCGAGCGCCGCGAGCGACGCGAACCACACACCGTCGCGGAACACGGGCGCGACCTCGGCGGCGACCTGCAACGCGAGACGCGACTTGCCGACCCCGCCCGGCCCGGTCAAGGTCACCAGCCGCTCGTGCCGGACGAGCGCGGCAAGCTCCTTCACCTCGTCGGCCCGGCCGATAAAGCTCGTCCGCTGCACCGGCAGGTTGCCGGGAAGCTCGTCGAGCGTGCGCAGGGGCGGGAACTCGCCGATACCGAGCTGCCAGATGAGCATCGGGCTCCCGAGATCGCGCAGTCGATGCTCACCGAGGTTGCGCAGCGTGAGGCCCGGCACGAGCTCCGCAGTGACGCCTGCGAGCAGCACCTGGCCGCCATGACCCGCCGCCGTCAGCCGGGCCGCGCGGTTCACCGGCGGGCCGAAATAGTCGCCGTCCCGCTCCTGCACTTCGCCGGTATTGATCCCGATCCGCACCTTGATGGTCCGCAGGTCCGCGGTGGCCGCCTGGAGCTGCTCAGCCGCTTTCACCGCGTCGCCCGCCCGACTGAACGCGGCGTGCACGCCGTCGCCCGTCCCCTTGACGACATACCCGCCGTTCGCCTCGATCGCGACACGGAACCGCGCGTCGTGTTCCGCCACCGCCGACCGCATCTCGTCGGGTCGTTCCTCCCACAGGCGCGTCGAACCCTCAATATCCGTGAACAGAAACGTCACGGTCCCAGACGGCGGCTGCGGCACAACCAAACGATACGGCCAGTCAAGGCGTCGGCGCCCACGTCGCACATCCGAACGCGCCCCCTACAAAGGCGCAACAGAACCCGCGTCTTGGGTGTCCCAGATCGCGCCCTTGGAGGCTGTCGCACCAATGTATGGTGCCGTCGGTCGTGGTGTCGGTGCTCGGGTTGGCAGGGCGTGGGTGTCGCGGCTGTTACGCGTAGGTGGGTTGGGCGTGGCGCCAGAGTTTCAAGATGTTGTG
>JBBQER010000144.1:0-6947 GCA_038320885.1 Acidimicrobiia bacterium
CGATCTCGGCTCCCGCCACCTGATTGCACGCGGTCCCGCGCAGCTGCCGGACTGCTTCGGGAAGATGGTTCACGCCGTGGATGAACGCCTCCGCGGTCGATCCGCCGTGCGTGTTCACCGGCAGCGCGCCATCGGGCCAGCGGGTTGCGCCGCTCTCGATGAACGGGCCGCCCTCGCCCATGCCGCAGAATCCGTACTGCTCCAGCGCGAGCGGCACCACGACCGTGAACGGCTCCACGATCATCGCGACGTCGACATCACCCGGGGTCACCCCGGCGGCGCCGAACAACCGGCGCCCGGCCGGGACCGCCCCGGCTTCGCGCTCGCCGAACGCGGCCGTCGTCGCGAAGAAGTCGGCCAGCTCGGTGTGGATCGGCGCGCCGTACTGCGCCTGCGCGAGCACCAGCACCGCAGGTTGGGCGAGACCACGGGCGCGCGCCAACGACGTGACGAGCACCGCGACCGCGCCGTCGTTCTCGAGCGAGCAGTCGAAGAGACGGATGGGCTCCGCGATCGGGCGAGACGCCGCCCAATCATCGAGCGTGATCTCCCGGCGCATGATCGCGTCGGGATTACGGCTCGCATGAAACCGCTGCGCCACCGCCTGCATGCCGAAGTGCTCGGCGCGCGTCCCGTACACGTGCATGTGCCGGCGCGCGATCAGCGCCATCTCATGCGCGGGTGCCGCGACTCCAAACGGGTGCTGCCACTGCCGGGAATCACGCAGTCGTGCGCCCGCCTTGGCCCACGGCCGACCGCCCTGGTTCGGGTTGTCGCCGTAGGAAGCGGCCTTCGAGCGATTGCGGGCCCGGAACGCGACGACGCAGTCCGCCGTCCCGCTCGCGACCGCCACCGCCGCGAGCCCGAGCAGCGACGCCGCGCCACCTCCACCCGACGGAGTCCGCGCCATGAACCGCAGATCGGGAAGCCCGAGCGTCGTCACGAGATCGACTTCCGCGACTTGCTCGACGTGATAGCTCACGAGCCCGTCGATCGCGGAGACCGGAAGACCGGCGTCGGTGCAGGCCGCGCCGACGGCTTCCGCGGCAAGATCGAGCTCGCTCCGCCCCATGGTCTTGGCGAAGCGGGTCTGGCCGATTCCCGCAACTGCGGCGGGCAGCGCCGAGCTCAAAGCTCGAGCGCGGCCGCGATGCCCGAGAGGGTGACGCCGCGCGCACCTTCCTTCATCACGTCGGCGTCGAGCCCGTTCGTGCAATACGCGAACGAGATCCCCGTTTCGGGATCGCCCCACCCGATCTGCATGTGCGCGCCCGCGTGCCCGATCGAACGGGGCGAGTTCGCGACGCCGAAGCTGCCGTAGCGCATGAAGTGCTGCCCGTCGTCACCGGCGAGCACGAGCCCGAGCGTCCGGTTGACGGGAACCTGCATCAGGTTGTCGGGAAACTCACAGCGCACGTTGGTCTTGGCGTCGTCGAGCACGACGGCATCCCACAGACCGCCGGGGTTGCTCATTGCACCCTGGTAGAAGAGCGCGAGATCGGCGGCGCGCATGATCGCCCCGTAGCCGGGCACGCCCGCGGCGCGCGCCGCGGGCTCGTTGAGCCGCAGGAGCCTCGTGTCGACCGCGCCGTCGAGCGGAGCGTCGCCGACCGCGATCAGGGGCGCGATGTTCGACTGCTCGTCCTCGGGGATGCCCAGCAGGCGGGGCAGGCCGAGCGGTGCGCACACGCGTTGCTCGATGAAGTCGCGGAAGTTCCTGCCGCCGAGCCGCTCGATCAGGTCGACGAGCACCCAGTGCGCGGACGTGCCGTGGTACTCGAAGCGGGTACCCGGCTCCCACTCCAGCTCCCATTTCGCCAAGGTGGCCACGCGCCGCTCGGGATCGATACCGGCGTCGTCGTTCATGACCGCGTTCGGGAATCCCGACGTGTGCAGCATCACCTGCTCGACCGTCACGATCTCCTTGCCGTTGGCCGCGAACTCGGGGATGTAGTCGGCGACGCGGCGCGTCGGTTCGAGCAACCCGTCGCCGATGAGCAGCCACACCGTCGACGCGACGATCGGCTTCGTGCACGAGAAGATGCAGTAACGCGACTCCGAGGTTGCGGCGCCGAAGGTCTCGAAGGCGACGAGCGTGCCTTTGTGAGCCACTGCGAGCTGACACGACGGCAGCCACCCGCGGTCGACATCGGCGCGCGCGGTATCGAGCAGCTGGTCGAGACCCGTCATGCGCGCGCCATCTCCGCGAACGTTCGCAGCTCGCGCGGAACGTCGGGGCCCATCGGCGCGTAGAGGATCTCGGTCACACCCGAGGCCTCGAGCGGCTCCAGCCGGGCGCGCAGGTCGGCGGCGGTGCCTGTCCACGTGAACGCCGGCAACAGGTCGCCGTTGAGCAGCGGCCGATCGCGGTCGGTGACGCGGACCAGGTGATCGTGGTGTACCGCCAGGTGGCGCTCCGCTTGGGGAACCGCCTCGACGCGCGCCCGCCACTCGGGACCGCCAGGCAGTCCGTCGACCGAGGACGGATCGCCCTCGTACATCGCGTGGTACACGACGGTCAGCGCCGGGCCCGCGGCTGCGAGCGCGCGATCCGAACCTGGGCTCTCGCCGTCGTCGAGCACGGTCCCGAACAGGAGCGCCGAGCACCAGTCGAACGACGGCTCCCCGCCGCCTACCGTCATCACGCCGTCGCCGAGCTCGCGCGCGACCTCCCTGCCTTTGGGGCCGTTGGCGGCCACGATGATCGGCGTCTTGATCGGTCGCTCGGGCGCAAAGCCGGCGCCGTGGAGCATCTGCACGACGGCGCCGTCTACCTCGACCTGCTCACCGCGCAGCAACGCGCGCAGCTGCTCGATGTAGCGCCGGGTAAACGCCCAGGAGAGCGCGCGCTGCCCCATCGCCATCCGGCCGGTGAATCCGGTGCCGATCGCGGCGACGGTCCGCCCCGGAGCGAGCTGCTCGAGCGTCGCGATCGCGCTGGCCTGGGTGAGCGGATGGCGCAGAGTCGGCACGAGCACGGCCGGGCCGAGCCCGATCCGTTCCGTGCGCAACGCAGCGAGCGCGGCGATCACCCAGATGTCGGGATACAGCGCGGGCGAGTCGAACAGCCACGCGCGTTCGTAGCCGAGGCGCTCGGCCTCGACGATGTGCTCGACGGCGTCGAGACTCGGCGGAAATGCGCAGGAAAGCTCCATTGCGCGCATGCTACGAGTGCGCCCGCCCGCCGGGCGAGTGCGCCGACGTGACGATCGAGTGGGGCCGTAGGCTCGCCGCCCATGGGCGACCGACTCGAGGGAAAGACCGCGATCGTCACCGGCGGTGCGCGCGGCTCGGGCGCGGAGATCGCGCAGCGCTTCGCGCAAGAGGGTGCGACGGTCGTCATTGCCGACGTGCTCGACGACCAGGGCGCGGCAACCGCGGCGGCGGTCGGTTCCGGCGCCCGCTACGTGCACTGTGACGTCACGAGCGAGACCGACTGGTCCGCGCTCATGGCGTCGACCGCCACGGTCAACATTCTCGTCAACAACGCCGCCGTGTTGGTCTTGCGCAGCATCGCCAATACCGCCGTGGCCGACTACCGCCGCGTGTTCGAGGTGAACGAGCTCGGAACCTTCCTCGGGATCCGCGCTGTCATCGAGCCGATGCGCGCCGCGGGCGGAGGATCGATCGTGAACATCTCGTCGATCGACGGCGTGTTCGCGACGCCGGGAACCGCGGCCTACGCCGGGAGCAAGTTCGCGGTGCGCGGCCTCACCAAGACGGCCGCACTGGAGCTCGGTCCGCTGCACATTCGAGTGAACGCGGTATGCCCGGCCGCCGGCAACATGGAGATGGTCACCAACGCGCTGCCGCCCGACTTCGACTTCAACGCGGTCATGGAAGCGGGCGGCGGCGACCGCGAGCACTTCCCCATCGGCCGCCGGGGCCGCATGCGTGACGTCGCCGACGCCGCGCTGTTCCTCGCGTCCGACGAGAGCGGCTTCGTGACCGGCACCGACCTCGTGGTCGACGGCGGCATCAGCGCGGGCATGATCATCCCCGGCGCCTTCGGCACATGAGCGAGCGTCGGGAGGCGGGTATCCCGCCGAGCAGCGAGCGTGGCCTAGCGGCCCGGCGGCGCAGCCGCCAAGAGCGGCAAGCATGAGCAGCGCGGGCACATGAGCGCGCACGACCTCGTCGTGCGGGGCGCGACGGTGATCGACGGGACGGGTGCGCCCAGCATCGACGCCGACGTCGCCGTCGACGGCGACCGCATCGTGATCGTCGGCGAGGTTTCCGGAGCGGGCGCCGAAGAGCTCGACGGGCGCGGCCTCGTACTCGCGCCCGGATGGAGCGACACCCACACGCACCTCGACGCCAACCAGTTCTGGGATCCGTTCCTCACTCCCTGCTCCTGCTACGGGGTGTCGACCGTCGTGATCGCGAACTGCGGCTACGCACTCGCACCCGTGCTCACGCCCGAACAACGCGAGTACGTGATCGAAGCGCTGGTGACCGTCGAACAGGTTCCGCGCGACGCGATCGACGAAGCGGTGCCGTTCGACTGGACCGACCAGGCGAGTTACGTCGAGTCGCTCGCCAAGGTCGACACCGCGCTCAACCGCGCGTTTCTCGTCGGCCATCTCCCGGTGCGCGCGGCGGTGATGGGCCCCGAAGCTGCCTACTCCCGGCCGGCGTTGGCCGACGAGATCGCGGCGATGCACGAGCTCGTCTCCGAGGGACTCCGTCTCGGCGCGCTCGGTTTCTCGACCGACCAGGTCGTCGGCAACATCGGGCCGGGCAACACCGCGCTGCCGGGCCAGGTGTGCGACGACGCCGAGTTGCTCGCGGTTGCCCACGCGCTCGGCACCGGCCCCGGACCGGGCCTGTTCACGATGGCGCCGCGAGCGCTGCTGCTCGACCGGGAGCAGCGGCTCGAGGATTTGGTTTGGCACGAGCAGCTCGCGGCGACGAGCGGCAAGGCGGTGGTGATCGGGCCCGTGTTCGACACGTTCGACGATCCCGGCGTCGGACGCGACCTGCTCGACGCAATGGCGGCGGCGCAGGCGCGCGGCAACCGCGTCGTCGGCCAGGTGTCGCCCCGGCCGTTCGAGCTCTGGACGCGCCTCGACGCCCCCGGCGTGCTCGTACGCGTCCTCCCGACGCTGCACGCGGCGGTCAAGGCCGGCGGCGCGGAAGGCGTGCGCCGGCTCGCATCCGACGAAGCGGGTATGGAGCAGCTCCGGACCGAAGGCGCGAACATCCGACCGAGCCTGATCTTCAGCGGCCGGTGGGATCACGTGCACGTGCGGTACACGACGCGCAGCGGCGATCTCCGCGACCGCGACCTCGCGACGATCTCGTCGGCACGCGGCGAGGACCCGACCGACCTGCTCGTCGGCATCGCGCTGAACGACGACTTCGAGACCCAGTTCGCGATCGCGATGCGCAGTCCCGACGACGGGCGCCTCGGCGATCTGGTCGCGCACCCCGCCGCCCAGCTCGGCGGCAGCGACGCGGGCGCGCATACGCAGAGCAATACCGACAGCTGCTACGCGGTGTGGACGTTGCAGCACTGGGTTCGCGAGCGTGAGGTGTTGTCGCTCGAGACCGCGATCGGGATGCTCACGAGCCGACAGGCCGACCTGTTCGGCATCCGCGACCGGGGCCGGATCTCCCCCGGCGCCTACGCCGACCTCGTGCTGTTCGACCCCGACCACATCGGGATCGACGACGTGCGCTACGTGCAGGACATGCCCGCGGGCGGCACCCGGCTCGTCGCCGAGCCCGTCGGCATCGCGGCGAGCATCGTGAACGGAAAGACCGTGTGTCGCGCGGGTGAGCTCACCGGCGCGCTTCCCGGCTCGCTGCTCCGGGGAAACGGCTAATGCGCGTTCCGCACCCCGGCGAGAGCACTCTGACCCACGCCAGCGTTGGGGAGTGTTCCCGGGGCGTTTCGTTCAATCCGGCAGGGACTTGGGTCTGGAGCGGGGCAAACAGCGTGGTTGTCGGTCGGCCGTGCGCTATTGCGCGAGCTTGTGCGCTGCGGTCCACGGGTCGGACGGCGCTTGGCCGACCACCCTCTGGCCTGCAGCCCGCGCTGCTTCCATGATCTCGGGTTTGCCCAGCCGCCAGGTAACGGTGAGCTTTACCCGTGTGAGAAGCCATCCTTCGGCGTTCCGCACGAGCTCATCGCTGTAAAAGCCGCCGATCGTGTACCAGGAGTCGTCGACGTCGGGCTCGAACACGTGGTGCGCGCGCATGTACATCTTCACGCTCGCGCTCGCAGCGTTCACTTCCACCAGCGGATTGCCCATGAAGTGCTGCGTGGCGTGCAAACCCGTGAACAGCGGACGGAGGTTCGCGATCCAGTCGTCAGTCGGCATCTCAACGGGCGCTCGCGCCGGGTCGTAACTCGAGAAGTCGACGGTGACGCGCTCCGTGAAGAGCGAGCGGTATCCGGCCCAGTCGCGCTCGTCGACCCCATAGGCGTAGCGGTAGACGGTCTCCGCGACCGCCAACTTGTCCTCGAAGGACACGCTGCCCCTCTCCTAACACGATGAGTCGTACCGTAGCGATCTGCTCGTCGCGTACGCTCGTCCGCTGATGGCCGGCGCTTGGTACGTAGGTCGCGCGAGCTGGCGGCAACGGTGGCACCAACTCCTGTTCCTCGCGCTCATCGCGGGCTTCGTCGGCGGTGCGGTCCTCGCGGCCGGAGCCGGCGCCCGCCGAACGTCGAGCGCGTACGACCGGCTCCTCCGCACCTCGAGATCACCCCACGAGGTCCTGTTCGTGACCGGACACGTTCCGGAGATCGAGAGCTGGCTCCGGAAGGCACCGTCGGTGGACTACTACGCGCGAGCCGTCGGGATCATCGGCCGGCGCCCGCCGCAGCAAGACTGGTACTCACTCGACGCGCCCATCGACCGCGCGCTCATCTCATCCAACAAGTTCGAGCGCGGGCGCAGACCACGGCTCGACCGTGCGGACGAGGTGATCATCACACT
>JBBQER010000145.1:0-6804 GCA_038320885.1 Acidimicrobiia bacterium
CTTCGCCGGGGGCCCGTTCAGCGGACGCGCCGGCGGCGCCGCTGCGTTCGGCGACTTCCTTCCGCTTTCGCGCCACGAGGAGCTCGCGTGGCGCACGCGCATCGAAGGTTCGCTGGGAATCACCGAACGCGAGTTCAACGGTCCGGTGCGCGGCTGGCAGGAGATCTATCGCGAGGGCATCGCCCGGCTCGGGGAGGACTTCGCCGTTCTCGACGGGGTCGAGCAGGACCGGCGGCTCGACACGCGACGCGAGCTGCGTCACGTCCTGTACCAGCACGCGTGCGAAGGCGCGTACGGCCCTCCGGAGTACGGCGGCAACCGCGATCTCGCCGGGTGGCACGCGATCGAGTTCCCGGGCGACTCCCAGCCGCGCGGCTACACCGACGACGAGGTCAGCCGTCGTGCCTGATTCCACGCGCGATTGCGACGCCGTCATCGTCGGCACCGGACCCGCCGGCGCCACCGCGGCCGACGTGCTCACCGGCGCGGGCTGGTCGGTGGTCATGCTCGAGAAGGGCAGCAATCACCTGCTCGCGCTCGACGCGCCCTTCGATCCGCTCGAACACGTGT
The DNA here is from genome assembly GCA_038320885.1 of Acidimicrobiia bacterium. Lineage (GTDB taxonomy): Bacteria > Actinomycetota > Acidimicrobiia > IMCC26256 > PALSA-610 > JBBQER01. The sequence continues at coordinate 571 of JBBQER010000145.1, forward strand.
CGAACGACGAGATCAAGTTCTTTCGCCGCCACTTTCTCGGCCCCGATCCGTTCCTCGAGCCGCGCACGTATCGTCGCGCTGCCGCCGACGGCGACCGGCTGTTCTCGGGCGAGGTCAACAACCTGCCCTCGACCGTCGGCGGCGGGGGCTTCCACGCCGACGCCAAGCTCCCGCGCTTTCGTGCGGTCGACTTCAAGGCGCGCTCGGAGCTCGGGCCGATCACAGGGTCCGACATCGTCGACTGGCCCGTCGACTACGACGAGATGGAGCCCTACTACGCGGAGGCGGAACGGCTCGTGGGCGTCGCCGGTCGGGCCGGCGCGAACCCGTTCGCCGAATGGCGGTCGGGCGAGTACCCGATGCCGCCGGGCGCCGACATGTTCGGCTCGATCCTCACCACCGAAGCCGCGATCCGGCTCGGCTATCACCCGTACGCCGCGCCGACGGGCGTGAACTCGGTTCCCTACGACGGACGTCCGGCGTGCAACAACTGCGGGTTCTGCGGGTTCTTCGGTTGCCCGATCGACGCCAAGGGCGACCCGGTCGCGCCGCTGCGGAACGCGCTGCGCACCGGCCGATGCCGGATCCGGCCGCAGTCGTATGTGGAACGGGTGCTGCTCGACGCGACCGGCCGCTCGGCGCGCGGCGTCCGCTACCAGGACGCCGACGGCAACGTGCACGAGGTGACGGGAAGGGTCGTGATCGTGGCCGGGGGCGCCTGGGAGACGCCACGCCTCCTGTTGCGATCCGAGATCGCCAACTCGTCGGGGCTCGTCGGGCGGTATCTCATGTACCACTTCCAGACCTACGTGGTCGGGACGTTTCCGTTCCGTCTCCACGGCCATCGCGGCCGCTCGGTGACGCATCTGCACGACGACCACATGATCATCGACGACGAGAGCCGGGCGTTTGCCAAGGAGCACGCGCTCCCCTACTTCCGGGCCGGCATCGTCGAGCACGGCGGCGGTGGTCACCCGGTGCTGGAAGCGATGTACACCGCGCCCGGGCCCGCGCACACGGCCGCGATGCTGGCGTCGCCGATGCGGGACCGGCTCTGGGCCTTCACGATTCAAGGCGAGGACCTGCCCCAGGCGACCAACCGCATCGACCTCGACCCAGGCGTCCGCGACGTGTACGGCTTTCCCGCCGGCCGCGCCACCTACGACGTGCACCCGCACGAGGTCGTCGCGTCGCGCTACTACGCGCCGAAGCTCGCCGAGATCATGCGCGAGGCGGGGGCGCAGACGACATTCTCGATCACGTCGCCGCGGCTCGACGGCGAACGCGCGTCGCCCGACGGCGCGTCGATCTCGCGGCACATCATGGGTACCTGTCGCATGGGTGACGACCCGCGCACGAGCGTGGTCGATCGATGGCAGCGATTCCACGACGTGGAGAACATGCTCTGTACCGACTCGTCGGTGTTCCCGACGAGCACGGGCTACGGCCCGACGCTCACGATCGTCGCATTGGCGATTCGCGCCTGTCGCGAGCTCGCCGGTCTGCCCGCGTTACGCAGCGAGCGGCCGTCGTCGACCGACCCGCGTTCCGCGGGCCCGCAAAGCTAGGGCGCGTCGGCCAAATTGCGCTCGGTGCCGGCGAGGGCGACGATCTCGGCATGTCTGCGTTCATCTACAACGTCACGTTCGACGCCCGGGAGCCCCGGACGCTCGGCCGCTTCTGGTCGGCCGTCACCAGCTATTCCATCGCCGAGGAGCCCGACGACTTCGTCAGACTGCGCGCACCCGACGAGCGCGGCGTTCGCCACCTCCTGTTCTTCCAGGTCGACGATCCCACGCCGGGCAAGAACCGCATGCACGTGGACCTCGCGAGCCGAGATGCCGGGGCCGAGATCGGTCGGCTGGTGAGCCTCGGCGCCGCCCTCGTCGATCCGCCGGTGAGCGGCCATCCGCATTGGCGGGAAGGCAACGGAACCCGCTGGGTCGTGCTCCAAGACCCGGAAGGCAACGAGTTCTGCCTCGGCTGACGCCATACTGCACGGGTGCCGGACAGCGAATGGTCGGTCGTCGATGACGCGGCCGATCCCCGGAAGCTCGTCACGACGCTCGACGTTCTCCGGTCCGAGCCGTTCTTCGCCGAGAGCAAAGCCCGACTCGACGCCCTCCTCGCGGCGACCGACGCGGCGCGCGTGCTCGACATCGGTTGCGGAACCGGCGACGACGTGATCGCGCTCGGGCGTGAACCGATCGGCATCGAACGTTCGGTTGTGATGTGCGACGAGGCGCGGTCCCGGCACGCATCACTCGCAGTGATCGCGGCCGACGCGACCGCGCTGCCGATCCGCGATTGGCAGGCCGACGGGGTGCGAGCCGATCGCGTGATCCAACACCTGCCCGACGCGCCCGCCGCCTTGTCCGAATGGCGGCGCGTCCTGCGGCCGAACGGTCGTCTCGTCTCGTTCGATCCCGACCTGACGACCGCCCGCGTTGACGGTGTCGACGAACGCGCCGCCCGAGTCATCCTGAACCGCCGAGCCGGCACCCGGCCGGGCGCGACATCGGTGCATGTGCTCGCGAACGCACTCCGCGCCGCGGGCTTCGTCGACGTCTACGTCGAGCCGCGCGTGCTCGACCTCCGCGACCTCGATCGGGCCGACGGGATCATGGGCCTCGCGACGTGGGGTCGCGCCGCGGCCGATGCCGGCGCGCTCCCACCCGGCGACGGCCGGCGTTGGAGCGCCGACGTGCGCAACGCGGCGCGCGCGGGCACGTTGCGCTACCGGTGCACCTATCTGCTCGCCGCCGCGACCGCTGGGTAGGCTGACCCGATGGATCTTGCCGCGCTCTCCGCACTCTCGCTCCCCGACCCGGACGGCACCAAATACCATCTCGGTGACCTGTGGGCCGACCGTCCCGTCGTGCTGGTTTTCCTGCGGCACTTCGGTTGCCTGCACTGCCGCGAACACGCGGTCGAGTTGCGCGACCGTTACGACGATCTCCAGAAGCATGGCGTCGATCTCGTCGCGGTTGGTACGGGCGATCAGCGCTACGCCGGCGCGTTCGTGCGCGACGAGAAGATCCCCTACCTCGTGCTCGTCGACGACGACGCCAAGGCTGCACACGCGGCATCGGTGAAGACGGCGTCGTGGTACCGGCTGCTCCACCCGACCACGTGGCTCGCCACGGTCGCGACGTGGCGGCGCGGGCACCGCATCCACTCACCCGGCAAGCGGGTCACACAGCTCGGCGCGACGTTCGTGCTCGGGCCCGGCGACGCGGTTCGGTACGAGCACGTCGATGCCGACAGCACCGACCACGCCGCGATCCCCGAAATGCTCGCCGCGGTCGGTGTCTGACCCGAATCGCGGCCCGTGAAAGCCGTCATCTTCGACTTCTACAACACGCTCGCGGAGTCTCCCGCATGGGGACCGTCGTGGCAGGAGATGGTCGCCGACATCGGATACGAGCTTCGCGCCGACGTGCAGGATCGGTGGTGGAACGACGGCGTCGACGGGATCGAGCACGACGAGCACTCGCAATCGCGTGACCACTACGTCGCCTGGCAACAGCAGCGGCTACGCGGGATGCTCGACGAGTGCGGCGTTCCCGCCGCGAGCCAGGACCTGCTGATCGAGCGGGCGCGCGAGATCGGCGGTCATCGTCACATCGCCGCCTACGAAGAGACGCTTTGTGTGCTCGACGAGCTGCGCGGACTCGACGTGACGCTCGCGATCTGCTCCAACTGGGACTGGAATCTCGAGGAGGCGATCGAAGCCGCGGGCTTGACCGGCACCGTCGACGTCATCGTCTCCTCGGCGTGGGTCGGTGCCCGCAAGCCGCACCGCCGGATGTACGACGCGGTGCTCGACCGGATCGGCGTCGCACCCGGCGACGCGCTGTTCGTGGGTGACACATGGACCTGCGACGTGGAAGGCCCGCGCGCGGCGGGCCTCGTTCCGCTCTACCTACGCCGCGAGCATCTGGGAATCGACAGAACGGCCCCCGAGGATCACCACGCGCAGGACGTCCACCGCGCCGTCGACCTCTACCCGGTGTTCGATCTGCTCAGTTGACGCCGCGTTCGTGGCCGGCCCAGTAGGGCGCGCGGAGGTCGCGCTTGAGCACCTTCAGCGCGCCGGACAGCGGAAGCGGTTCAGTGCGGATCTCCACCGACTTGGGAACCTTGTATCCGGCGATCGATTCGCGGGCGTGGGCGATCAGCGCTTCCGCGGTCGGGTGCGTCCCTTCGCGCGGGACGACGATCGCGTGCACCGCTTCGCCCCATACGTCGTCGGGGATGCCGATCACCGCGACCTGCGCCACGTCGGGATGGCTCGCGAGCGCGTTCTCGACCTCCACGGAGTAGACGTTCTCGCCGCCGGTCACGATCATGTCCTTCACCCGGTCGACGAGGAACAGGTATCCCTGCTCGTCGAGGAAGCCCGCATCGCCGGTGTGATACCAGCCGTCGCGGAACGAGTCGGCGGTTGCTTCCGGCCGGTTCCAGTACTCGCGCATGAAGTTGCCCGCGCGTGCGCACACTTCGCCGGTCTCGCGCGGACCGAGGATCTTCCCGGCGGCATCCTGAATCGAGAGCACGACCCCGCGCAACGGCTTGCCCGCCGACCGCAGGCGTTCCCCACCGATGCGGTGCTCCTCCGGACCCAACACGGTGAGCACGGCCGACGCCTCGGTCATGCCGTAGCCCTGGTACACGTCGAGATCCGGGAACGCCTCGAGCAGACGATCGAGCATGGCCGCCGGCATCGGCGACGCGCCGTAGGTGAGCTTCTTCAGGCTCGCCAGGCGCTCCGGCCGGAATCCCTCGTGAGCCATCAACATGCCGACCATCGTCGGCACCATGACCGTCATCGTGACGTCGTTCTTTTCGATCGCGTCCATGACCCCGACCGGATCGAACAGCGGCACGATCACCGACAGCCCACCCTCGGCCGGCACGCCCACGATGCCGCCCATCGACGCGGCGTGGAACATCGGCGTCTGGTGCAGGTACACCTCGTCGGGCGTGATCCGCCACGCCAACGCGACGTGGTACAGGTTGAGCATCTCCGCGCGGTGGTCGAGCAGCACACCCTTGGGCGTGCCGGTCGTTCCGCCGGTGTACATGAGCACGACCGGATCTTCCTCGTCGGGCTCGTCGGGGATCGCGAACTTGGCCGCGCCGAGCAGCGCTTCGTAATCGAGGTCGTGCGGCGCGTCGCCGGAACCCATCATCACCACGTGATCGAGGCCGACCTCGTCTCGCACCTTCTCGATCACTCCCGCGAAGAAGGAGTCGGTGAAGCAAATCTTCGTGCCGGAGTCGGCGAGGATGAAGGCGAGCTCCTTCGCCGCGAGGCGCAGGTTGAGGGGATTGATCACGCCCGCGCCGAGGAACGACGCGTGATACAGCTCGAGGAACTGGTGACTGTTCAGGGCCATGACCGCGAAGCGATCGCCGCGACCGACGCCGAGCTCGCCCAACGCGCCGACGACCCTTCCGACGCGATCGAGATGCTGCGCGTAGGTTGCGGAATACTCTCCGTCGATCACTCCGACCTTGTCGGCGTACCGGTTCGCGGCCGGCAACAGGTGCCGGTGATACACGAGCTCTTTCATGGCGGTCGACGCTAGCCCGCCTCCACGCGAGAATGAACTCCCATGTCCGACGACGACGCACCCGAGAACGGATACGGCCCCGAGACCGTTGCCGGCGACAATCTGTTCAACGACTTCATCCGGGGAGAGGCGGTCTCCGCGGTCGTCCTCGCCGTTGCGCGCGGCGAGCGCACCGTTCGAGACGCCGGTCGCCTGACGATGACCGATGGCGCGTCGCCGCTACCGTTCTCGAACCTCGTGGTGATCGAACGACCGCCTCGGGCGAACGACGTCGACTCGCTCGTCGCGGAGATCAAGGCGTTCTACGCGGGATTCCCGGGCGGTCCGGCGCTGCTCAAGAGTCTCTTCCCGCTTCCCGATCTGAGCCGGCTCGGTTGCATGCTCATGGGACACCCGCCGCTCATGCTGCGCACACCGATACCGCTCCCGTCGCCCCCGGGCGATCTGGAAATCGTCGCGGTGGCCGACGAGCGCACGATGGCCGACTACGAAGAAGCCTTGGTACTCGGCTATCCCGCACCGATGTTGCAACCGTTCCGCGCCGGGTGCTTTCTCCCACCGGGTTCGCTCGCGGCGCCGGGGTGGCATCACTTCGTCGGCTACGCCGACGGGCGCGCGGTCGCGGCCGGCTCTTCGTACGTCGACGACCGCGTGC
>JBBQER010000146.1:0-6491 GCA_038320885.1 Acidimicrobiia bacterium
GCCAAGCAGTACGGCATCGACCAGGCCGACGTCGTCTACGAAGAGGTCGTCGAGGGCAGCATCACCCGGCTCGCAGCGATTTTCAACTCGCATGCTCCGGAGCGCGTCGGCCCCGTTCGGTCGGTGCGCCGCACCGACCAGAGCATCGTGTGGCCGATCGGCGGCGTGTTCGTCTATTCGGGCGGGGCGCAGTACGCCCTCGACAGCATCGACACTGCACCGGTGAAGCAACTCGACGAGACGCGGGCGGGCGCGCTGATGTACCGCGCCGACGGCACGCAGTACCTCGAGACGCGCCACTCGCCGTGGCAAAACGCGCCGTACAACCTGTGGGCGCGCGTCGACCAGATGTACGGCGCGGGTGGCACGCCGATTCCGCCCAAGCCGCTGTTCGCGTATCGGCCCGCCAAGGCGAAGGTCGGCGGCACGCCGGTGAAACACGTGGTCGTCGGATTCGAAGCGGGATTCGAATCGACATGGGATTGGGACGTGGCCAGCGGCACGTGGTTGCGCACGATGTTCGGCGGCCCCGACATCGACGCCGACAACGTGCGGCTCGCGCCCAAGAACGTGGTCGTGTTGTTCGTGAATTACGCCGGTGGTGCCGGGCAGGAGGGCGCGGAGGCCGAGCTCACGGGGACCGGAATCGCGTTCGTGTACACGGACGGCAAGGAGATCAAGGGCACGTGGTCACGCCCCGACAAGGCGAAGCCCGCGAAGCTGCTCAACCTCAACGGCGACGAGATCAAGCTCACCCCCGGGCAGACCTGGGTCGAGCTCCCCGACGTCTCGTACACCGTGACCGCGACGCCCTAATTCTTGGTCGCGCTCGCTGCGGCCGGCGAAAACGGCTGCCTGAGCGCTACACCGCGTCGGTAGACTCGGCGCTATGACCAACGAGCGCACTACGGGGACCGCGCGGGTGAAGCGCGGGCTCGCAGAGATGTTGCGCGGCGGCGTCATCATGGACGTCGTCACGCCCGAGCAGGCCAAGATCGCGGAGGACGCGGGCGCGTCGGCGGTCATGGCCCTCGAACGCGTCCCCTCCGACATCCGCCGCGACGGCGGGGTCGCGCGCATGAGCGACCCGTCGATGATCGAAGGCATCCAGAAGGCGGTGACGATCCCGGTGATGGCGAAATGCCGGATCGGGCACTTTGCCGAAGCCCAGGTCCTGCAGTCGCTCGGTGTCGACTATGTCGACGAGTCCGAAGTGCTCACCCCCGCCGACGAGTCGTACCACGTCGACAAGTGGGCGTTCACGGTTCCCTTCGTGTGCGGCGCCACCAACCTCGGTGAGGCGTTGCGGCGCATCGGCGAGGGCGCGGCGCTGATCCGTTCGAAGGGCGAGGCGGGCAGCGGCAACATCGTCGAGGCGGTGCGCCACCTGCGCATGATCCTCGGCGACATCGGCCACATCGCCCAGGCCGGTCCCGAAGAGCTCTACCGCTGGGCGACCGATCTGCGCGCCCCGCTCGATCTCGTGCAAGAGGTCGCGGTGAAGGGTGAGCTCCCGGTCCCGCTCTTCTGCGCCGGCGGCATCGCGACTCCGGCCGACGCCGCGCTCGTCATGCAACTCGGTGCGCAGTCGGTGTTCGTGGGAAGCGGCATCTTTAAGTCTTCCGATCCGGCGAAGCGCGCCCGCGCGATCGTCGAGGCGACCACGCACTTCACCGACGCCGACATCGTCGCCAAGGTCTCACGCGGTCTGGGCGACGCGATGCGGGGCGAGGAGATCGACTCGCTCGACGTGAAGCTGGCCGACCGCGGTTGGTGATGGCGCGCAACCCGAGGCCTCCAGGTGAAAGTCGGCGTCCTCGCGCTGCAGGGCGCGTTTCGCGAGCAGGCGGAGGCGCTCGAAGCGCTCGGCGCTGAGGCAACGATGGTCAAGGCACCCGAGCATCTCGCGGGTGTCGATGCGGTCGTCCTGCCCGGCGGCGAGTCGACCACCGTCGACAAGCTGCTCGACTCCTCCGGACTGCGCACACCGTTGCGCGACGCGCTGCGTGACGGCATGCCCGCGCTGGCGGTGTGCGCGGGACTGATTGTGCTCGCCACCGAGGTCGTCGACGGCCGCGCCGACCAGCAGCCGCTCGGTGTCATCGACGTCACGGTGCGTCGCAACGGCTACGGGCGCCAGCGTGATTCGTTCGAGGCCGATCTCGAGATCGCCGAGCTGGCGGACGGAACGTTCCCGGGGGTCTTCATCCGGGCGCCGGTGATCGAGCGGGCCGGAAGGGGAGTCGAGGTGCTGGCGACGCACGAAGGCATGCCGGTGCTCGGGAGGCACGGCCGCATCCTGTTCGCTACGTTTCATCCCGAGCTCTCAGGGGATCTGCGCGTGCACGAGCTCTTTCTCAGTGAGGGGACCTGAATGTCGGGACACTCGAAGTGGCATTCGATCAAGCACAAGAAGGGTGCTGCCGACGCGAAGCGCGGCAAGCTCTTCGCGGTCCTCATCCGCCAGATCGAGATCGCCGCCCGTTCGGGTGGAGGCGATCCCGCGTCGAACGCGACGTTGCGCAGCATGATCCAGAAGGCGCGCGACAACTCCCTCCCGGTCGACACCATCCAACGCGCGATCAAGCGCGGGACCGGTGAGGAAGAAGGTGTCATCTACGAGCAGGTCTCCTACGAGGGCTACGCCGCCAGCGGCGTCGCCGTGATCGTGCAGGCGCTCACCGACAACCGCAACCGCACGTCGGCCGAGATCAAGAACATCTTCAGCCGCAACGGCGGTTCCTTCGCCGAGCCGGGCGCGGTGTCGTGGCAGTTCGAGCGCAAGGGCGTCGTGCTCGTCGACAAGGCCGCCGACGAAGACGAGCTCACCTTGGCCGCGGCCGACGCGGGCGCCGAAGACGTGCAGGATCTCGGCGACTCCTGGCAGGTGACGACGCCGCCGACCGAGTTGCATGCCGCTCGCACGGCCATCGAAGAGGCGGGCTTCAAGGTGAAGTCTTCCGACCTCACGATGATCCCGACCACGAGTGTCGCGCTCGTCCAGGAGGACAAGGCCAAGTCCGTGCTCCGCCTCATGGATGCGCTGGAGGATCACGACGACGTCGAGGCTGTGTACGCGAACTTCGACATCCCCGACGCCGTGCTCGAAGCCGTCAGCGCCTAGCCGAAACGAAGGACATCGCATGATCGAGGTTGGACAAGAGGCGCCGGACTTCACGCTGCCGGGTATCGCCGACGGCGAGCGACGCGACTACACGCTTTCCGAGTACCGGGGCCGCAAGGTCGTGCTCGCGTTCTATCCCGGCGACGACACGCCCGGGTGCACGCGCCAGATGTGCTCGTACCGTGACGACTTCTCGAAGTTCGAGGAGAGTGGTGCGGTGCTCCTCGGCATCTCGCCGCAAGACGTCGACAGCCACGAGCGGTGGGCGGCGAAGCGCGGCTTCCACTTCCCGCTCCTCGCCGACACCGAGAAGAAGGTGATCGAGCTCTACGGCGTGCGCGGCGGCAAGCTGATCCCGGTGAAGCGCTCGGTGTTCGTGGTCGGGCCCGACGGGATCGTGCGCTTCGTCGATCGCAAGGTCGTCGGCGCCACGTTCGTCTCGGCCGACAAGCTCGTGCCGGTTCTCGCGGGCATCTGATTCTCGTGGACGTCACCGAGGCGCTCGAGTTCGTCACGGCGAATCATCACGGCGTGATCGCGACCACCCGCTCCGACGGTCGGACGGCGATGTCGCCCATCGCGTGCGCGGTCGACGCCGACGGCCGGGTCGTCGTCAGCACCCGCGAGACCGCGATGAAGGCGAAGCACGTCGCGCGCGAGCCGTACGCGGCGATCTGTGTGCTCAACGACGGGTTCTTCGGTTAGTGGGTGCAGCTGGAGGGCCCGGCCGAGATCGTGCACCTTCCCGAAGCGATGGACGGGCTCGTCTACTGCTACCGCCAGATCTCCGGCGAGCACCCCGACTGGGACGACTACCGCGCCGCGATGGAACGCGACCGGCGCGTGCTGCTCCGCATCACGGTGACACGCGTCGGACCGAACCGGTCCGGCTAAAGGCCGGTTGGCTAGCCTCCGGCGTCATGAGGATCGCGATCACGGTCAACGGGGCGGCCCAAGCCCACGATGTGGAGCCGCGCACGCTGCTCGTGCAGTACCTGCGGGAAGCGTGCGCGCTCACCGGCACGAAGGTCGGCTGCGACACATCGTCGTGCGGAGCCTGCACCGTGCTCGTCGACGGCGAGTCGGTGAAGTCGTGCACGATGCTCGCCGCGCAGGCCGACGGCGCGAACGTCATGACGATCGAGGGTCTGGCTGACGGCGACGAGTGGCACCCGGTCCAGCAGGCGTTCCACGAGCATCACGGCCTGCAGTGCGGCTACTGCACGGCGGGCATGGTGATGGCTGCGGTCTCGCTGCTCGAGGAGATCCCCGATCCGACCGAGCATGACGTGCGGCTCGGGATCGAGGGCAACCTCTGCCGCTGCACCGGCTACCACAACATCGTCGAGTCGGTGCTCGCTGCCGCGCAGATGAAGAAGTCCTGATGATCCCCGCCGCGTTCGACTACGTGCGGGCCGAGTCGGCCGACGATGCGGTCGCCCAGCTCGCGGAGCACGGCGAAGACGCCAAGCTGCTCGCGGGCGGCATGTCGCTGCTCCCGCTGATGAAGCTGCGCCTGGCCACGCCGACGGTGTTGATCGACCTCGGACGCGTGCGCGACCTCTCCTACGTGCGCGACGCGGGCGATCACGTGGCGATCGGCGCGCTGACTCGGCACCGCGACGTCGAGACCAACGACGTGCTCGAACGTGAGTGCGGGGTGATCCGGGCGGTCGCGGCGCAGGTCGGCGACAACCAGGTGCGCCACCGCGGGACGATCGGTGGATCGGTCGCGCACGGCGATCCGCGGTCCGATCTCGCGGCGGCGTTGCTCGCGCTCGACGCGACGTTCGTCGCGCAGGGTCCCGCCGGAGACCGGGAGATACCCGCGTCGGAGTTCTTCAACGGATTCCTCGAGACCGCGCTCGCACCCGACGAGCTGCTGCGCGAGATCCGGGTGCCGAAGTCAGGTCCGAACGGCTTCGCCTTCGAGAAGTTCAACGTGCGCGCGCAGGACTTTGCGATCGTGGGAGTCGTCGCCGCGCGCGCCGACGGCGCGACGCGCGTCGGCCTGATCGGTATGGGTTCGACCCCGCTCCGCGCGACCGGGGTCGAGCAGGCGCTCGCGCAGGGCGCGTCGCCGGCCGACGCGGCCGCGCACGCCGCAGAGGGGACCGAGCCCACCACCGATCTGAACGCGACGCCGGAATATCGCTCGCACCTGGCCCGGGTGCTCGTGCGCCGCGCACTCGAGGCGCTCTGAGCGCGCGCTGCGCCGCGGTCGTGCTCGCGGCCGGCCGCGGGATGCGGTTCGGGGGCGAGACCCCCAAGCCGCTGCTGGATCTCGGCGGCCGCCCGCTGGTGGTGCACGCGGTCGCGGCCGCGGTCGGGAGCGGACTGTCGCCCGTCGTCGTGGTGGTGTCCGACGAGCGGATCGCGGCCGCGCTCGACGTTGCTGCGTACGCAGCGACGATCGCCCGCAACGAAGAACCCGAGCAGGGCATCTCGTCGAGCCTGCGCGTCGCGCTCCGGACGCTCGAACCCGACGCGTCCGTCGACGCCGTCGTGGTGGGACTCGGCGATCAGCCACTCGTGGGGTCGGATGCATACCGGCGCGTCGCGGGCGCGTTCGGGGCCGGGGCACAGCTCGCGGTCGCGACCTACGGCGGGGTACGCGCCAACCCGGTGTTGATCGGACGCGCCCGATGGGAGGAGGCGCTCGCACTCGTCGGCGACGAAGGGGCGCGGGTGCTCCTGCGCCGGCACGGCGCGGTGGAGGTACCGTGCGACGGCACCGGCGAGCCGGCCGATGTCGACACCCCCGAAGACCTGATTGCGCTGGAGAAGGCATGGAGATCGCGGACAACTTCCGAGTGAGCACCCCGATCGACGACACCTGGAACGTGTTGCTCGACATCGAGAGGATCGCGCCGTGCCTGCCCGGCGCGCAGCTCCAGGAGATCGAAGGCGACGAGTACCGCGGTGTCGTGAAGGTCAAGGTGGGCCCGATCACGGCGCAGTACAAGGGAACGGCCACACTCGCCGAGGTCGACGAGGCGGGCCGCCGGCTCGTGATCGACGCGACCGGGCGCGACACGCGCGGTCAGGGCAACGCCACCGCGTCGATCGTGGTCACGATGCTCGACGACGACGGAGGAACGCGTGTCGACGTGGTGACGGATCTCGCGATCACCGGCAAGGTCGCGCAGTTCGGGCGCGGCATGCTCGTCGACGTCTCGGCGAAGCTGATGGGGCAGTTCGTCGAGAACCTCGAACGAGACGTGCTCGCGTCGCCCGCCGACGCGGCCGCCACCGCGCCGATCGCGGCCGCGGCGCCGGAAGCCTCCGAGCCCGACGCGGCGCCGACGACCGAATTGCGGCGCATCGAGTCGAAGGAAGTCGAGCCGATCGACCTGTTCGACATGGC
>JBBQER010000147.1:0-6209 GCA_038320885.1 Acidimicrobiia bacterium
TGCGCAGCCTCCCGTTGACGTTCGTCGGTGCGGTGGTCCTGGGTCTCACCGATGCCTACCTCTCCGGGTACCTGCCGAACAGCCAGTTCCTCCAGGGTCTGCGCATCGCGAGCCCGGCCATCGTGCTGTTCATCGTGCTCCTGCTCATCCCCAACCCGCGCCTGCCGGGGCGCGCGCGCAGCCGGGAGTACTTCCCGTCGCCGTCGTGGTCGGGGGCCCTCGCGCTCGCGGCGGTCATCATCCTCGGCGCGGCCGTGCTGGCGACCACACTGTCGTCTGCCGACGCGACGATTTACGTACGGATCTTTCCGTTCGCGATCTTCGCGCTCTCACTCGTTCCACTCACCGGCTTCGCCGGAAAGATCTCGCTTTGTCAGCTCTCGTTCGCGGCCATCGGCGCGTCCGTCTGGGCCCAATGGGGAACGCACGGGAACCCACTCTGGATTCTTGCCGCCGCACTCATCGCCGCGGTGATCGGTGCGCTGGTGGCGCTCCCCGCGCTGCGGCTGTCGGGCATCTACCTCGCGCTCGCGACCGCGGCGTTCGCGGTGACGCTCGATCGCTGGGTGTGGACGCTGCCGCCCATCTCGATCTTCGGCAAGTTCACGCTCAACCTGTTCCAAACCGGATCGGCGAGTGCGTCGTCACTGAAGCTCTTCGGGTACTCCTTCGACACTGCGCAGCGCCAGATGATGATGTTCTCGGTGACCCTCGCGCTGCTCACATTGCTCGTCGTGTGGATCCGCCGGAGCGCGTTCGGACGGCGGCTGCTCGCGATCCGCGACAGCGAAGCCGCGTGCGCGACGCTCGGTATGCGGCTCGTCGCCACCAAGGCGGCCGTGTTCGCGATCTCGGCCGGCATGGCCGGGCTCGGCGGCGCGTTGTACGCGAGCCAGCTCCAGTCGATCCAGATCGGCAACTTCGACTTCATCTTCGGCTTGCCGGTCGTGCTCGCGGCCGTCGTCGGTGGCATGGCCTACGCGGGGAGCGGTCTCTTCTCGGGCGTCACGCTGCAGGCCGGCCTGCCGCTCCTCAGCCAGGTCGGGCCGTTCTTGTCCAACCTCGCGGGCCTGCTGCCGGGTTTGGCCGGCATCGGGCTCGGCCGCAACCCGAACGGCGCCATCTCCGAGTTGCGTGAGGCATTCGGAGGCGCCTGGCGCGACAAGCGCATCTTCGCCGCGCTCATGGGCGGCGAGATCGTCATCTGGCTGCTGCGCCTGGCCGAGGTCTACAAGAACTGGACGTTCGTGCTGCTCGCCGGCGGGTGGGCGTTGGGATGGCTGTTGAGTGTCGCCGGCGCCGATCGGCTGGCCCAGCAGCGCGCTGAGGCCGGGCCGAAAGCCCACTCGGTTCCGCTCGAGTGGGTCGGGATCACGGAGCCGTGGCTACCCGGCGACGTGAACGAGCTCGACCGCCGGCTCACCGTGACCGAAGCGGAGCTGCACAGTGTTTCCTGAAGCGGCCACTACCGCGACCGACGCGCCCGCGCTCGACGTGCGCGAGGTGACGGTCCGGTTCGGCGGCAACGTCGCGCTGGACTCCGTCACGTTCTCGGCCGCGCCCGGTTTGGTCACCGGCCTGATCGGTCCGAACGGCGCCGGGAAGACCACGCTGTTCAACGTGATCACCGGCCTCCTCCCGCCGAGCGGTGGGCAGGTGCTGATCGAGGGAACGAACGTGTCGAAGGTGCGGCCGTCGAGTCGCGCCCGTCTCGGGATGGCGCGCACCTTCCAGCGGCTCGAGCTGTTCAGCTTGCTCTCGGTTCGCGAGAACGTCCGCGTCGCCGTCGACATCCGCCGTACGGGTGGCAGCGATGCCCAGGGATACGTCGACGAGATCATCGAGCGCGTGGGGCTGTCGGACGTCGCCGATGCACGCGTCGACAGCCTGTCGACGGGACGCGCCCGCTTGGTGGAGCTCGGGCGCGCGCTGGCGACGAAACCGAAGATCCTGCTCCTCGACGAGCCGGCTTCCGGACAGGACGAGAACGAGACTGACGCGTTCGGCCGGCTGTTGCGTGAGCTGGCGAGCGAGGGCATCGCCGTGGTGCTGGTCGAGCACGACATGCAACTCGTCATGCAGGTATGCGACATGATCCACGTACTCGACTTCGGCCGCATCATCGCCAGCGGACCTCCGCACGAGATACAACACGACGAATCCGTGCTTGCCGCGTACCTGGGGACGAAGTAGTGACGCTCGCGAACGAGTCGGCGAACAGCGCCGGCGATTCCGCACTCGAGCCCGACGAGACGCCGTCGGTCGACAACCTCCTCGAGCTGCGGAACATCCACGCCGCCTACGACGGGATCGACGTGCTCTATGGCGTCGACCTCGCCGTGCCGCGTGGCTCGGTGGTCGCGCTGCTCGGACCCAACGGCGCGGGCAAGACCACCACCTTGCGGGTGGCCTCGGGTCTGCACGCACCAAGCTCCGGTGATGTGATCGTCGCCGGGCGCCGGGTGAACGGTGCCCACCCCGAACAGCTCGCCCGCACCGGCTTCTGCCTCGTTCCGGAAGGGCGGGGCATCTTCCCCAACCTCACGGTTCGGGAGAACCTCCGGATGATGACGTACTCCGGGCGTTCGCAACAGCACGTGGAAGAAGTCACGTTCGAGCAGTTTCCGCGCTTGCGCGAACGGCGCGCGCAGCTCGCGGGTACGTTGTCGGGCGGTGAGCAGCAGATGCTGGCAATGGCCCGGGGGCTCGCGACCGAACCAGCGCTGCTCCTGCTCGACGAGCTGTCGATGGGTCTGGCACCGATCATCGTCGAGGAGTTGTACGAGATCGTGGCGCAGATCGCGCGCGACGGCGTGTCGATCCTCGTGGTCGAGCAGTTCGCCCGCACCGTCTTGGGCGCGGCCGACTACGCGGCCATCATGGTGCACGGCCGGATCGCCAGGGTCGGACGCCCGGACGAGTTGGAAGCCGAGCTGTCGACCGCCTATTTGGGGCTTGAGAGGACACTGGAATGATCGAGAGCCAGGATCGAGTCGAGCAATTCAAGGCGGAGATCGCCGAAATGAAGCTGCGCGACCCGGCAACGTCGCGCGACCGCATCTGGCTCGGTGTCGGCGTCGCGTTGATGGTTCTGGGTGCGGTGCTCGCGGCGATCGCGTACCCGATGTCACACGGCACGACCAACCCCCTCGCGCAGAGCGACGCGATCACGCTCGCGCTGGCAGGGATCGCGTCGGCCGTGGTGGGCGCGGCGCTGTTCCTCCGCTACTCGTTCGCGTCGTTCCTGCGCTTCTGGCTCGCACGCGTGATCTACGAGCAGAAGGCGCAGACCGATCGGCTCCTCGAATCTTCGTCGCCTACGAGCACGGAGGGCTGACCCGACCCAGAACCGCATCGCGCCGCGGCGCGGTCACGCCCGGAAGTCAGGATCCGGCGAGATCGCGGAACGCGACGTCTTTGTCGACGCGCGGCTCGCCCGGGAGGCCGAGCACGCGTTCGCCGATCACGTTGCGCTGGATCTGCTCGGTGCCGCCGCCGATGCGGCTGCTCCACTGCATGAGGAACTGCTGCTGCCAGTAACCGTTCGCGAGCGCGTCGCCGTCGTACAACATCGCGACCGCGCCTTGGAGCGCGAGCACGAGGCTGCCATCGAGCTCTTGGCGCCGCGACGCCGCCAGCTTGATCACCGAGGCTTCCGGCCCGAGTCCCTGGTCCTTGCGGCTCCGGGCGCGCCAGCCCAACCACTTGATCAGCTGCAGGCGCGTGAAGCTCTGCGCCAGTTGCTGGCGGAGGACGGGATCGCCGTTGGCGCCGGTGCGCTGTGCGAGCGTCACGATGTCGCGCCAGCCCACGCGGCCTCCCCCGCCGATCATCGCCCGCTCGTTGGAGAGCATCGTGTTCGCGACGCGCCAGCCTTCGTTGACCGGTCCGAGCCGGCACGCGTCGGGAATCGCCACGTCGGTGAAGAACACCTCGTTGAAGTGCGCCATGCCGTTGATCTGGCGGAGCGGACGCACGTCGATTCCCGGCGTGCGCATGTCGAGCAGGAACGCGGTAATGCCCTTGTGCTTCGGTGCGTCGAGGTCGGTGCGCGCGAGCAGCAGCCCCCAGTCGCTGTGGTGGGCGCCCGAGGTCCACACCTTCTGCCCGTTGACGATCCACTGCTCGCCGTCGGGAGTGGCGCGCGTCCGCAGGCCCGCAAGATCCGATCCCGCGCCGGGTTCCGAGAACAGCTGGCACCACACGTGCTCGCCGCTCAACATCGGGCCGAGGAAGCGCTCCTGCTGCTCATCGGTGCCCCACGCGATGATCGTCGGGCCGGCCATCGCGATGCCGACTGCGAACACGCCGGCCGCGACGTCGAAGCGTGACTGCTCCTCGTTGAAGATCCGCTGCTGCCAGCCCGCGCCGCCCCGGCCGCCGAACTCCTTCGGCCACGCGATACCCGCCCAGCCCGCGTCGTAGAGGGTGCGCTGCCAGCCCTTGCAGGCCCGCACGTGCGCCGCGTCGGCTTCGGCGCTGGTGTCACTCGACGAGTAGAAGTGCTCGGGATCCGTGCCCGGCTGTCGCCGCTTCGCCCGCGCCTCGAGCCACGCCCGCGCCTCGGCCCTGAACGCCCGTTCTTCCGGCGTCTCCTCGAAGTCCATATCTATTGGTCGCGCTCGCTGCGGGCGGCGAAACTCCGCCCGCGGGCGCTCGACGCTCCGGCCAGTTCGCTTTGCGCGTCCGGCGCTCCGCTCACGGCGTCGTACCTCATCAGGCCGTCAATTCTCATTTGTCTTCGATCGTGATCGCTTGCTTGGGGCAGACGCGGGCGGCTTCTTCGCACTTGGCGCGCAGCTCGTCGGGAGGTTCCTCCTGCAACACGTACAGGAAGTCGTCGTCGCGTACCTCGAACACCTCGGGCGCCACACCCATGCACAGCGCGTTGCTCTCGCACTTGTCGAAGTCGACGACGACCTTGAAACCCATGACACCCTCCGCGTGAACGACCGGCCCCGTGACGGGCGTCCGCACGGTAGCGAAAAACCCCGAACCGGCGTGAGTTCGCTACCCATACGGTTGCGAAGTCACGCCGGTTCGCCCTCACGGTCGTTAGGCTCCGATCCGTGCGGACCGGGGACCAACAGATCGACACTCCCGACGGTCCGATGCGTTGTTACGAGGCGATCCCCGACACGGAGCCGTCGGGCGCGGTCGTCGTCATCCAGGAGGCGTTCGGCGTCAACCCGCACATCGAAGACATCACCCGGCGGGTCGCCGCCGCGGGTTACCACGCCGTCGCACCGGACATGTTCCATCGCACGGGTGGCGCCATCGTCGACTACGGCGACTTCGGCGCCGTGATCGAGCACTTCGTCGGGATCGCGAACGACGAGTCGATCATCTCGGACGTCGACGCCACGCTCGGCTACCTGCGGAGTATCGGTTTCGGCGACCGCCAGATCGGCATCGTCGGCTTCTGCTTCGGCGGGCGCGTGACATTCCTCGTCGCCACGCAGCGTGCGCTCGGCGCGGCCGCGGGATTCTACGGCGGCGGGATCGTGACGGCGCGCTTCCCGCAGTTCCCGGCGCTGGTCGACCGCTCGGCCCACCTCGAGACACCATGGCTCGGCCTGTTCGGTGACCGCGACGAGTCGATACCGGTCGACGACGTCGAACAGCTCCGCACGGCCCTGACCGACGCGCCGGTCGACGCGCAGGTCGTGCGCTACGCCGATGCCGAGCACGGCTTCAGCTGTGACGCGCGACCCTCGTACAACGCCGCGGCCGCGGCCGACGCGTGGAGCCGCACTCTCGATTGGTTCGCGCTGCACCTCGGTGCGAGCTAGATCCGCCGCAGGCACGACGGCTCGTGGCCGACTCCGAACGTTTCGCTCGCGCCATCGCCGCCATCGACGCCGGCAACGCGGACGATCCGAATGTCGTCACCGTGCGGGCACGCACGGGTCCGAAGGAGATCGTCCACGCCGAGCTCGTGACCGAGTGGGTCGAGCGACTCCGGCCCGAAGCGGGCGAGCCGTTGCTGCTCGCGGCGCGTGGACATCACTTCCGGCGTTGGACGGTGCCGCGCGACTCCGCGCCGGCGGGTCGGGCGGGCTACCTCAAGTGGCGCAAGTCGTTGCAGCAACAGCACGCGCGCGAGCTCGGCGCCATCCTCGCCACTGAGGGCTATGACGACGAGACTGTCGCACGCGTGCAATCGATCGTCCGCAAAGAGAAGCTCGCGAGCGACCCCGAGGTACAAG
>JBBQER010000148.1:0-6038 GCA_038320885.1 Acidimicrobiia bacterium
GGAATTGTCGAAGAGATAGCGCATCTCCTCCTCGACGTAGCGAAAGTTGACGTTCACCACCCGGGCCCGGACCTTGTAGATCCCGTACATCGCCTCGACCCACTCGATGCAGTTCGTGGCGAGGACGCCCACGTGGTCGCCGGGCCGGATTCCCGCTGACTGCAGGGCGTGCGCGAACCGCGTGGACCGCTCGTCGAGCTCGCGGTAGGTGATCTGCCGCCGCTTGTCGATGAGCGCGACGCGGTCGGGAACCTTGTCGGCGGCCATCTCGAAAAGGTCCGCGAAGTTGTAATGCCGTTGAACGTCAGCCATCGGTCCGAAGGTAGAACACGTTCCATTTCCTCGCAAAACGGGCTGATGGAAAGGCCGTTGCCCTTCGCCGAATGACGTTCGGCCGCCATGAGGACGGGTAGCGCGGCGAAGCTCCTTTGCGGGCGAGCGGGTCAGAACGTCCAGCGCGTTGCACCGCCCGGATCCGTGGTCCCGAGCGCGTAGATCGTCGTGGGCGTCAGCTCGTACGCGTGCCACGGCGGTGGGCCCGCACTCGGCGCGCTGTATTCCGCGTAGACCGCCCCGTCGCGAGCCGTGGCCGGCCACCCGCTCGCGCGATAGAGGTCGGCGACGTGTTCGAGCATTGCCGCGTCGGTCACCTTCGTCGAGTCGCCCTCGAACACGAGATCGAACGGCTGCGTGGCAACGGTGATCGCGCAACGCGGATCGCGGGCGACGTTCTTCGCCTTGCGCGTTCCTGGGCCCGCGGTGAAGTACAGCTTGCCGTCGTCGAAGAGCACCCCGATTCCGACCACGTGTGGGGCACCACCGGGGTCGATGGTTGCAAGCCAGCAGGTGTGCCGATGGGGACCGCCCGTTCCCGGGGCCTGGGTCAGTCCGCCGGCGAGGCACTCGCGCACCCTCGCCCACGGGATGGCCGGCGCGTCGTAGCCGTCGAGGTTCTTCTCGGTCACAGGTTGGTTCGTGGTCATGATGTGCAGACCTCCGGGACGGGTGGAATTCATCGCGGTCACCCGGTGTGCGCGTAATCGTCGGCAGGACGCCGGCGGGGCTGGAAGAGTTGGCCGATGAGCGTTCGCGATGCCACCCCCAGGGATGTCGAGGCAATCGCGGCCCTGCATGCCGATAGCTGGCGCCGCAACTATCGAGGCGCGTACTTGGATTCGTATCTCGACGGCGACGTGCTCACCGACCGGCTCGCGGTGTGGACCGAGCGTTTGGCGGATCGTCAGCCGAGCCAGTTCACGATCGTCGCTGAGGCCGACGGAACCGTTGTCGGTTTTGCGCACACGATCCTCGGCGCGGATCCGGCCTGGGGCGCGCTGCTCGAGAATCTCCATGTGACGCACGAGCGCAAGCATTCAGGAGTCGGCACCCGGCTGACCGAACACACGGCGCGAGAACTGATCCGGCGCCAGCCGTCGTCAGGGCTGTACCTCTCGGTGCTCGAGCAAAACGAGGCGGCCCGAGCTTTCTATGCCGCGAGAGGTGGAGAGGTCGTCGACCGGAGAATCGGCGGACCTTTCCCGGGCGGCGGAACGGCACCGGTGCTCATCTATGCGTGGCCCGACCCACGCAAACTGCTCGAGACGTAGCGGACGGACAACGCGTGGTCAACGCGTCCGCGGACGCGTTCACAGCGGCTCCTCGAGCTCGGGTTTGAGTGTCTCAGCTGCTGTTTACGCTGAGAGCAACAGCTCGTCAGCCCGCTGAGATGGCCGACCGTCCGGAACCAAAGAATCTTTGGAGGGCAGATGTCGGTTGGCGAACGGGTAGCGCGAGGCGGCTTCCTGCGTGCGGCCATTGTCGAGGCGAGCCGGTATTGGGCAACCAGTCAGCGCCAGCTGATCGTGTTGGTACGGGAGCTGGATGTGTCGGGTGAGTGGGCGGGCGATGGTGAGCCGTCGTGTGCGCATTGGGTCGCGGCGACGGTCGACATCGACTTGTCGACCGCGCGGGAGTGGTTGCGGGTCGGGAAGGCGCTGTCCGTGCTGGATGTGATCGCGGTTGCGTTCGCGGAGGGTCGGCTGTCGTACAGCAAAGTCCGGGCGCTCACTCGCGTCGCAACGGTCGGGAACCAGGCCGAGCTGTGCGCGTTGGCGGAGCAGGTTCCGGCCGCGCGGCTCGGCCCTGCGGTCGGTGCGTGGTTGTCGAGGCACGAGACGCCAGAGGAGACCGAAGCGCGGCATCACGCGGCGAGGAGTTTCACCTGGCGGATCGATGTCGACGGGATGGCCGTCGCGTCGTATCGGCTCCCGCCCGCGGAGGCGGCGAAGATCACGACACCTGTCGACACGCTCGTGGTCCAACGCCGGCCCAACGCGTCCGCGGACGCGTCCGACACGGCGAGTTGGCCGTCGATCGCGCAGCAACGGGCCGACGCTCTCGTGCAACTGCTGAGCGGCGGTGGCGCCGCGATCGAGACGGAGATCGTGATGCATGTGCGCGCCGACGCCTGCTCACTCGATGACGGCACGCCGATCGCGGAGAGCGTGGTCGAGCGGATCGCTCCCAACGCGTTTCTCCGGGCGCTGATCCACGATGCGGAGCGCAGGCCGATCAACGCGTCCGGCAAGCAACGTCACCCGACCGATCGTCAGAAACGCGTGGTCAAGACGCGCGACGAATGCTGCGTCGATTGCGGTGCCACCGAGTTTCTCCAGTACGACCACGAACCCGAGTACGACCAGAGCCGGCACACGATCGTCGACGAGCTCAAGCTGCGCTGCATGATCTGCCACCGCGCTCGACACCTGCGAGAACGAATGGCGGCATGACGCGAGCTACGCGAGCAGGAGCTTCGCCGCGGCTTCGAGGTCTTCGTCGACGCGGTCGGGACCGTCGACGCCGCACACCCAGCCGTTTAGCGACGACAGCCACACCTGCATGAGGATGCGCGCGACGCGCACCTCGCGGGCGGTCGGCGCGTGGCGCTCGGTGCCCTGCACCGCGCGGGTGATGATCGCGGTCATCAACTCGGTCACCCGGCGCACGATGTCGGCGTTCTCGGTTTGGGCCGAGCCGAACGCCCGCACCATGGCCGCGGTCACGTCGGGATAGCGACGCAGCGACCGGTTCGACCGGCGCAGCACCGACATGACGCGATCGGCCGCGGTCGCGTCTTCGAGGGGATGGGTCTCGATGTACGCCCGCAAATCCGACTGCTGCTCCGCCATCGCCTCGAGCAACAAGCGCTCCTTCGACGAGAAGTACCGGTAGACGGTGCCGAGCGCGACATCGGCGGCGGCCGCGACGTCTCGCATCTGCACGGCATCGAATCCGCCGTCGGCCGCGAGCTCGAAGGTCGCGGCGAGCACTCGGCGGCGGCGCTCGGCCTGGCTGCGGGCCAGGGTGCTCTCCGGTTCGGCGGCTGTGGTCACCTGGGAAATTGAAACACGTTTCCATTCGCGCGGCAAGGGCCCGGACGGGCAGTGGCGCGGAACCGGATGCCAAACTGCGCCGCATGGCCGACGCCGGGCTCGACATCCTCGATCTCGCCGACAAACTGTTCACCGGCGAGGCGCCGATCTCCTCGCACCATCCGTTCTCATCCAGCGGGACGATGGCCGAGGTGCAGCCCGGGGTGGCCTTCGTCGACGCCTTCGCGAATTCGTCGGTGGTCGACACCGACGACGGCCTCGTCGCCATCGACACCAGCGGCGTGTTCCACGCCCGTCACGTGCACGACACCATCCGGGCCTGGTCGCCGCGCCGGCTCGACACCGCGATCTTCACCCACGGCCACATCGACCACGTGTTCGGCGTGGACCTCTACGAGGAAGAGGCCCGCACGAACGGGTGGGCGCCACCCCGCGTCGTCGCGCACGTCGCGCTCGCCGATCGCTTCGATCGTTACCGCATCACCGCCGGTTACAACGGGGTGATCAACCAGCGCCAGTTCCGCGCGCCGTCCTTACAGTGGCCGACCGAGTATCGCTATCCCGACGAGACCTACACCGACCGGCTCGCGTTCGACGTCGGCGGCGAGCGCTTCGAGCTCTTCCACGACCGGGGTGAAACCGACGACGCGACCTGGGTCTGGGCGCCCGAGCGGCGCATCCTGTTCGCGGGCGACATGTTCATCTGGGCGTCGCCCAATTGCGGGAACCCGCAGAAGGTCCAGCGCTACGCACGCGACTGGGCGGCGGCGTTCCGCAAGATGGTCGCGCTCGAGCCCGACCTCCTCCTGCCGGGTCACGGGCTGCCGATCATCGGGCGCGAGCGCGTGCAGCGAGCGCTGAGCGAAGGCGCCGAGCTGCTCGAGAGCATCGTCGACCAGACGCTCGCGCTGATGAACGATGGCGCACGCCTCGACGACATCGTCAACAGCGTGCGGCCGCCGGCGCATCTGCTCGAGCGCCCGTATCTCCAGCCCATCTACGACGAGCCCGAGTTCGTCGTCCGCAACATCTGGCGCCAGTACGGCGGCTGGTACGACGGCGACCCTTCGCACCTCAAGCCGGCGCCGCCCGCGGTGCTCGCCGGAGAGCTGGCGTCGCTCGCCGGCGGCGCGTCGAAGCTGGCGCAGCGGGCGCGCGAGGTGGCCGCGGCGGGAGATCTGCGGCTGGCCGGCCACCTCGCCGAGCTCGCCGCACAAGCCGCGCCAAGCGACAAGGGCGTGCACGCGGTGCGGGCCGAGGTATTCGGCGCCCGCGCCCGGGAAGAGGCGTCGACGATGTCGAAGGGGATCTACTCGTGGGCGGCCCACGAATCGCGAGAGGCAAGCGAGTGACGGAGACCTGGCGGTACGTCGACCTCGGCGCGGTCGACGCGTTCGAGAACAACGCGCAGATGGCAGTGTTGTCACGCTCGACCATGGAGGCGGGCGTACCCACGCTCCAGACCAGCGTCTGGGGACGCACGCATCTCAACGTCGGCTGGTTCGACGACGTCGACTCGACCCTCGACCTCGCGGCGTGCGAACGGCTGGGTGTGCAAGTGATCCGGCGTCCCTTCGCCGGAGGCGGTACTGCGTTCTACGACGCCGGCTGCACGCTCATGTTCGGCGTGATGTTCCCGAAGGGCATCGGACATGACGACTTGGATGGGGAGATCGAGCGCATGAAGCCGATCGTCCTCGACGCGTTGAACCGCATCGGACTCGCCGAGGTGAGCTTCAAGGGCTCGGCAGACCTGCGTTGGGAACGTGACCGCAAGCTGGGCGGCATCTCTGCCGGTGACTTCGGGCGCGTGATCAGCATCGGCGGCTTCCTCAACATCAAGCCGCCCGACATGGATCTCTACCTGCAGGTCGTGCGCGTGCCGGAGGGAAAGTTCAAAGACAAGCTCGTGAGCGAGATGAGCGAGTACGTGTGCACGGCCGAGGAGGTCGCGGGCGGTCCCGTCTCGTACGAGGACTTCCGTGACGCGTTCCTCGGCGCCCTCGCGGACGCGGGGATCGAGCCGAAGACCGGCGCGCTCACCGACGTCGAACGCGGCGCGCTGGTCAAGATCTCGAACCGCATCGCGACCGACGACTCCGTGCGCCGGATCTCGTCGGACCGCTTTCGCGCGGAGGCGCCCGCGGACACCCGCGTCGGGTTCGCCAACCACAAGGGCAAGAAGCTGGCGCGGGCCGGTGTGGCGGTTGACGACGCCGGCGTGATCGTCGCCGTGATGATGGCGGGCGACATGCACGTGTCCCCGCCCGACACCCTCGACGGGGTGGCGACCGCCCTCGTCGGCGCGCACGCAAGTGATCGCGCCGCGCTCCGCTCGCGGATTCAGCACGTATGGGAAGCCGACGGCGTGCATCAAGCCGACGCGACCATGGGCGTGACCACCGACGATCTGCTGGCCGCGGTCGACAAGGCCATCTCACAAACAGGAGACCAGCCATGAAGCTCGAAGGATCGAAGATCCTGGTCACCGGCGCGTCGTCGGGCATCGGCGCGGCACTCGCGCCGATCCTCGCCGAGCGCGGCGCCACGGTCGGCATCGTCGCTCGGCGCGCCGATCGCCTCGAGGAGGTACTCGAGCGCGCGAAGAAGTACGCGCCGGAGTCACGCATGTGGGCCAGGGACCTC
>JBBQER010000149.1:0-5886 GCA_038320885.1 Acidimicrobiia bacterium
CGAGTCATCACGGGGCGCGCGGTGCCGCTGGTGCGGTCCGACGTCGACACCGATCAGATCATCCCGAGCGACTGGTTGAAGCGCGTCGAGCGCACCGGGTTCGGCGCGGGACTGTTCTCGGAGTGGCGCGAGAACTCCGACTTCGTGCTCAACCAGGAGCGCTACGAGGGTGCCAACGTTCTGGTCGCGGGATCGAACTTCGGCACCGGATCGTCACGCGAGCACGCGGTGTGGGCACTGATGGACTACGGCTTCGCCGCCGTTGTGTCGTCACGCTTCGCCGACATCTTCCGCAACAACAGCGGGAAGATGGGCCTCGTCGTCGCGACCGTCGACCAGGCAACCGTGCAACACCTCTGGGACGCCATCGAGGAAGACCCGAACCTCGAGCTCGTGATCGACGTCGAGAACAAGCGAGTCGCAGCCCCGGCGATCGCGCTCGACGTCCCGTTCGAGCTCGACGACTTCACGCAACACCGCTTGCTCAACGGCCTCGACGACATCGGCCTGACGCTGAAGAGCGCGGACGAGATCACGAGTTACGAGTCGGCCCGATCGGCATGGATGCCGACCGTCAGCCCCTGAGCGTCAGGCGGCGAACTCGAGGGCGGGCAGCTCACGGTCGGCGTAGACATCCACGAGGGCGAGACCCAGGTCGTGGGTCGCCTCACTCGCTACCAGGTAGTCGAAGAACTCCAACGTGCTCATCGTCACCTCTGCCGTCACATGGGCTTGCTCCCTGTAACAACGGCAAGTTCCCGCCATTTCCATAGGCATTCCGCGTCGGCGTAGCCAAAACCCTCCAACCAGGCCAAATGGGACGCGACCGGGACCAACTTGTTCGACGGATCGTCGCCTTCGGGCCCGGAGCCGATGGCGGACAGGAACTCCAGGTGCCGCGCCGGGGTGCTCGAGGCCACATGCTCGACGTTGGCGAACACCCCGCCCGGGCGGAGGACGTCGAAGATCTCGCCGTAGAGCGCTCTCTGGCGATCGGGCACGAGGTGGTGGATCGCGAAGCTGGAGACCACGAGATCGAACCCGCCGAGATCGGCCGGCAGCGAATCGTCGAGATCGTGGCGGCGGATCTCGACCGCGTCGATCGCCGTGAACCGCTTGCGCGCGCGGTCGAGCATCTCGTCCTGGAAGTCGAGCCCGACGCCACCCGCGCCCGGGCGCGCCGCGAGAACCAGTGCGAGCACGTTGCCGTCACCGGTTCCGAGGTCGAGCACGCGCTCGACCCGCTCGGGAACGACCTCGAGCATCGCCGCGTAGCCCTCGGCGCGGTGCGGGATCGAATCCCGCTTCGCCAAGTACGCGAGCGCGTGGTCACCGTCTCTCCACAGATTGACATTCGCGCTCGTCATCTCAGACGCCTTCGATCTTCTCGCGGACTTCGCCGCGCTCGCGCAGGCGCACGAGTTTGTTGACTGCGTTGAGGTAGGCGCGCGCCGACGCTTCGACCACGTCGGTCGCGACGCCGCGGCCGGTGACCTTGCGACCGTCGGAATCCACGGTGATCGCGACCGCGCCGAGAGCGTCGGAACCGCCGGTCACCGACGACACCTGGAAGTCGCCGACCTTTCCGTACACGCCGGTCGCCTCGGAGATCGCAGCCACCGCGGCGTCGATCATGCCGTCACCGCTGCCGGTGGCTTCGATCTTCCCGTCGCCGTGCCCGAGCACCACCCGGGCGCTGGGCTGCATCGCGGTACCGCCGTGCAACTCGAGCTCGTACACGGAGTAGCGGTGCACCATCCCGGTACCGATCTCCTCGACGACGATCGCTTCGAGGTCGGCCTCCGTGATCTCGACCTTCTTGTCGGCCAGCTCCTTGAAGCGCACGAACGCCGCATTGAGCGCGTCGCCCTGCACGTTGATGCCCATCTTCTCGAGCGTGTCGGCGAAGGCATGGCGGCCCGAGTGCTTGCCGAGCACGATCTGGGCCGCCTCCTGGCCGACGTCAGCGGCCGCGATCACTTCGTAGGTCTCGCGGTCGGCGAGCACACCGTGCTGGTGGATGCCCGCCTCATGCGCGAACGCGTTGCGGCCGACCACCGCCTTGTTGAACTGCACGTGGTAGCCGGTGAGCCGCGACACCATCCGTGACGTCCGCGCGAGCTCCTCCGTGCGCACGCCCACGTCGACACCCGTGTAGTGATCGGAGCGGGTCTTGATCGCCATGACGACCTCCTCGAGCGCGGCGTTCCCGGCGCGCTCACCCAGGCCGTTGATCGCACACTCGATCTGGCGAGCACCGTTGGAAACGCCGGCGAGGGAGTTGGCCACCGCGAGACCCAAATCGTTGTGACAGTGCGTCGACACGATGAAGTCGCCGGTCACGTTCGC
The DNA here is from genome assembly GCA_038320885.1 of Acidimicrobiia bacterium. Classification (GTDB taxonomy): domain Bacteria; phylum Actinomycetota; class Acidimicrobiia; order IMCC26256; family PALSA-610; genus JBBQER01. The sequence continues at coordinate 2,350 of JBBQER010000149.1, forward strand.
GATGACGTACGCGATCAGCTTGCCGTAGTCATCGGGAACCGCGAAGCCGACGGTGTCGGGGATGTTGAGCGTCGTCGCCCCGTTGTCGACCGCGAGCTGGCACACCTCGCACATGAAGTCGGGATCGGAGCGATAGCCGTCTTCGGGCGAGAACTCGACATCGTCGAGATAGCTCTTGGCCCGGGCGACTGCGTTCACGGCCTCGGCCTTCACCTGCTCCGGTGTCATCCGGAGCTTCTTCTCCATGTGGATCTTCGAGGTCGCGATGAAGACGTGAATCCGCGCCCGATCGGCGTGGCGAACCGCTTCCCAGGCCCGATCGACGTCCTTGAACGCGGTTCGGGACAAGCCCGCGATGACCGGGCCGCGCACGACCTTCGAGATCGCTTCGACGGCTTCGAAGTCGCCGTCGGACGCAATCGGGAAGCCGGCCTCGATGACGTCGACCCCGAGCCGGGCCAGCTGCTCCGCGATCTCGAGCTTCTCGGCGACGTCGAGGGAGATACCGGGCGACTGCTCGCCGTCCCGCAGTGTCGTGTCGAAGATCTTGACCGTTTCCATGTTGCCCTCCGGGGGCTGTCGGGGTGCGTTGTGCCAACGAAAAACCCTCCGGCCAGTGGCACGGAGGGTCGAGCGCGAGCACCTATGTGGGCTCGCGCTTATGTAAGGAGGAGGCCCAGCAGCGCTGAGGGCTGCGTGATCTCGGGCGTGGTCTCCGTGTACATAAGTCTCTTCAGTCTGCCAGTGACGCGTCGATGCGTCAATGTCACTTCGGCGCTCGGACGGCGGGCATGAGAGAATTCACCCATGCGTAGTGGATCCAAGCGGGTGTTGGGCGCCGGCCTCTTTGCCGGTCTCGCGTATTCGGCATGGCGCGCGTGGCGACGCCGGGTTCCCGAGCCGAGCCGCGACATCACCTGGGACACCGCGCCGTTCCCCTTCCCACCGGTACCGCGCCCGACCCACGACGTTCCCGCGCCGACTCCCGCTCCCACTCCGGCCGGGCCGACCGCGGACCCGGGCGCCGACGGCTCCTGCCCGATCTCGCATCCGGTGAAGGCCAAGCTCTCGAGCGGGATCTATCACCGGCCCGGCGGCCAGAATTACGAGCGCACGAAGCCCGATCGCTGCTACCTCGACGCCGCGGCCGCCGAAGCCGACGGGCTGCGCGCGGCGAAGCGCTAGTTGGTCATTCCGCGCGCAGCGCGACGGCGGGAGGCGTGCGCGCGGCAACCCGCGCGGGAATCGCAGCGGTCAGGATCGCGACGACGACCGCGATCGCGGCGACCGCAACGATCGCGAGGAGCGGTGTGACCGGTTGATCGGGCACACCGAGTCGGCGGGCAAACGCCTGCCAACCCCACCGGCCGGCACCGATACCGAGCGGCACGCCGACCACGACGGCGATCACCGCGACGACCGTCGCTTGCCACGCGATCGCGGCCGACACTTGTCGGCGCCGGAACCCGAGCACCTTGAAGATCGCGAGATCGCGGCGGCGCCGGCGCGCCGACGAGAAGAGCGCGTGCGCGAGCGTTGCGACCGCCATGACGCCGAGGAGTGCGGCGATGATCGACGGCAACCCGCCGACGCGCCCGAGGTCGACGAGGTCCGACGGTTTCGCCGGAAGGTAGACATTCCCGAGTCGCGTGTGAGACAGGTCCGTCACGAGGTGATCACCCGCGCGGCCCGGTCGCACTCGTACGAGCACGACGTCGGCAATCGCGTCGGGAGCGAGCCGACGGGCGCCGTCGAAGGTCAGCGCGGCGCCTTCGCCGAGGCGCGCGGCTCCCGCGAACTCCGGGAGCACACCACGCCCGACCACCCGCAACCGGGCCGATCGGTTCCCACCGAGACGCGCACCGTGTCGCCCACGCCGAGGCCGAGGTTCTCGAGCGTGCGGGTACCCAACATGATCTCCGATGGCGTCGCCGGCACCCGCCCCTCGACGACGGTCGGCTCCACGATTCCCTTCACCGACTTGATCGCGAGCGCATCGAAGAGAACTGCGTCGCTCCGGAGCCGGCTGATCGTCGCCACGGCCACACCCTCGGTCTCCGGGCGCGCCGCGAGGCGCGCCGCCTCCGGACGGAGATCGGGCGCGAACAGGTCTCCGAGCTGGATGTCCCAATTCCAGCCGTAGAGACGCGGCTCGTGCAGGAGTCGATCGAGTGATGCGGAGAACCCGAGGACGCCGGCGATCACGGCGACACCGAGGATCGCGCTGATGATCGTCGACCGCACCGGCACCGACGTCCGCCCGCGTCCGGGTTCGAGCGCCATGCGAACGCCGGCGCCCGCCGCAGTCGAGGCTCCGGCCGCCGCGAGCGCACCGCCGGCGCGCGAGCCCGCCGGCACCCGTCCCGCGCGCCGGCGCCGGCTCGACGACGGCGAGATCCACAACGCGGGGACGAGGCTCAAGCCGACGACGAACACGAACACGCTCACGAGTCCCGCGCCGAGATAGGCGAAGTTCACGGCGGTGCCGGGGTGCAACTCGGCCTGACGGGCGGCACCCACGGGCGTCAGCTCCGAGAACAGCGCCGCCGCGACCGTCGCCACCGCGGCGGCGCCAACACCGATTGCCACTCCGCGCCCGATTGCCCGGGCCCGAAGTTGTCCGCCGGTGAACCCCAGGCCGCGCAACACATTGTCGTCGTCGGCCTCGACGCTGCCGAGCCGCGCCAACGCTTGGCCGAGGAGCAGCAGGGTCACGCCGGCGACCACGAAGCCGAGGAGGCGGAGCGCGGTCGCCTGCACGTCGAGGCTGCGCTGCACCGGCGAACGGATCTCGATCTGGTTGCTCGTCACGACCTGGGCCCCCGACGCGCGCCGATCGAGCTCACGGTTGAACGCCGGGATGCCGCGAGTTCCGTCGCGCAGACGCACCGCGAGCACCTCGAACTTGTCGGCGTGGGAGGTCACATACCCAGGTGCCAGCAACGCCAACGGCGGCAAGCCCCCGGTGATCGGCGGAAAACCGCCTTGGATCGCCACGACACCGACCACGCGGATCGGTGTCGGCGCCGCACCTCCGGCCGCCATCGCCTTCGGCCCGAGGAGCGCAAGCTGGATCGTCTGCCCCGCGCGCACGCCGAGGCGGTCGGCGGCGAGGAATGACATCGCCACCTCGTTCGAACGGGTCGGCAACCGGCCGTGCAACACGCGCACACCGTTCAGCGCGGTACCGAAGCGGCCGTCGGCGCTCACGAAGGGTGTGAGGTCGCTCTCGGAGATCCGCTTGCCGGCGGCCGTCTTCCCTTCCGTGGCGTAGTACGCCATCGTCGTTGCGTCGGCGACCGCGGGCAGGCGCGCGATCTCGCGGAAGTCGAACTGCCGGTTGATGCTTTCGGGGGTGCTGCCGTTCGTCACCGCGATGTCGAACGCGTGAGTTCCGCGGAGAAACCGGTCGTAGGCCGTCTCCGTGCGACGCGCACCCGCGAACGCGGCGATCGTCGCGCCGCTGACGACTCCGACCAGCAGCGCGACTCCGAGCCAGGCGCGCCCATGCGCCCGCGCGTCGACGCGCAGCCGGAG
>JBBQER010000150.1:0-5799 GCA_038320885.1 Acidimicrobiia bacterium
CTGATCTCGTCGACCACCTCCGCACCCTGCTCGGAGCATCACGGTTCGACGAATGCGTCGCCGCCGGAACGTCCATGGAACTCGCCGAGGCCGTGCAGTACGCCCGCGCGCAGATCCAACTCGCCCAACGGGATCTCGACCGTGAACCCTGACGTCCGCGCTACCACTCGTCGGTCGACATCCGACTCGTGAGCACCTCGCGCACGGGATCAGGTAGCGCGATTGACTCGTGCGTACCCGGCTCGACCGCGACGTAGGTGATTGTCGCCTCGCACGCGGGACGGCCTTCGACCGATGCCCGGAAGCGCAGGTCGAACGACTTCGTTCCGATCCGCGCCACGGTAACCGCGATGTCGATCCAGTCGTCGAACGCGGCGGGACCGCTCCACTCGAGCACGGCCTTCACGAGCATCACGTCGAACTTCTCGATCCAGAAGTCGGGACCGAAGCCCCACTCACCGACGAAGCGCGTGCACGACTCGTCGAAGTACGTCATCCAGTGCGCGTTGAACACCACCCCTTTGCCGTCGACCTCGGCGTAGCGGACGCGAATGCGATGCGTAAACGGCCCTGAGCGAGAAGCGTCGGGAGCGGTCATCCCCGCAGCTCGGCGGCGTACGCGGCGACCACGGCGTCGATGCACTGCTGGCGGAGCTCGCCGACCTCGGCGTCGGTCAGGGTGTGGTCGACCGCTCGGAACTGGAGAGCGAACGCGAGGCTCACCCGAGCGGCGCCGAGCGCGTCGGATCGGAAGACGTCGAACGTGCGCACCGACTCGAGTAGCTCGCCGGCCGCCTCGCGGAGCGTGCGCACGATGCCGTCCGCAGGAACGGTGTCGGCAACGACGAAGGCCAAGTCGATCGCGGAAGCCGGGTAGCGCGACACCGGCCGCGCGCCGCGCGGAACTCGCTCGGACGCGAGCAACGTATCGACATCGATCTCGCACGCGACCACCGGACCGGGCAGCGCGAGCGCGTCGAGCACCACCGCATCGATCTCGCCGATCGCGCCGATGTTCTCTCCGCCCACGACGACGTTGGCGGCGCGCACTGGGTGGAAGCCGGGCGGCGACGCGCTGACCAGCCTCCACTCGGCGAGGCGGAGCTCTTGGGTGAGTGCTTCGACAACCGCGGTCATGTCGTGGATCGTGACGTCACGGTCGGGCTCGTAGGGAGATTGCACGATCCGGCCGGCGCGCGTCGCGCAGAGATGCAACCGCTCGACCGGCAGCGTGTCGCCCGCCGCGGCCAGCGCGAACACACGACCGAGCTCGAACAGCGAGACATCGGGATGGCCGTGCGCGACGTTGTGGGCCACCGCGCGCAGCACACCGGCGAGGAGCGCCGGCCGCAGCACGGATTCCTCCGCGCGCAACGGATTCTCGACCTCGATCAACTTCTCCGGTTCGATACCGGCCCGGGCGAGGTCGGCGGGCGCGACGAGCGGCAGCGTGTACACCTCGTCGAAGCCGGCTCCGACCATCACATCGGCCACCACGCGGCGGTCGCGCTGCACGGCGGTCAACCCGCCGATCTTGTTCGGACTCGCAGGCACGGAGCGGCGGATGCGATCGAGCCCGATGCGCCGCGCGACCTCCTCGATGAGGTCGATCTCGCGCTCGACGTCGGGCCGCCACGTCGGAACGATCGCGGTGCCACCGCTTACGTCGATCCCCAATGGCGTGAGGAGGGTCTTGATGTCGTCGTCGGAAAGCTCTGCGGGCAGCACGTGGTTCACGCGGCCGGTACGGATCGTCACGCGCGCCGGCTCGATCGGCTTCGGGTACACGTCGATCGTCCCGAGCACGCGCTGCGCCGACGCGACCATTCCGAAGAGCTCCATCGCGCGCGCCGCGCCCGCGGCAACGTCGTTGGGATCGACACCGCGCTCGAAGCGCGCGCTCGCCTCGGAACGAAGACCGAGGCGCTTCGACGTCTTGGCGATACCCGACGCCTCGAAGTACGCCGACTCCAACAGCACCGTGGTGGTGGCCGCCGAGACCTCTGCGGCGGCACCTCCCATGATCCCGGCGATGCCCTGCGCGACCCGCTCCCCGTCGCAGATGAGGAGATCGTCGGGACCGAGCTCGCGCTCCACACCGTCGAGCGTCTCCATCTTCTCGCCGGGCCCGGCCAACCGCACGACGATCCCGCGCCCGGCCAAGCGGTCTAGGTCGAACGCGTGGAGCGGACGGCAGCGCTCGAGCATGACGTAGTTGGTGACATCGACGACGTTGCTGATCGGCCGCATCCCCGCCAGGGTGAGCCGGCGCTTCATCCAGTCGGGTGACTCGCCCATCGTCACGTTCGCAACTATCGCGACGAAGCGCGGGCATCGATCCGGGGCGTCGACCACGACCGTCGCGCCGTCGAGCGTGTCGACCACCGGTCCGGGATCGGGCAACGGAATGTCGAGCGGCAGCGAGAAGTGCGCGGCCAGATCCCGCGCGACGCCGATGATGCCCATCGCGTCGGGGCGGTTGGGCGTGATCGCGAGGTCGAACACCACATCGTCGAGGCCGAGCACCTCGCGCACGTCGGTGCCGAGCGCGGCATCGCGCGGAAGTTCGAGAATGCCGTCGTGGTCGTCGCCGAGCCCGAGCTCGCGCGGGGAGCAGAGCATCCCCTCCGACACCTGGCCGCGGATCTTGCGCCGCTCGATCGTGAAGTCGCCGGGCAGGTGCGCGCCGACCTGCGCGAACGGCACGACCATGCCCGGTTCGATGTTCGGCGCACCGCAGACGACGCGCACCGTTCCGTGTCCCGCGTCGACGTCGGCCAAGCGGATGCGGTCGGCGTCGGGGTGCGGCAGGACCTCGAGAATCCGCGCGACCACTACCCCGCCGATCTCGCGGCCGGGCTCGTCGATCCCCTCGACATCGAGGCCGAGCTGGTTCAACGCATCGGCGATCTCGGCGATCGGCGCGTCTATCGGTGTGAACTCGCGAATCCAGGCCAGCGGTGCGCGCATGACCCCGGCCTCAGAACTGGGCGGCGAAACGAACGTCGCCGTCCCAGAGGTACTTGATGTGGTCGACCCCGTAGAGCAGCTGCACCAGCCGGTCGATACCGAAGCCGAACGCGAAACCGGTGTACTCCTCCGGATCGATGTTCACCGCGCGGAACACGTTGGGGTCGACCATGCCGCAACCGCCGACCTCGACCCAGCCCGTGCGCGAGCACACCGTGCAGCCCGCGCCCTCGCAGAACACGCACGTGATCGAGAACTCGGCCGACGGCTCGGTGAAGGGGAAGAACGACGGGTTGAAGCGGGCGCTGATGTTGGGGCCGAAGAGCGCCTGCACGAAGATCTCGATCGTGCCGAGCAGTTCGCCGAACGTGATGCCGCGGTCGACGGTGAGACATTCGATCTGGTGGAACACGGGCGAGTGGCGAGCGTCGAGTGTCTCGTTCCGGTACGCGCGCCCGAGGGCGACCACATAGATCGGCGGAGTCTGCTTCTCCATCACGCGCACCTGCACCGGTGACGTGTGGGTGCGCAACATGACTTCCTCGGGCTGCCCGAGCTTCACGTAGAGGGTGTCCTGCATCGCGCGTGCGGGGTGGCCGGGCGGGAAGTTGAGCGCTTCGAAGTTGTACCAGTCGAGCTCGACCTCGGGACCCTCCGCGACGCGGTAGCCCATGCCGACGAACACGTCTTCGAGCTCGCGCCAGATGCGCGTGACGGGATGCAGGTGACCCCGCCGGTAGCCGCGGCCACCCGTGGTGAGGTCGAGCCGGTCGGCGATCAGGGACGCGGCCCGGGCCGCCTGGCCGAGCTCGGCCCGGCGATCGAGAAGCATCTGCTCGAGGGCGATGCGAGCCGCGTTGACTGCCTTTCCGACCGCGGCGCGATCGCCCGGTTTCACACTCTTGATCGCCTCGCGGATCTCATTCAGAGGCGAGGCCTTGCCGAGCAGCGTTCGAGTCGCCTCGTCGAGTTCGGCGATCGTCGCGGCCGCGTCGATCGTCTTGCGACCCGACGCCACGAGATGATCGGCGCTCGCGGCGAGATCGGTTGCGGTCACGATCGCGTCCGGCGCTGGCGGGCGGCTTCGTAGAGCAGGACCGTGCCGGCCATGGCGACGTTCATCGACTCGGTCGCGTGCATCGGGATGGTGACGAGCTCGTCGACGGGAAGGTCGGCGTCGAGGCCCCCAAAATCGAGGCCACGCGCTTCGTGGCCGACGACGATCGCGGTCGGCACCCGGAGGTCGATCGCCTCGGGTGCGATCCCGCCGGAGGCGACCGCGCCGACCCGGCGCACGCCGGCGTCGCCGAGCGCCTCCATCATCTCCATCGCGGGTACACCTTCCAGGATCTTGACCGCGAAACACGCGCCGGCCGAGGCTCGGACGACCTTCGGATTGTACGCGTCGACCGATCCCGGCCCGAGGACGATTACCGAGGCGCCCGCCGCGGCCGCGCTGCGGATCAGCGTCCCGGCATTGCCGGGATCGGTGATGAGGGGCGCCACGACACCCAGGTCGACACCCGCGATTGCCTCCGAGATCCTGAGCCGAGGGCGCCAGGCGATCCCGAACACGCCTTGCGGCGTGGTCGTCGCGCCGACCTTCGCTGCCACGCCCGCCGCGAGCACACGCACGTCGATGCCGGCGTGCTCGGCTCGATCCGCGACCGCCTTGGCCGCGACCGACGCGTCCGCGCCCACAAACACCTCGATCAGCGCGACGTTCTGATCGAGCGCGGCCGCGATGACGCGAGGTCCCTCGCACACGAAGACGCCGTCGGTCTCGCGCGCGTCGCGATCGCGCAGCAGCGAACGCAACCGGCGAACGTCACCGTGATGACCTCCGAGTGGAGGCCCCCCAAGAGGGGAAATGTCAGGCAGCGTCGAGCGCCTGGCGCGCGGTCGTCACGAGCGCACCGAACGCGGCGGGCTCGCGCACCGCGAGATCGGCGAGGATCTTGCGGTCGACCTCGACCTGCGCGGCCTTCAAGCCCGCGATGAACTGCGAGTACGACATCTCGTGCTCGCGGCACGCGGCGTTGATGCGCACGATCCAGAGCCGCCGGAACTCGCCCTTGCGGGCCCGGCGGTCGCGGTACGCGTACCGGAGCGAGTGCATGACCTGCTCGTTCGCGGCCTTGAAGTGACGGCTCCGCGAGCCGGTGTACCCCCGCGCCGAGGCGAGCACCGCCCGGCTGTGCTTCTTCCCGTTGACGGAACGCTTCACGCGTGCCATGTCGCCCTACTTTCCGAGCAAGCGCTTGACCCGCTTGCCATCTTTACCGGTGACTTCGGCCAGGCGGCCGAGCCGGCGCGTACGGCGCGACGACTTCTTCTCGAGCAAGTGATCGCGGAACGCGTGACGCCGGCGGACTTTGCCGGTACCGGTCAGGTTGAAGCGCTTCGCCGCGCCGCGGTGAGTCTTCATCTTGGGCATGGTTTGGTTTTCCTGGTCTGACGGTCACGCCGTTACGTCGGCGGTGACTTCGGTCGGGGGTTCGGGTTCGGTCGCAGCGGGAGCCGTCGCCGCGGGAGCGGGTGCAGTGTCGTCGGTACCGGCGTCGCTGCCCGAACCCGACTTCGGTGCACCCTTGGTCGCGCCCTGGCCCTTGCCCTTGGGACGGCGAGTCGGGTTCAGCACCATTGTCATGTTGCGTCCGTCCTGTTTCGGTGCCGACTCGATGATCGCGAGCTCGCCGACCTGCTCGGCGACCCGTTCGAGAATGCGGCGCCCCAGCTCGGGGTGCGCCATCTCGCGGCCACGGAACATGATCGTCAGCTTGACCTTCGACCCCTCTTCGAGGAAGCGCTCGACGTGCTTCATCTTGG
>JBBQER010000151.1:0-5657 GCA_038320885.1 Acidimicrobiia bacterium
TGCGCCAACAGAACCGGGCCTTCTTCCAGATCTCGGGCGCGGGTCACGAAGCGCTGCTGCTCGGCCTCGCCCGCTCACTGCGGCCGGCGTACGACTGGTTCTTCCCGTACTACCGCGACCGGGCGCTCGCGCTCGCGCTCGGGGTGACCGTCGAGGAAATGTTGATGCAGGCGGTCGGGGCGGCCGCCGATCCCGCGTCGGGCGGTCGGCAGATGCCGTGCCACTGGGGCTCGGCCCGGCTCAACATCGTGAGTCAGACGTCGGTCACGGCAAGCCAATGCCTGCCCGCCGTCGGCTGCGCGGAAGCGGCGCGCTACATCGGTCGGCGGCCGCATCTCCCCGGTTGCACCGCGTACGGCGACGAGATCACCTACGTGTCGCTGGGCGAAGGTGCCACGTCCGAAGGTGAGTTCTGGGAAGCGCTCAACACCGCGACCCGTCTGCACCTCCCCGTGCTGTTCGTCGTCGCCGACAACGGCTACGCGATCTCCGTGCGATCGACCGACCAACACCCGGCGCCGATCTCGGAGATGGTGCGGGGAATTCGCGGCCTTCACGTCGTGAAGATGGACGGACGCGACTACTTCGAGGTCCGGCGCAAGGGCGCCAACGCGATTGCGCACGTGCGGGCGGGCGCGGGGCCGTGTCTCGTGCACGCGCTGGTGACCCGCCCCTACTCCCACTCCCTCTCCGACGACCAGAAGAAGTACCGCGCCCCCGAAGAGCTCGACGACGAACGGGAACACGACCCGATCACGGTGCTCGAGCAACGACTCGTCGCCTCCGGCGCGCTCACCGCCGAGCGGGCGCAAGAGATGCGGGAGGCGGCCAAGGCCGAAGTTCGCGCCGCGGCCGAAGCGGTACTCGAGCTCGCACGGCCCGCACCGTTGTCGGTCGTCGACCATGTCTTCGGACCCATGCCCGTCACCACCGAACCCCCGGACCCGGCTCCGGACGAGACCGAGGTCGTGACATTCGGCGAAGCGATCCGCCTCACGCTGCACGAACGGATGGCGATCGACGAGCGCATCCGCGTGTTCGGCGAGGACGTGGCCGACGCCGACGCGCACGTCATCGACGAGGTACCGGGCAAGGGCGGAGTGTTCGGGATCACATTCGGTCTGCAACGCGCGTTCGGCGACGCCCGTTGCTTCAACACACCGCTCGCGGAAGCCAACATCGTCGGCCGTGCGGTCGGCCAGGCGATGCGAGGACTGCGCCCGTGCGCGGAGATCCAGTTCTTCGACTACGTGTGGCCGGCCATGAATCAGCTGCGGTCGGAGGCCGCGACCACGCGGTGGCGCTCCAACGGCGCGTTCACGTGTCCGATGGTCGTACGCATCCCGATCGGCGGCTATCTCCAGGGCGGCGCGCTGTACCACAGCCAATCGGGCGAATCGATCTTCGCCCATGTCCCCGGGCTCCTGATCGCATTCCCGTCGCGGGCCCGCGATGCGGCCGGCCTGCTGCGTACGGCGCTCAACTGTGACGATCCCGTGCTGTTCCTCGAACACAAGCACCTCTACCGCCAGGGCTACAACCGCGACCAGATGCCGCCCACCGACTGGATGCTCCCTTTCGGAAAGGGTACGTACGTGACCCGCGGCGATCGGGCGACGGTCGTCACGTGGGGCGCGACGGTGCACCGCGCCCAAGTCGCGGCGAAGGAACTGGGCCCCGACGGCGGCATCGAGATCATCGACCTGCGCACGATCGCACCTTGGGACCGCGACATCGTCGCGGACTCGGTGCGCAAGACCGGTCGGGTGCTCGTGCTGCACGAGGACACCCTCACGTGTGGTTTCGGCGCCGAGGTCGCGGCTTTCGTCGCCGACGCCTGCTTCGAGTACCTCGACGCGCCGGTATGGCGGCTCGCGGCCACCGACACCTTTTGCGCGTACGAACCGGCGCTCGAGTCCGCGATCCTTCCCCAGGCCGCCGACATCGAGCGCGACCTCCGCGCGCTGCTCGACTACTGAAGCTCGAGCACTACTGGAGCTGGAGGAGCATCTCGTCGCGGTCGGGCCCGAGCACGGGCGGACCGGGACGGTTCGCCCGGTCCTCGTACGCGGCGAGGACTTCGCCGACGATCTCGGGATCGGCCATCAGCGCGTCGGGCGTGACGAGCAGATTGAACCAGCGCAGGAACGCTCGGAACACGATCGGAGACGAACGCATCGCGGGCAGGAGTCCGTCACGGAACACCGCCTGCATGAAGGCGCGGGGATCGTCGTCGGCGAGATCGGCTTGCATCGCCCGGGCCTCGGTGTCCTGTAGCACCGCGGACCGGAACCAGGGCACCAGCTCGCGTTCGGTGAAGCCGGCGAACTCGCGCCCGACCGCGTCGAGGTCGTCACCGTGGCTGCGCAGCGTGTCGGCGAGGCCGAAGGCGTGCACGAACGCGAGGCTGCAGCCCCGGCCGTAGAGCGGGTTCGTGCACAGCGACGAGTCGCCGACGGCCACGAAACCATGCACGAGGGGCGCGCCCTCGGCATCGACGAAGGGGCGGTAGCGATTGCGCAGCCCGGCCATCACGTGCACATCGGTGATGGGCTCGGCCACGTCGTCGGCGCACCACGGCTCGATGGCGAGGAGCGAGCGGCCGACGGTCTCGAAGCCGTCGTCGGAGGCGAGCGCCCGGCGCAGATCCTCGTCGTGGCTCTCGATCGCGTAGGTGATCGAGAAGGTCTCGTTGTCGCCGAGGAAGATCGCGTACTTGAGGTACCCGAGATCGGCCGCGGTAGGGCCGACATACGCGGGCGCAACCTGTCCGGGGCACACCCGGTAGAAGCGCGAGAAGTAGACGATCCCGCTCTCGTGCAGCTCCTCGGCGACCGGCGCCGCGCCGATCGCGGCCAGCCAATCGGCCGACGACGAGCGCGGTCCGCGTGCATCGACGACGAGGTCGGCGACCTGACCGTCGACGCCGACAACGGTGGGTATCGGACCGGGACGGAAGTCGAGCGCCGCGGCCGCAATGCCGTGACCGAGCGCGACACCCGGTTCCGCCAGCACGAGCCGCCGCAACACCCACTCGAAGGTGGTGCGCCGGCACGCGAGCGCGACCAGCTCCTCGTCACCGGCGCGGCGCGACCGATCGGTCAGCGTCTCCGGGAGGTTCGCGGTGAACTCGATCTCCGTCGCGCCCGCAGCGAACAACGCGTCGAGCACGTCGGGGGCGCGGTCCTGCAACAGGTTCCGCAACCGGGCGAGGAATGCGTGCGAGTGGCGGACCTGGGGCGCGCCCGTGCGTTGCCACGAGAACGCGGCGTCGGGATCGGGCGCCATCGGCGTGTCGTCGCGTTCGAGGACCGTGACCTCGTGCCCATCACGCGCGCACGCGAGCGCGGTGCCCAGGCCCGCGATACCGCCACCCACAACGATGATTCGCACCGGACCTCCCGGAGGCGTGCGCACGACCCCGACCGAGGGTACCGTCCGCCTCCGTGACGACCCTGGTCGAGGCGACCGGCAGGTCCCAGGCCGCGATCCTTGCGGGCGGTAGGTCACGCGCACGCGCACGGGAGCGCGCCGCACCGCGGACATCCTGATCCGTAGCGCGCCGCGGCCGCGTCGAGGGAGAGCCCGAGCTGGTCGGTCAGAGACGCCAGCCACGCGAGCAGGTCACCGATCTCGTGCAGCTGTTGCTCGCTTGTGCCCTTGCGCACCGCCTGCGCGAGCTCGCCGAGCTCCTCGGCCAACCAGGCGACGGTCGCGTCGATTCCGCGGGCCCGATCCCGCTCGCCGTACGTCGTGGCCATCAGCGCTTGGAACTCGTCGAGCTGCATGGCCGTGCAGTCTGCCCCGGTCGGCGGAGTTCAGTGCGCTCGCGGATCGACGACCCGGCCGAGAAACACGATCGCGCCCGTCGCCCGGTCGCGCACGACGAACCGGAACGGCTTGTCGATGTGGACCGGCGTCAGGAGCGGCGCCGACGACTTCTCCATCACGCCGCCCGTCGCCGCCGTCGCGACCTTCCCCTGTTCGTCGACGTGCACGAACGCCTCGTGCACCACGGCGCTCAGGAACAGCGAGCGATCGCCGGTCATGGTGGAGAAGTCGGCCCGTTCCGAGTCGAACGCGTCGCGCACTCCGAGCCGACCCAGCGCGGGGTGCAGGCTCCCGATGTTCTGATCGAAGGTCGCGGCTTCGAGGTTGTGCTGGAACTGCTCGATGTCGTCGGGCATCACGACGTCCATCTCGAGCGCGCCACCCTTGTACGGCAGAGCGACAGCTGTCCAACCGTCGCCCTGCCCGGTCGCGATCTCGCCGGTCTGGTGCATCGTCGGCACCGAGACCGCCTGACCGTTCACCAGATGGAACGGCTGCGCGTTCGTGAGCTTGGCGACGAAGCCGCGCTCCCACTTCGCGTCGAGGTACACCGCGTCGGTCAGTACCAGCTCCGCCGCCTCGAGCGACTCCGGTGTCAGCACCTTCGGAATCTTGGCGTGAGTTCGCGCCGAGATCCAAGTGTTGATGGTCGCGGCCGCGCGCTCGGGATCGGCGAAGTCGATCCGGGCGAGCGGAGCGGCGCAGTCACGCGCCAGCGTGCCGGTGAACCCGGCGAGCAGATTCAACTTCTGCTGCACCCGCGCGACGCGAGCTGCGAGTACAGAGCGAGACCGAAGGTTCCTCGCCCCGGGCCGCGGCGATGAGGTCGGCCGGGGGCGGAAGCGGTCCCGGCGATCCGGTCCGGGCCAGCAGCAGCACGTTCGGATCGTCTCGGGAGCGTGCTCGTCGGGCCGGCGCTCACCCTCGGCGCACGAGACCCGCACGGGTCGGACGACAGCCGGACCCGGGAAGTTCCCCGCCGCCGAAGGGCAACCGGCACGGCGCCGCAACGTTTCCCACCGAAAGTCGGGGTAGGTGCTCGCGATTGGTGGGCGGGTTCGGCATGCTCGTTGCATGCGTGGAACTTCTGAGCGGCAGTTGGCGATGTTGAGTTCGTTGAGCCCGGAGGATCTGATCCCGGCGGATCATCCGATCCGGCGTATCCGCAAGGTCGTGGACGCAGTCCTGGCTGAGCTGGACGGCGAGTTCGACGCGATGTACGCGGCGTCGGGCCGGCCGAGCGTGCCGCCGGAAACGTTGCTGAAGGCGACCGTGTTGATGGCCTTGTATTCGATTCGCAGCGAGCGAGCGTTCTGCGAGCGGCTCAACTATGACCTATTGTTCAAGTGGTTCTTGGACCTTCCGATCGACGCGAAAGCGTTCGACGCGACCACGTTCACCAAGAACCCCGACCGCCTGTTGGACGATGAGATCGCGGACCAGTTCTTCGCCGCGGTCGTGGGCCAGGCGAAGTTGCGCCGGTATCTCTCGAACGAGCATTTCTCGGTCGATGGCGCCTTGTTGGAGGCGTGGGCGTCGCACAAGAGCTTTCAACGCAAAGACAAGCCGCGACGTAACCCGCCGGCGGGTCGCTCTTCAGCATCCTGCTAGGAGGGGAGATCGCGAAAGGGGGTGTCCCGGCCGGGTCGGGGCTCGCTCGGGAGACCGAGCACGCGCTCGCCGATCACATTGCGCTGGATCTGCTCGGTGCCGCCGCCGATCCGGCTGCTCCACTGGCCGAGGAACTGCTGTTGCCAGTAGCCGCGCTGGATCGCGTCGTCGTCATAGAGCATCGACTGCGCGCCCTGCAGCTCCAAGACCAGGTT
>JBBQER010000152.1:0-5199 GCA_038320885.1 Acidimicrobiia bacterium
CCCGGGTGTGTCTCGCCTTTGTCTACTGTCTTTATCGACAAAGTAGGACAAAGGGTTGCGCCCGGTCAAGGTCGCCGTGTCGATTTGCGCGCGATGGGCAAGAATCAGGCCATGCGGATCACGGCCAAGGCTGACTACGCGGTACGGGCGGCGGCCGAGCTGGCGGCGGCGGAGAAGGACGGCAACCTGGTGAAGGGTGAGCAGCTGGCCCGGAGCCAGTCGATCCCGCAGAACTTCCTGGAGAACATCCTCACCGAGCTGCGCCGGGCCGGGATCGTGCGCACCCGGCGGGGAGCCGACGGCGGCTACCAGCTCGCCCGCCCCGCGGCCGAGATCACGATCGCCGACGTGCTGCGGGCGGTCGAAGGCCCGCTCGCCGCCGTGCAGGGCAACCGCCCGGAGTCACTCGAGTACAAAGGAGCGGCCTCGCATCTGCCCGACGTGTGGATCGCGGTGCGCGCCAGCCTGCGCGGGGTTCTCGAACACGTCTCTCTCGCCGACCTCGCCAGCGGCAAGCTCCCCGTGGTCGTGAAGGAACGAACCCGCGTCAAAGACTCCTGGCGCGCCCACTGAGGCGCAGCGTCGGACCCTTGACTGGTTAGCCCCGGCGGGCGAGCTCGGCGTTCAGGTCGAGCGGCTGCGTGACCGCTTCGTGCTCGAGGTCGCCCCATGCCTCGCGCGGAACGCTCCAGAGCACTTCGAACTCGATGCCGTCGGGGTCGTGCGCGTAGAGCGACTTGCTCACGCCGTGGTCGCTCTCGCCCACGAGCGCGTGCAACGCGACGAGGCGCGCGCGCATCGCGGCGAGGTCCTGGATCGTGTCGACCTCCCAGGCGAGGTGATAGAGGCCGGCGCGGCCGCGCTCCGGGCCCGCGGCCTGGGCGCCGATCGTGAACAGGCCGAGGTCGTGATGGTTTTCGGTGTTCGACGCGCGCATGAAGACCGCGGCTCCGTCGCCGTAGTCACCGATCACCTCGAACTCGAACGCCTGCTGGTAGAAGGCCGAGCTGGTGTGGGCGTCGCGCACGTAGAGAACGGCGTGATTCAAGCGGCGTACGGCAGTCATGTCCTTCGCAACCCCCGCAGTCGTT
This sequence comes from Acidimicrobiia bacterium, assembly GCA_038320885.1. GTDB lineage: Bacteria > Actinomycetota > Acidimicrobiia > IMCC26256 > PALSA-610 > JBBQER01. The sequence continues at coordinate 1,092 of JBBQER010000152.1, forward strand.
CGACGATTCCCGGGAACACTTCCACGAAGCGCTCGATGTCGGCCCCGGCGCTCGACCACCCGACGGAGATCCGCAGGGAGTGATCGGCATCCACGCCCATCGCGGCGAGCACCGGCGACGGTTCGAGCGTCTCGGACGAGCACGACGATCCCGAATGGACGGCGACGCCGTGCTGGTCGAGCGCGAGCAGGATCGGCTCGGCCTCGACCCCGCCCACGCCGAAGCAGAGCACGTGGGGCAGCGTCGCCTGCAAGCCGTCGGATCCGAACCGCTCGATATCGGGCACGCGATCGACGACCGTCGCGGCCGTCGCGATCAACGCCCGCTGCGACGCGGCTTCGCGGTCGATGTCGACGGCCGCACACGCGGCGCCGAACCCGACCCACGCGGGCACGTTCTCGATGCCGGCGCGGCGCGCCCGCTCCTGGGCACCGCCGACGAGAAGCGGTGGAACGCCCAGGCCGCGGCGCACGAGCAGAGCACCCGCGCCCTTCGGCCCGCCGAGCTTGTGCGCGGTGACAGAGCAGAGATCGGCGTCGAGCGCGCGGAAGTCGACGCCGACGTGCCCAGCAGCTGCACACGCGTCGACGTGCACGATCACGTCGCGCTCCCGCGCCGCCGCGCACACCTCGGCCGCCGGCTGCAGCGTCCCGACCTCGTGATTCGCGAGCTGCACCGTCACGAGTGCGGTGTCGGCGCGGATGGCCGCGATCACCTCAACGGCATCGAAGCGGCCGGTGCGATCGACACCGACCACCGTCACCGCGGCGTCGCTCCGGGCAATCGCGTCGCGCGCGCTCGAGTGCTCCACCGCAGTCGTCACCACGTGTCCGGCGCCGGAAGCGCCACCGCGCGCGAGCGCACCCCACACCGCGGCGTTCACCGCCTCGGTTCCCGATGACGTGAACACGACTTCTCGCGGCCGCGCGCCGAAGAGCTGGGCGACCTGCGTGCGCGCGTCTTCGAGCGCGACACGCGTCGTGCGTCCTTCGGCATGCAGGCGACCGGGGTCGGCGTGGTGCTCGCGCAGATAGGGGAGCATCGCGTCGAGCGCGACCGGGCGCAGCGGTGACGACGAAGCGTGATCGAGGTATGCGCGCGCCACCGGAAGCGCTCGCTAGACGCGGGTGACGCAGGTGTCGTCGCCGTGAGGCCGGCTCTGCTCGATCGTCGGGTCGGTCTCGCCGTAGAGACCTTCGAGCATTCCCTTGACCATGCCGGTGTCGACCGCGCACAACACGTGCGGGTATCGGCGTGCCGCTTCGCCGAACGGGCAATGCTCGGCGACGAGTGTGAGCGCGTTCCCGCGGGTCTCCGCGTGCGCGGCAAATCCGTGCGCGGTCAATGCGTCCGCGACCGACGCCACCGCGGCTTTGACCGAACGGTGGCCCTCGGTCGGCTCCATGCGCTTCGCGATCGCGCGTCCGTACTCGAGCCCGACTTCTTCGGCGATCGCGCGTGCTTCGCTTTCGGGAAGGCGCTCGAGCGCCTTGGCGAGGAGTGTGGCCAGCAGGTCGTCGCGGCGCGGCGGGAACGCGAGGTGACTGTCGTCGGCCGACGTTCGGTATCGCTTCGACGGACGACCCGCCGATTCGTGGCGCGCGAGCTCGACGTCGAGGTAGCCGCCGCCGGCGAGCTTCTCGAGGTGATGGCGCGCCACGTTGGGATGCAGGTCGAAACCGTCGGCAACCTCGGCCGCGGTCGCGCCGCCATCGCGGGCGCGGACGAAGAGGTAGATGTCACGGCGAGTGGGATCACCGAAGGCGGTGGTGACAGCGGTAACGGCGGCTGCGAACTCGTCCGGAGTGAGGTCGCCGTTCGTCACGGGGGTATTCTACCTACGCAGGTAGTGGAAATTCCCCGGAGCCGCCCAATGCCCACGCAGGCCGACGTTCTCGACGCCCTCAGGCCGGTCGAGGACCCCGAGATCCACCAGTCGATCGTCGATCTCGAGATGGTCCGGGGCATCGCGATCGACGGTGATCACGTCGGGGTGACGGTCGCGTTGACCGTGGCCGGGTGCCCGCTGCGGGCCGAGATCACCAAGCGGGTCACCGACGCGGTGACCGCGCTCGCCGACGTGAGCCGGGTGGACGTCGACCTCACCGTCATGACTGACGACGAGCGGGCGGCGCTGGCGGCGAAATTGCACGGCGACGGTCACTCCCACTCCCACGACGGTCACGCGCAAGCGGGTCAGGGCCACGAGCACCGCGCCAACCCCTTCACCGACTCGCGTACGCGTGTGCTCGCGATCGCATCGGGGAAGGGCGGCGTCGGCAAGTCGTCGGTGACGACGAATCTCGCGGTCGCCCTCGCGCAGCGCGGGCATCGCGTCGCTGCCGTCGACGCCGACGTATGGGGTTTCTCGATGCCGCGCATGCTCGGCATCGACCGGCCACCGACCGTGATCGACGACGTGATCGTGCCGCCCGAGGCCAACGGCGTCACGTTGATCTCGATGGGCTTCTTCGCGCGCGAAGACCAGCCCGTCGTCTGGCGCGGCCCGATGCTGCACAAGGCGCTCGAGCAGTTCCTCACCGACGTTCATTGGGGCGATCCCGACTTCCTCGTGGTCGACATGCCGCCCGGCACCGGTGACATCGCGCTGTCGATGGCGCAGTTCCTCCCGCGCGCGGAGGTCGTGATCGTCACCACGCCGCAGCCCGCGGCGCAGAAGGTCGCGCAGCGTGCCGCCTACATGGCGCGCAAGGTCAACCTGCAGGTCATCGGCGTGATCGAGAACATGTCGTGGTTCCGGTGCGACCACGACACGTCGTATCCGTTGTTCGGCGAAGGTGGCGGCCAGGAGCTCGCCGATCAGCTCGAGGTCCCGCTCCTCGGCCAGGTGCCGCTCGTGCCCGAGCTCCGCGCCGGTGGCGACGACGGCTTCCCGATCGTCGTCGCCAACCCCGACGACGAAGCGTCGGTCGCGTTCCGGTCGATCGCCCAGCGTGTCGACATCGAGCTCGCGCCCAAGCGCCGCTACCGCACCGAACTCAAAATCGTCTAGAGGTAAGGTCCCCCTCATGGAAGTACGCATCGGAGTCGTTTACACATCGCGCGAGCTCGTCCTCGAAATGGACGACGACTCGGCAACCGTGACTGCCGCCATCGAGGCTGCGATCAATGGGAAAGGTCCGCTGATGTGGCTGACCGATTCCAAGGGCCGGCGAGTCGGGATCCCGGGCGACAAGCTCGCGTACGTCGAAGTCGCCGGTGACGCTGCGGATCGCAAGGTCGGCTTCGGCAGCCGGTAGCGCATCGTGAGCGGGCCCAGCCCCGACCTTCTCGATCGGCGCTGCCTCTTCTTCACGGGCAAGGGCGGCGTCGGCAAGAGCACGATGGCCGCGGCCACCGCGGTGCTCGCGGCCAGCGTCGGCAAGCGCGTGTTGCTCGTCGAGGTCGACGCCAAAGGCGATGTGCCCAAGCAGTTCGAGCAGCGCGCGGTCGGCTTCGAGCCGCGGGAAGTTTATCCCGGCATTCGCGCGATGGCGATGGACACCGAGGCATCGCTGCGCGAATACCTGCGGCTCAACATCCGCGTGCCGATCCTCGGCCGCCTCGGTCCGCTCGCGCACGCGCTCGACTTCGTCGCCAACGCGGCGCCGGGGGTCAAGGAGATCCTCACCATCGGCAAGATCGCGTGGGAGACGCGGGAGTCGATCGAAGGGCGGGCCGAGCACGACATCGTGATCGTCGACGCCGCCGCCACCGGCCACATCGTCGCCCAGCTCGGCGCGGCCGACGCGATCCAGGAGCTCATCGACGTCGGGCCCTTGCGGGAACAGACGCGCTGGGTCGGGGACCTGATCGCGGATCCCAAGGTCACGGCGGTCAACATCGTCACCACGCCCGAGGAGATGCCCGTTGCCGAGACCATCGAGCTGGTCGCGCGTCTGCGCGCCGAGGTCGAGGCCCCGCTCGGTGCGGTGATCGTGAACCGGGTGCTGCCCGAGCTGTTCACCCACAGCGACGAGGAAACGTTCGAGGCGCTGCGCGAGCCCGACGCGGTTGCGCTGCTCACCGAGCGAGTGGGGCCGGGCGCGGTCACGGTGCTCGACGCGGCACGGCTCGCGGTGTCGTTGCGCCGCACCCGCGCCGCGCA
>JBBQER010000153.1:0-5068 GCA_038320885.1 Acidimicrobiia bacterium
ACACCCTTGCTCTCCGCGCGCCGCGTTCCGGTGCTCTTCGTCGACGCGGTTGCAACCGACCGCCTCCGGAAGCAGCTCGGCGCGGTCGTCGCGCCCGTCGACGCGTGCATGGCGGTGAACGACGGGTCGACGCCCCTCGCGCGCATCAACCCCGATCGGCCACTCGCGGGCGCGTCGACCCAGAAGCTCCTGGTTGCGGCGGCGGCGTTGTCGGTTCTGGGCCCCGGCCATCGGTTCGCCACCCGCGCGCTCAGCGCCGGTGCGGTCGATGGCGGGACACTCGCCGGCGACCTGGTCGTCGTCGGCGGGGGAGACCCGGTCCTCACGACGGCGACCGATCCGGGCCCGGCGGCGACGCCCCTCTCCGGCCTGGCCGACGCGATCGCGCGCGCCGGCATCATCCGCATCGACGGCGCGATCGTCGCCGACGACGGCCGCTACGACCGCGAGCGCGCGATTCCCGATTGGACTCCCGGCGAGATCGCCGAAGGCGACTCCGGCGCGCTCGGCGCGCTCGTCGTCAACGGCGGGTACACCGGTGGCGTACCCGCGACCGACCCCGCGCTGGACACTGCCCAACAACTCGCCGATCTGCTCGCGGCGCGCAACGTGGCGATCGCCGGCGGTACGAGCCACACTGCGCGCCCGACTCCAACGAGTGCTCGGGAGATCGGTCGGGTCGAATCGCCCCCGCTCTCAACGATCGTCGAGGACATGCTGCGCGTGAGCAACAACGAGACCGCCGAGCTCCTGACGCGCGAGCTCGGCTTCGAACGCACCGGCCTGGGGGCCACCGCGAGTGGCACCCAGGCGGTGCGAATCGCCCTGGCCCACCTCGGCGTTCCGGTGACCGGCGTCGACCTGCACGACGGATCCGGCCTGGCGCCGAGCGACCGCGTCACCTGCGCCGGGCTGCTGCGAGTCGTCGAGCTCGGTGCCCGGCCGCCATTCACCGCCATCGATGACGGGCTCCCGGTCGCAGGTCGGAGCGGAACGCTGGCGTTTCGATTCACGGGAACATCACTCGCCGGCCGGCTCCGCGCGAAGACGGGTCACATCAGCGGTGTCGTCGGACTGTCCGGAGTAATCGACGCCGCGTCCCCGACGCGGGGCCGGCTCCGGTTCGCATTCGTTGCCAACGGCGACTTCTCGACCGACGGCGGCGCGCAGCTACAGGACGAGATCGGGGCCGTGATAGGCGCCTACCCCGACGCGCCGCTACCGGCCGCGCTGGTCCCGGCACCGAATTCATCGGGCTGAAGGTCCACTGGTTGCGTCCGGGCGACGCCCGCGACGAGACTCGGAGCCCCCCAACCGGAACGGAGACGAGTGGCCGACAACCCGCAGCAGGACGTGCGCGAGCTGAAGGACCTCGTCATCGCGTACGCCAAGCAGGAGACGATCGAGCCCCTCAAGGGCCTGTGGCGCTATGTCGGCTTCGGACTCGCCGGCGCGCTGCTCATCGGTACCGGCGTCTGCTTCCTCGCGATCGGCCTGCTGCGCGCCCTCCAGGGCAACCGCGGATGGGCCGTCCACGGAAACTGGTCGTGGGTGCCGTACGTGATCGATGTCGTCCTGCTCGTCGTCATCGCCGCGCTGGTGTGGCTGGCGCGGTCAAAGCAGTCGCACAAGAACAAGAGGAGCTCGAAGCCATGAGTGGCAACGCCGTCGTGACCGACCGCAAGATCACGCGCGAAGACATCGAGGCGAAGCTCCGCGACATCCAGGGCGACATCGGCGAGCGAACGGAGGCCGCGAAGGTGCCGGCGATCGCGATCGCGGTCGGTGTCGCGGTCGTCACCATCGCCGCCGCATACTTCTTCGGTCGCCGGAAGGGAAAGCGGCGCCAGACCGTGCTCGAGATCCGGCGCATCTGATGTTCGAGGCGCTGCTGCGCAGAGCGTGGACCACGGGCTGGCGCCGGGGTCGCGCCGGCTCACGCGGATGGATGGTCGTCGCGGCCGCCGCCGGCGGCGTCCGGCTGCTCCGCTATGTGTCCCGTGATCGAGACGACATCCTCTACCGGACCCGAGTGATGCCCGGCGATCAGTTCGAGATCGTCGCGACCCCCGCGGTCAAGAAGGGCCGCAAGAAGTAATCGACCGGCCGGCGCCGGTACCCTCGCTGCTGATGAGCCAGGCGCAGATCCGGAGGACCGGATGGTTTCGAGACGCCGCTACTGATCGAGGTCCGGAGGTCGGAGCCGCATCATGAAGGTCCTCTTGCGGAATCCGCGTCGCGAGATCGAGGTTCCGGCTCCGAGCACGGTGGCGCAACTGCTCGTCGATCTCGAGGTCATCCCCGAAGCCGTGCTCGTGATCCGCAACGACACGCTCGCGACCCGTGACGAGCACCTCCACGACGACGACGTGGTGGAGATCCGCCCGGTCGTGTCCGGAGGCGCGCAATGAGCATCGTGTCCGGAGGCGCGCAATGAGCATCGTGTCCGGAGGCGCGCAATGAGCATCGTGTCCGGAGGCGCGGCGTGAAGTGTCGCCGCTGCCGGGCGCCGGCGGTCATCGACGTCCGCCGCCACAACGCGGGTTTCTGCGCCGACTGCTTCACGCGCCACTGCCGGGAGCAGGTCCGGCGGGCGATCGAAGACCACGACATGATCCACGAGACCGACCGGGTCCTCGTTGCGGTATCAGGGGGCAAGGACTCCCTCGGTCTGTGGCAGCTGCTCCGAGACCTCGGCTACGAGGCCGACGGTCTCTACGTCGGGCTCGGCATCGGCGAGTACTCCGACCGGTCGGGTGACTTCGCGCGGGCGTTCGCCAAGGAGCACGACTGGCCGCTGCTCGAGATCGACCTCCGGGACACCTACGGCTTCGACATCCCCGAGGGTTCACGGGCGGCGAAGCGCGTCCCCTGCTCGGCGTGCGGACTGTCGAAGCGTCACGTGTTCAACGACGCCGCGATCAAGAACGGCTACGACATCCTCGCGACCGGCCACAACCTCGACGACGAAGCGGCGGTTCTCCTCGGCAACGTGTTGCGTTGGGACGCGGGTTACCTCGGGCGCCAACACCCGGTGCTTCCCGCGGCGCCGGGCTTCGTCCGCAAGGTGAAGCCGCTCGTTCGCCTGGGCGAGCGCGAGCTCGCCGCGTATTGCGTGCTGACCGCCATCGACTACATCGTCGAAGAGTGCCCGATGGCCGCGGGGAATCGTCACCTCGGCTACAAGGACATGCTCAACCAGGTGGAGGAGCGCTCGCCGGGCACCAAGGCCGCATTCCTCTTCGGTTTCATCGAGCGCGGCCACGACCGCTTCGCCGGCGACGCCGTAGAGGAGCGCGAGGATCTCCGGCCGTGCGGCGAGTGCGGAGCACCGACGCCCGGAGAGATCTGCGCGTTCTGCAAGCTGCAATCCCGCGCGGCGTCGGCGCGCATCCCGGTGAAGGTCGTCGAGGCGTGACGGGGAAGTTCGCGGTCGGCGATCGCGTGCTCCTCGTCGACAACAAGGGCCGCCGCCACCTCGTGTCGCTCGAGGCGGGGGGACAATTCCACACCCACGCCGGCATCGTCGCCCACGACGACCTGATCGACCATCCCGACGGCACGACCGTGCGCACGTCGCGCGGGGCGCGCCTGATCGCGGTCCGACCCACGCTCGCCGAGTACGTGCTCGAGATGCCTCGCGGTGCGCAGGTGATCTACCCCAAGGACATCGGCCCGATCCTCGTGCTCGCCGACGTGTTCCCGGGCGCGCGCATCCTCGAATCGGGCGTCGGCTCCGGCGCGCTCACGACCGCGCTGTTGCGTGCCATCGGACCGACCGGGCACATCGCGGGCTACGAGATCCGTGACGATTTCGCACAGCGCGCCATTGCCAACGTGCACGGGTTCCTCGGCGCCGACGTGCCACTCGACGTCGAAGTACGCGACGTCTACGAAGGCATCGACGAACGCGACCTCGATCGGATCATGCTCGACCTCCCCGAACCGTGGAGAGTCGTGAAGCACGCGATGAACGCGCTGCGCCACGGCGGCATCCTCCTGGCGTACTTGCCGACGATCTTGCAGGTCGGCCGCTTGCGCGAGGAGATCGCCGACTCGCCGTTCGGGATGGCCGAGACGGTCGAGGTACTCCAACGCGGCTGGCACGTCGAGGGGCAATCGATCCGGCCCGACCACCGAATGGTCGCGCACACCGGTTTCCTCACCCACGCGCGTTTGCTCGCGGCGGACACCTGATCGGCGCGAGCCCGCGGTGAACGTGCTCGATCTCGTCGTGCTCGCGGTCGTCGTCGGCGCCGCCGTCGGTGGGTGGCGCCTCGGCTTCATCGCCCGGGTACTCGCGTGGGTGGGCGTCGCGGTCGGGTTGGCGATCGGCGTCTCGTTCGTGCCGCGTATCGTCACCGCGTTCGGCGGTACCCGGGCCGAGAATCGCGCGTCGATCGCGGTGCTCTTCCTGTTCCTCGTCGCCACGCTCGGTCAAACGGTCGGACTCGTCCTCGGGGCGCTGTTGCACCGCGTCTCGTCGCCTCAGGGCACGCTGCCGCGCTGGGACCGGGCCGCGGGCGCGGCGGTCGGCGCGCTGGGCGTGTTCGTGTTGCTCTGGATGGTCATCCCCTCGCTGGCAACCGCGAAGGGTTGGCCGGCGCGCATGGCCCGGAGCTCGGCGATCGTGGCCGCGATCCAACGGTGGGCACCGAGACAGCCGGCGCGCTTCGCGGCGTGGGGACGGGCGATCTCCGACGCGCCGTACCCGTCGGCGCTCGGAACGCTCCAGTCGCCGCCGAACCCGGGCCGGCCGCCGGCGGCCGGGTTGAGCGCGGCGGTGGACGCACGCGTGCGCGGCGCAACGTTGAAGGTCAGCGGTCGTGCGTGCGACAGCATCCAAGAGGGAAGCGGTTGGGTCGGTGGGCCCGGCCTCGTCGTCACCAACGCGCACGTGGTCGCGGGCGAGCGAGCCACGACGGTGCAAGACGAATCGGGGCGCAGGCTGCCGGCCCGCGTGATCGCCTTCGACCCGGTACGCGATGTCGCCGTGCTCTCGGTGCCCTCGCTCACGACGTCACCCCTGCCGGTCGTCGACGGATCCGTCGGCGACGTCGGCGCGGTC
>JBBQER010000154.1:0-4354 GCA_038320885.1 Acidimicrobiia bacterium
TACGAGTCGGCGATGTACCCCTGGACGAACTGCTTGTCCGAGAGCCGCCCGCCCTGGACCTCGCGGCTGAGCGCGCGCTCGCACATGGCGTCGAGGCCGCGATTGCACATGCCGATCGTGCGCATCGCGTGGTGGATGCGCCCGCCGCCCAGGCGCCGCTGCGCGAGCACCTTGGCGCCGTCCTCCGGGCCGAGCAGGTGATCCGCCGGGACCCGGACGTCTCTGTAGATGATGTGGTTGTGGTTGCGGGGCTCGGGCTGGATGTCGACACCCGGCGTCTCGCGCGGCACCACGAACATGCCGTTCGTTCACATGACGAAGAGGATGTCGGCGACGCGGCCCGCGCTCGTGAACCACTTCTCACCGTTGATGACCCATTCCTCGCCGTCGCGTTCGGCGTGGGTCCGGAAGAGGTTCGGGTCTGATCCACCCTGCGGCTCGGTCATCGAGTAGGCCGACCAGATCTCCTGGTTGAGCATGGGCTCGAGCCACCGCTTCTTCTGCTCGTCGGTGCCGTACGCGGCGAGCATCTCCATGTTCCCGGTGTCGGGTGCGGCCGCTCCGAACATCTGCGGCGCGGACGGGTAGCGACCGAGGATCTCGTTCAGGAGGCCGAGCTTCAGCTGCCCGTAGCCGGGGCCACCGAGCTCCTCGTCGAGGAAGATCGCCCACAGCCCCTGCTCCTTGACCTGATCCTGCAGGCCCTTGACCAGCGCCTTGATCTTCGGGTCGTGCGACCGGACGGCATAGGGGAACACGTATTCGAGCGGTTCCACCTCTTCCCGGCAGAACTGCTCGACCCAATCGAGCTTCTTCTCGAACTCGGGCTCGGTAGAGAAGTCCCACGCCATCAGCTGACCCCCGTCATCGAAGTGTTCCGTCTGCAAAGTACTGCGTGTCTGTCATCATCGGCCCGTGCACGTGTCGGCGGCGGAGTGGTTGGTGATCGCCACCACCGTGATCGCCGCCTCCACCGTTCAGGGAGTCGTCGGCTTCGGGTCGAATCTCCTGGCCGTCCCCGTCGTGGCGTTGATCGTCCCGGCGGCGCTCCCGGGCGCGATGATCATTCCCGGTGTCCCCATGGCGCTGGCCATGGCGGTGAGCGAGCGCGAGCACGTGGATTGGCGAGGGAGTCGATTCATCATCGCGGGTCGGCTCCCCGGTACGGCACTGGGTGCGGCAGTGGTCGTGATCGTTTCGACGCAGGCGCTCGCGGTCGTGATCGGAAGCGTCGTGATCGCGGCGGTCGCGCTCAGCGTGCTCGCCGCGCATCTCCATCCGGGAGTGACGCCGACCACCGCGATCGTGACCGGTATCGCGACCGGCTTCACGGGAACCGCCGCCGCGATCGATGGGCCCCCGCTCGCGCTCCTGTATCAACACGACCCGGCGCCCGTCTTTCGATCGACGCTGGCGACGCAGTTCACGATCGGAACGGTGTTCACGTCGATCGGCCTGCTGCTCGCCGGTCAGCTCCACGCATGGCAGTTGCTGCTCGGCGTGTCTCTGATGCCGAGCTTCCTCGCCGGATTCGGGCTCAGCCTCTTGATCCGCCCGCGAATCGGCGCGCGCAACCTGCGGCCCGTCGTGCTGACCATCGCCGCGCTCACCGGCGTCGCGGCCATCCTGCGGGCCGCGTTATAGGACCGCGCTCAACCGACCCGGATCGCGACCGTGATCGCAACCGGTACGACGATCCAGCCGACGACGAGCAGGATCGCCGCGTAGGTCGCGAACTGGCGGCTCTGATCTCGCGGCGGATGACCGGCCGCGCCGATCGTCTCCCACAGCGCGCGCAGCGGTTGGTCGAGCGCGATTCGCGTCCGGCGACGCGCGATCGAGGCGGCTTGGAGGACGCACCAGAACCCGGCGAACGCGAGCGCGGCGAACGTGCCGGCGACGACCAACAACAGGATCGAGTTGTGCGCGGCCGTCGCGAACAACCGCTGGATGAGCGAGCCGACACCCGACAGGGCGGCACCGCCGAGCAGGAACGTCGGGACGCCGAGCGACGACCGTTGGAAGTCGGGAGCGAGCCGCTCCAGCTGGAGCCGCGCGAGCCGGAGCATGCCGAACTCGGGAGTCCCCTTCGGGCTGTTCGCCCAGCGCCGCGCGTACAACTTGCGGATCTGGTCGACGACCGACTTCTCGTAGTCACGGACGATCAGCCGGATCAGCGCCTGGACGACGTAGCTCGCAACCGGCGTCAGCGGACCGACCTTCAGACTCGATGGCGGCCGCGCCCCGTTGCGATCGAAGATCTCCAGGGCCCGCATCGCGGTGCGATGCGCCTCCTCGAACCGGTCGGGATGCGCGAGCGCGGAGCGCGCCGAGAGCTGGTCGAGCATCTCCGACTCGACTTTGCCCTTGGCGCCGAACTGCTCGAGGATCGCATCGGCGCGCTGCTCGTCGTCGGTCCGGATGAGCTTGAGCGTCTCGAGCCGATCAGAGAGCTCGTCGAGGAGCAGATGCTCGTGTGCGGTCGCCGCTTCGCTGTCGTCGCCCTCGGCCACGGCGGAACGGTAGTTGCTTCAGGCGGAAATCGCCTCGGCCGCAGTCTTGATGTTGGTGATCGTCTCGTTGATCGCCTGCACGAGCATCTCGAACCGGCCGTCGAAGTTCGCTGGCGAACCTTCCACGTTGATCGCGGGCGCGTCGAACGACTCGGTCAAGGTGGTGCCTGCTGCTGCGGCGGGCGCGAGCTCGAAGCGCCAACGGTTGACCATGGCGCCGTCGCGCGGCACCGCGAACGCGAAGATCCGGCCCGGCTCGCAATCGGTCACGATGCCCGGCACGTCCCACTCGAACGTGCCCGCCCGGTTGTACCCGTGAAAGTGGGCGCCGACCGCGGGTCCGGTGGCACCGCCCTCCCATTCCGCGCGTACGCAGCCGGGGCTCCACTCCCCCATGCGCGTGATGTCGGAAACGAGAGCCCAGACGATCTCGGGCGCGGCGCGCACCTCGATCGAAGCCGAGGACGTCTGCGGATACATCGTCACGCCGGTTCCGGAGCGAGTGCGGCGAGCGCGGTCTCCTTGGCCCAGCGGTAGTCGGGCTTCCCCGATGGAGATCGAACCGTGTCGGCGACGAACACCACCGCGCGCGGGACCTTGTAGCCGGCGAGGTGCTCGCGGCAGTGGTTCTGCAGCTCGGTGAGCGCCGGCGGGTCGTCGGCGTGCTCGCGCCGGAGCTCCACGACCGCGGTGACCTGTGAGCCGAACCGTTCGTTGGGTGTGCCGACCACTGTCGCGTCGAACACCGCGGGGTGGCGTTTGAGCGCCTTCTCCACTTCCTCGGGGAAGATCTTCTCGCCCCCCGAGTTGATCGAGACCGATCCGCGGCCGTACACCGCGATGTGACCATTCGCGTCGACCGACGCGAGGTCGCCGGGCACGGCGTAGCGGACGCCGTCGATCACCGGGAACGTCGCCGCGGTCTTGGCCTCGTCCTTGTAGTAGCCGAGCGGTATGTGCCCGCTGTTCGCGAGCAACCCGATCCGTCCGTCGCCGGGCTCGCAGAGCGTGCCGTCGTCGGCGATCACGACGTTGCCGGGTTCCATGTCGAACCGCGGCGCGCCGTCGGCGCCGGTCCCGGCGAGCCGGCCCTGTCCGCCCGTCTCCGACGCGCCGAAGCCGTCGTGCACGACGGTCGTCGGCAGCACACGCGCGAGGTCGTCCTTCACCGACGGCGAGAGGATGGCACCACCCGAGCCGTACACGAGGAGCGACGACACGTCGAACGCCTCCGGCTTCGCCGCTTCGAGGAGGTCCACGAGGGGGCGCGCGTACGCGTCGCCGATCGTCATGAGCACGCTGACGCGCTCCTCGCCGACCACCCGCATTGCGAACGCGGGATCGAACCCGACATCGCGGATCAGCACACTGCAGGCACCCGAGAGGATCGCGTTGAACGCCAGCCAGAACCCACCGCCGTGCATGAGCGGGCAGAGCGTCAGGATCCGCGGGAGGGGCGAGCCGGTGCGCGCGCGGGCGGCAACGTCGTCGAGGTCCGCCACCGGCGGCACCCCGAGCAGCGCATTCCCGCTCCCACCGATGGCCGACATGTAGATGTCCTGGTGACGCCAGATCACGCCCTTCGGCATGCCGGTCGTCCCGCCGGTCCACAGCCCGTAGTGATCGTCGGGCGAGCGTTCGCCCACCTCGGGTGCGGTGTCGGGGCGGCCGGCGAGCATCTGCTCGTACCGCTCGTCGGCGACGACGACAGGGCACGACCAGGCAAGCGTCGCGGCCGCCCGTGCCGCACGGTCCTCGAGGTCGGGCTCGGTCACGACGACCTTCAGGTCGGCGTTGGCGAAGAGATACGTCAATTCCTCGTCGACGTAGCGGAAGTTGAC
>JBBQER010000155.1:0-4211 GCA_038320885.1 Acidimicrobiia bacterium
AGTTGCTGCCGCCGATCTCGAGCACCTTGCCGTCGTCCACCAGCTCGTCGAGCGCCGCGAGCGTCTCTTCGAAGGGCGTGGCCGCGTCGGGAAAGTGGAGCTGGTACAGGTCGATCCGGTCGGTGCCGAGCCGCCGGAGGCTGTCCTCGACGGCGCGCGCGATGTATGCCGCACTCGCGCCGCCTTTGCGATCCTCGTCGATCGGACTCCCGAACTTCGTCGCGACGATCGCCTCGTCACGACGTGAGCCGAGCGCGCGCCCGAGGAACTCCTCGCTCAGGGTTCCGCCGTAGCTGTCGGCGGTGTCGAACATCGTGACGCCCGCGTCGAGCGCAGCGTCTACGACCTTCTTCGTCGCGGCCTCGTCGATCCGGCCGCCGAAGTTGTTGCATCCGAGGCCCACCACCGAGGCGTCGAGCTTGCCGATGGTTCGTGTCTCCATGGCGTCAGTGTGCCGCGTTCACGCCGACTTCTGCAGCCGGCCCGGGTCGTGGCAGGGCAGGAGGAGATCGGCCGGGCGGACGGGAACGACCTCATGCTTCACCTCGACGGTCAGCCACGAGATGGCGCCACCGATCACGCACAGGGCCGCACTCACGCGCAGGGCGACTGCGACCTTGCCCGTGAGCACGGCGCCCGACAGCGTGGTGTCGAAGCCGACGACGGCGGGCAGGACCGCGACCGCGAGGAGTCCGGCGAGGCGCGCCGCCGCGTTGTTGACGCCCGAAGCAACGCCGAGCTCGCCGTCGTCGACCGACGCCAGCACGGTCGACGTGAGCGGCGCGACCGTGCACGTGAGCCCGAGTCCGAACACGAGCGCCGCGGGCAGGACCGCGGTCACGTAGTGCTCTCCGGGCGCGATGCGTGTGAACATGAGCAGGCCGGCGGCGATGATCAACGGGCCGACCGTCATCTGGAGCCGCGGCCCGATGCGCTGTGCGAGCGCGCCCGACCGCGACGAGAGGAACACCATCACGAACGTGACCGGCACCAGCGACGAGCCCGCTTCCAGCGCGGAGTAGCCCAGCGCGATCTGGAGCTCCAGCACGACCATGAAGAGGGCGGCGCCGAGCGCGGCGTAGACGGCGAGGGTGGTGCCGTTGGTCCCGCTGAAGGTGCGATTGCGGAAGAGGCGCAGCGGCAGCATCGGATGGGAGCTGCGCGACTCGACCACGAGGAACGCGACGACCGCGCCCACGCCGACGAGGCCGGACACGACCTGGGCCGCACCGACACCGTTGTCACTCTCGATGAGCGCCCAACAAATGGTGGTGAGGCCGAGCGCCGCGAGGAACGCTCCCCAACCGTCGATCGGCTGGTTCGTGTTCGCGCGCGACTCGGGCACGTGGCGCAACGTGATGGCGACCGCGATCACCGCCAGCGGGACGTTGATGAAGAACACCCACCGCCAGGAGAACGTGTCGATCAGCCAACCGCCGAGGAATGGCCCGACCGCGCCCGCGATCCCCGCCAGACCGGACCAGGCGCCGATCGCACGTCCGCGATCGGCATCGTGGAACGACGAGCCGATGATCGCGAGGCTGCCGGGAACGAGCAGCGCGCCGGCCGCGCCCTGCACGGCGCGGGCGATCGCGAGCACCGCGGCGTCGGGAGCGAGCCCGCACGCCACACTGGCGACGGTGAACGAAGCCAGGCCCGCGATGAACATCCGCCGCCGGCCGAAGCGATCGCCGAGCGCGCCACCGAAGAGCAGGAACGCGGTGAGCGTGACGAGATAGGCGTCGACGGTCCACTGCAAGCCGCTCACGCCGGTGTCGAGGTCTTGACCGATCGCCCGGAGCGCGACGTTCACGATCGTGCCGTCGAGGAAGGCAATGCCCGAGCCGAGAACGGTCGCACCGATGACCCAGCGCGCCGCCGGGGTACCCCATCGGATGTCGCCGTCGCCGCTCACTCGCCTCAGTCTGCCGCGCGTCGGTCCGGCCGGTAGCCTCACCCGACAGGTCGAACCGAAGGATCCCCCATGGACGACGCCGCACTCATCCAGCGCATCAACGAGATGGTGGCCGAGGAGGAGAAGCTCCTCGAGACGCCGAACCATGACGCCGCCCGGGTCCGTGAGCTCGAGGTCATGCTCGACCAGTGCTTCGACCTGCTCCGGCAGCGGCGGGCCAAGCGTGAGTTCGGCCTCGATCCCGACAGCGCAGGGCCACGCGATCCGAACACCGTCGAGAACTACCAGCAGTAATTCGTCCGGCCGCAACTACGCGGCGGGGACCACCATGACGTCGGGCGCCCGGTGCTCGTCGGTCTCGCGAGCGCGGAGCATCGACCAACCGGCGACGATGCTCGCGACGAGGGCAGCGACACCGCCGACCGCGAAGCCCGCGCGGGGGCCGAAATTCTGCGAGATCCACCCGATGATCGGCCCGCCGATGGGTGTGCTGCCGAGAAACGCGATCGCGTAGAGCGCCATGACCCGGCCGCGCATCTCGGGCGCCGCCGTCAGCTGGATCGTCGTATTGGCCACCGCAATGAAGGCGAATGCCGACGCGCCCATGGCGAACAGCGCAACCGCTTCTGTCGCCAACGTCGGCGCGATCGCGGCGACCAGGATCATGACTCCCATCAGGACGGCCAGCGTGATCAACCGGCGATGCGAGACGCCACGCCGCGATGCCACCGACAATCCACCGAACACTGCACCCGCACCCATCGACGACAGGAAGAGCGCCGTGCCGCCCGCGCCGGCATGGAACGTCTTGATCGCGATGAGCGGAATGACGACTTGGAAGTTGAACGCGAGCGTGCCGATCACGGCCATCATCAGCAGCGGAACGCGGACCATCCGCTCCGACCACGCGTAACGCAGCCCCGCGCGGAGTTGGCCCTTGGCGCGCTCGACGGTCGGCAGCCGGTGCAGCAGGGAGGGGTTCATCATCGAGAGCGCGACGATCACGCCGATGTACGACGCTGCGTTGATGTAGAAGCACGGCGCGATGCCGAACGCCCCGATGAGGATGCCGCCGAGCGCCGGACCCACCACGCGGGAGCTGTTCATGACGACGCTGTTGAGGCTCACCGCGTTGGGAAGCTGCTCGCGTCCGACCATCTCGAGCACGAACGTCTGGCGCGCCGGGTTGTCGACCACGTTGACGAAGCCGAGCAAGACCGATATGAGGTAGACGTTCCAGACCGCGGCCGCCCCCGTGCTCACGATGATGCCGAGCGCGAGCGCGAGCAGGGCCGCCGAGACCTGGGTTCCGTAGAGCAGCTTCCGCTTGTCGAAGCGATCGGCGAGCACGCCGCCCCACGCGCCGAAGATCAGCATGGGAGTGAACTGCAGCGCGGTGACGAACCCCAGTGCCGTCCCGCTGTTGTGCGTGAGGCTGAGGATCAAGAGCGCCTGCGCGAGTCCCTGCATCCAGGTGCCGCTGACCGAGACCGTCTGCCCGATGAAGTACAGCCGGTAGTTGCGATTGCGCAGCGAGACGAACGTGTCACGCCCGATGCGGCGAACGCGCCTCATGGCAGATCCGCGGTGAGCTGTTCGAGCAACGCGGCCGCGCGCGCGAGGACGACGACGTCTTCGCGCGTCAGGGTGCTGAGCCGCTGGGCAAGGTACGCGTCACGCTGACGACGGACGGCATCTACGAGGGCACGACCGGCCGGAGTCGGCTCGACCCACGCGACGCGGCGGTCCTCTTCGGACTGCGTACGCGTCGCGAAGCCGTCGGTGACGAGCACGTCGACGACGCGAGTGATCGACGGCGGCTGCACGCGCTCGGCGACCGCCAGCTGCGAGAGCGTGATGCGCCCCTCGGCCACAATCGTCGAGAGCGCCGAAAGCTGCGACGGGGTGATGCCACCCGGCGCGTGCTGCCGCAACCGGCGGCTGAGCCGCATGACCGCCAACCGCAACCGGGAAGCCACCTCGGGCAGAGGCGCGGTCGTCGAGATCGGGGCAGCAGTCTTGGACGCCATACGCTTAGCATAACTACTTAGCGAAACGAAGCATTCCCCTTTTAGCGGCGGCGGCGGGGAGTGAGGTCGTCGGAGGCCAGGGCGGTGAGCTCGGCCATTGCCGTCCGGCGCCAGGCGGGCACGGCCACGGGTTCACTGTCGGGTGCGTCGTCACCGCTCGCGACCGCCGCGGCGGCGTCCGCGTCCGGGACACCGTCGGCGCCGGCCGGTTCGGGGTCGACCGGGGCCACATGGCGCATCAGTGCGGCTTCGCGCTCGACCTCCGG
>JBBQER010000156.1:0-2443 GCA_038320885.1 Acidimicrobiia bacterium
TTCTACTGCTTCCCGTCGTTCGAGGGCGTGCTCGGGCGTGAGATCGGCGGCCGCAAGCCGGCCGACACGCTCGAGCTGTGCGAGGTGTTGCTCGACGTCGCCAAGGTCGCGATCGTCCCCGGCGAGGCGTTCGGCGCGCCCGGCTACGCGCGGCTCTCGTTCGCGCTCGGCGACGACGATCTCGGTGAGGGCGTGCGCCGCATCGCCGATCTCCTCGCGCGTTGACGCGAGCGTCGAGGCGAGTCTTCGTAGGAATCGTTGCGCTCTTCGCGCTCGGGTTGAGCGCGGCGCCGGCCAGTGCGCATGCAACGCTCGAAACGACGACGCCGGCGAGCGGTGCGGAGCTACCCGCCGGTCAACCGCCACGAGCCGTGTCGCTCAAGTTCAGCGAGAACGTCCAGATCCCGGACAACGCGATACGCGTGATCGCGGCGGGTGGCGGGCCGGTCGACGTCGGCAAACCCGCGCACGGCACGAACGACTCGGTCGTCGCCCTGCGCCTGCCGAAGCGTGGCGGGTATCCAGAGCTATCGGGCCACCGGTTGCGCGGTCCCGCGGTCGACGGTTCCCACCGGCACGTGCCGGCAGCAGGCCAAGCTCTATCGGGACCCGGCCAATGGCCTGGAGCAAAATCTCCGCGGCTGGGATCAATACCTGAAGCGTTGACGAAGCCGATCGAGGAACCTTCCGGCGAGGGCGGGCGTCTTTCACGTGTGATAGGCGAGTTGACGATGGACGCGCCCGATGAGTCGGCTGGTCGGCCGATTCGACGCGTCGACGTGCTGGCCGAGCTCTACCTCGCCGAGAGCGCGAACGTCGTCAATCTCGCGTACCTCCTCACCGGTCAGCGCCAGCTCGCCGAGGATCTCGCGCAAGGGGCGTTTCTGCGGGTCGCGAGCCGGATCCGGGAGGTCAGTCCCGACGCGTTCGGTGCGTACCTCCGCCGCACGGTCGTCGACCTGGCCCGCTCCCACTTCCGTCACACGCGCGTCGAACGTCGCTACGCCGATCGCGTCGAGTCCGAAGCGGAGCGGCGCCGCGAGGCGAATGAAGCGTCGTCGGCCACGACCGACTCCGACACCCGTGACGAGCTGTGGACTGCGCTCCAAGCGTTGCCGGTTCGCCAGCGCGAGGCGATCGTGTGCCGCTTCTACCTCGACCTGTCGGAGGAGCAGACCGCCGACACGCTGCGAGTAGCTATCGGAACGGTGAAGTCCGCAACCTCGCGCGGCTTGCAGGCGCTGCGCATCGCGCTCGAAGCCGAAAGGAGCTCGTGATGGACGACCTCGAACGCGAGCTCCGCGAGATGCTCGACGATCGCGTGGCGTCGATGCCGACGGTCCATGACGTGAGGCCCGAAGTGCTGATGCACGCCCGCCGGCGCCGGGCGACGAAGCTCGGCGCGCTGGCGGTGTCTGTCGTGATCGTGGCCGGTGCCACCGCGGGTGCGATCGCGCAGGCGGCCGGAAGCAACCGCGCGCAGCGGGTCATCACGTCGACGCCGACGTCCAACCCGACGAACACGGCTGCACCGTCGTGGTCGGAGATCCCGCCCGGTCCGGTCGTCACCTTCGACGGCAACAACTCGGCGTGGAACGGCACCGAGCTGATCGTCGGCGAGAACGACAGCAACACGTCGCACAAGGTCGCCGCGTACGACCCGCAGAAGGGGACGTGGCGCTCGCTCCCCGACGCGCCCTTCCCGGCGCCGCGGATCTTTGCTGCGGTCGGCTACGATGTGTACGCAGGCGCGGGCACCAACACCGAGCCGCATTCGGTGAACACGCCGTTCGCGGTGCTCGATGCCGACTCCGGAACGTGGCGATCGTTGGCGACAGCACCCGGCGCCATTTGGGCGGCGCACGCAGTTCGCGACGACGCGGGCGGTCTCCTTTTCTTCGGCGTCCTCACCGATGTCTCCAACGCATTTGGTGACCAGCTGCTCGGCGAGGTGTTCCTCCACTACGACATCGCCGACAACACGTGGACGCGATTGCCCAAGTCCGGCCTTGGTGGGCGCATACAGGAGTCGATGGTGGGGGCAGGTGGAGATCTGCTCGTGTGGGGTGGCGCCCAGCCGCTGGCCCAAGGCGGGCTCCACGCGTACGACGATGGCGCCGTCTTCGATTCTCACGCGGGAACGTGGCACCCGATGGCGCAGTCCCCGATGGCGCGCGCCGCCGGTTCGGCCGCAGTTTGGACAGGAAAGGAGATGATCCTGTGGGGCGGGGCGTCGTGCGGAGGCGACAACCCGAACGTATGCAAGGAGGTCGGACCCGGCGCCGCGTACGACCCCGCAACCGACACGTGGCGAACGATTGCCGTCTCGCCGCTGCGTTCCACCTTGCACCCAGGAATCGAAGCCGCGGTATGGGACGGTCGCGAGATGATCGTGCTCGGCGACGCAGTCGCGACAGATGGTCCGGACGCCGCGCAGTACCAC
>JBBQER010000157.1:0-2417 GCA_038320885.1 Acidimicrobiia bacterium
GCGATCCTCGGCCTGCGCGCCATGTATTTCCTGCTCGGCGGCGCGCGCGAGAAGTTCCACTACCTCTCGCACGCGCTCGGAGCGATCCTCGTGTTCGTCGGCATCAAGATGACGGTCTCGCACTGGTACCACATGCCGACGGCCGCATCATTGGCCGTGATCGTGCTGATCCTGGCGCTCGCGATCTGGTTGAGCGTGCTGAAGACCCGGCGCGAAGCGCGCGCCGCCGCGCTCGGTGAGCCGGCTAGCGAGCCGTCGGGGACGTGACGTCTTCCTCGCGACCGTCGGCGTGGCGGGCGAAGCGTCCGCGGTCGGGGGCGTGGACCGGATCGTCACGCAACCACGGCCAGCCACCGAATCCGGTCTCGCGGTAGTCGGTGAGCGCCTGCTCGATCTCGCGCTCCTCGTTCATCACGAACGGCCCGTACCGCGCGACCGGTTCGCCGATCGGACGACCCTGGAGCATGAGGATCTCGGCGCCGCCGTCACCGGCCGTGACTGGGGCCGCCGCAGGCGAACGCACGACGACGCCGGTCGGCGCAACGACCACAATGTCGTCGACGGTCGCACTCCCCGCGTAGAGGTAGAGGACGCGGACGGTCTCCTCCCCCGTCGCGGGCGGCACCGTCCACTGTGCTCCCGGGTCGCACCGCAGGTGCCAGATCGCGAGGTCGGCTTCCGGACGCGAGGCCCACGAATCGGGCGGGGGTGGCGGCGGGCGCTCGCCGTCGAGCTCCCCGGCGACGACGGTGATCTCGGTCGTGCGGCCCTCGGCGTCACGGGCCGTGACGAGAGGCACGTCGCACGCCCACAGCATCGCGAAGTAGGGATCGGCGAGCTTGGACTCGGCAGGCAGGTTGAGCCAGATCTGGAACAGCTCGAGCGGGTTGGGGGCGTCGCGGTCGAGCAGCGGGAACATCTCGGAGTGCACGATCCCGCGCCCGGCCGTGAGCCACTGCGTGTCGCCACGACCGAATCGGGCCGCCGCGCCCAGCGAGTCGGAGTGGTCGATCAGCCCCCGGCGCACGTAGGTGACGGTCTCGAACCCGCGGTGCGGGTGCTGCGGAAACCCCGGGACCTCGAGGCCGTGGTACATACGGAACCCGTCGACGCCGGCGAAGTCGGCGCCCATCTCATGATCTTCGAGCGAGGCCACCGGCCCGTACCGGTCGTTCCCCGCGGGGTACGCATCGTCATGGTGCACGCAGAACAGGAACGGGTCGATGGTGGGCCACGGGCTCCCCGTGAGCGCCACCGTCTCGACCACCAAACGGCTCCCGTCGACCACAGGACCACGGTACGCGCTCAGCAGTAATGTCATTCCCATGACGCGAGCACCCTGGTCTGCCGCCGCCCCCGACGCGTTCGCGAGCTTCGACCGGATCGAGGCCCTGGCCGCCGGCGCCGCGGAGCCGGCACTGCTCGACCCGGTGCGCATCGCCGTCGCCGCCGCGCTGGCGCATCCGGAGGAAGCGGCGCGCACGCCGGTCTCACCGAACACCCATCCCCCGGATCCGCGGGCCGAGATCTGCGTCCGGTTCGCCGAGCAGTTCGTGGTCGACGTGTCGGGTGTCGACGACGCGCTCCGCGACGCGTTGGATGGCGCGCTCGGTGCCGACATGTTCGTGTTCACGCAGGTGCTCTACGTCGTTGACGTATTCCAACGCGGCCGTATCGCGCTGGAGCGACTGTTCGACATCGCGTACGGCCCGGCGCGCGCTCCCGAGGCCGGCGACCTGTGGCCGGCGCTGGAGGAGTTCATGCGCGTCGTCGCGCTCCAGTCCGCGCTCGATCCGGTGACGACCGAGCTGGTCCGCTTGCGCGGTGCCCGCGTCCATCAGTGCCGCGTGTGCCAGTCACGGTTGAGCCTGCGCGCGCTCGACGAGGCGGGCGATGCGTCCATCTTCGAAGCCGACGCCGATGCCGGGGGTGCGCGTTCCGCACGCGAGCAGGCGGCGCTGGAGCTCGCCGATGCCCTGGTCGCCCAACCGACGACCATCGACGCGGCGTTCTCCGCACGCGTCCGTGCGCAACTGTCGGACGCGGAGATCACCGAGATCGTGCTCGACGTCGTGCGGAACGCGGCCAACAAGATCGCAGTCGCGCTCGGGGGCGACGCGCCCGAGGTGACCGAGGGCATCCAGTTCTACGACGTCGACGCCACCGGCGACGTGGTCGCCGACGTCGACCGCGAAGTGGTCCGGGCCGCCACCGCCTGACGCGTTCAGGAAGTCGCGACCAGCTCGGCCAGGCGGCGATCGAGGTAGCGGCGTTCGACGTCGGTGGGGGCAAGCTCCCGCGCCTGCCGGTACGCGGTCGCGGCCTGCTCGCGTCGGTCCAACCGTCGCAGGAGATCGGCACGCGTCGCGTACAGGTAGTGGTAGCCGGACAGCACCCCGGAGTCGTCGAGCGCGTCG